>JBAYMW010000166.1:0-2558 GCA_041663405.1 Candidatus Omnitrophota bacterium | reverse complement strand
TCTTCTTCGCGCCGCCTTTTACCAGCACGTCTATCGGGACAGGGTCGAACGTCCCGCCGTCGATCAGGAAGTCGTCGCCGTACCGGACCGGCTTGATTATCGCCGGTATCGAGCACGACGCGCGCACCGCGTCGACGAGGCTTCCCTCGTCGAAGACTATATTCTCGCGCGAACGCAGCGTGTTCGCGACTATCTTCAGCGGCGTATGCGTATCGTGGAACGTCTTCCTGCCGAGGTACTCGCGGAAGAGCCTCTTCAGGTTATTGCCGTTTATAAAGCCCTGCAGCGGCATAAGCGAAAAATCCGCCAGGGAAAGGAGCATCTTCCTGTCCTTGAACCTCAACGCGACCTTCTCAAGCTCGGCCGAATCCATCCCTGAAGCCCAGAACGCGCCGACCACCGCCCCTATCGAGGTGCCCGCGATGAAATCTATGGGTATCTTTTCCCTTTCGAGCACTTTCAGCACCCCGATATGGACCAGCCCCAGCGCGGCGCCGGAACCGAGCGCCAGGCCCACGAGGATCTTGCCGATCTCCCTGGATATCCTGCGCACGGCCTTCGAATAAAGGCATTCCGGGACCGCAAGCACCGGCGGAAGTCCGGCAGCCATCATTCCGGCAAGCATGCCGAGGTCCGGTAATGTCGCGTACGCCTTATGCCCGAGGAGCTTCACTTCCTCTTCGAAACTATTCGTCATGATAAATTCGTTTATTATCGCCTTGATCGTCTTGTCCGGCTCCCTAACCGTCTTCTTGAGCTCCTCGATTAGCTTGCCGGTCGCCTTCAGGTTATGCTCGTCGCAGTCGGTAACTATGTGTATCAGGTCGGACTGCGTCAGCACGGAATACACGGATTTATCCATCTCTGCGGGCATATCCACGACGACATAATTGAATTCCGACGCTATCGAACTTAAAAGGGATATCGCCGCCGCGGGCTCTATGCGCGACGAAGGGCCGCACGCGGCATTGAGCAGGTATATGCCTCCGGCCTCATACTTTACTATCTTTTCTTTTATCTCGTCATAATTCAGCGCGCCGTAACCCATGCCTACGCAGGGGAGTTCTTTCTCGATACGCAGCATCGAGGAGCATTCCTTTCCCGAGGCGCTCATGTCGAGAAGCATGACTTTCTTGCGCGTCTCATAGGCCAAGGCGATGGCGAGGTTTACCGAGTACATTGTCCTGCCGGATTTCTTCGCGAGGCCGTAGACCGATATTATCGTGGATTCAAAGACGGCTTTCGGCTTGGATTCCTTCTTCTTGAGGCGGCGGGAGAGCGATTCGCTGAGCTTCAGAGCAAGCTGCGGGATCTCTTTGATAAGCAGGCTGAAATCCTTCTTGTCTATCCTGAGCACGACCGAGTCGTTCATCATCTGCACGGAAGCGGAATGTGGCTCGTTCGTAAGCAGCGATACGATACCCACATAATCGCCCCTGTGCAGGAATATGAGGGTCTTCTCTTCTCCCGAAGGGGTCTTCACGAACACTTTGGCGCGGCCGGAGACTATGCAATAAAAAGAGTCGGCCGGAAGGCCTTCGCGGTACAGGATATGGTCCTTCCTGTACTCCGCTATGTAGCAGCGCTCTTCTATCATCTTCTGCGCTACCTGCGGGAGGTCAGTAAAAAGCGGTATCTTCCTTACTACCGCGGCTCTGTCATAATTGCTTACGTTGGCAGGATTCATCCCCTGTATTATATAGGCTATAAAACAAAATGGCAAGCGTGATAACGCTTGCCATATGAGGAAGCCAAAAAAGCTGCCAGCGGCTTTCAAACCCTTCCTTGCTGCTTACTTCGCTACTGCTACTTGCTTCTTGGTTCCATTTCAGCCGCTGGCGAAATCTTACGTCGACCGATTAAGGGAGGCAACCTACGCCTTTGACCTTTTCTCCGGTTTCGGCAACCCCGCCGCCTTGCTGTGCCACCTGGAATGGCCTCAGTTTAGGCCCGAGGTTTTGCGTCACGCCCTTTCGGCCCTGATAGGGGTCGGCGCGCTTTGGGTATTTCGCGCCGAGCGTCAGGTCCGACCGACGGCCGGACCGCCCTTTCGGTCAATTAAAGTATGCCACATAAAAGCTAAAATTCAAGGGCCGGAAACTATATTTTCAAGCTCGCGCCGCGGCTGCAATAAGCCTCAACGCAATCGGGCTTAAGTTTTATGGCCAATGATATTCCACGGCGTATGACAGGAGCGTCAAAGGATATGAGTGATGACGAGGACCGCGAACAGGGCGATCGGTATGATATGCCGCTTCATTCCCATCAAATTAAACGTACCCTAGCATCTTCAGGGCCTGTATGTCCTTGCGCCAGTTCTCGTGGACCTTTACCCACAACTCTATATAGACATGCCTTCCGAGTAATTTCTGTATGTCGTTTCTCGCGGCCTCTCCGATATACTTCAGCATCTGCCCCCTGTGCCCCACGATTATCTTCTTCTGAGACTGGCGCTCGACGTATATCGTCGCCCTGATGTAGGTCACCTTCTTCGGCCTGTCGGCGAATTCCTCGATCAGCACCGCGATGGAATGCGGGACCTCTTCATGCGTAAGTTC
>JBAYMW010000165.1:0-2604 GCA_041663405.1 Candidatus Omnitrophota bacterium | reverse complement strand
CTCGTAGTTCACGGTACCGGGCATTTCGGAAACAACAACCTTGCATCCCGAATCCCTCAGGCAGAGAGACTGCCCGCGGCCCTGTATGCCGTACCCGATTATCGCTATCGTCTTATCTTTGATAAGGTCCAGATCAGCGTCTTTGTCATAATATACCTTTGCCATTTACTCTTCTTCCTCCTTTGGTGTTTTTTGTGGATCCTCCATCGGATCAAGCGACATCGCTATCTTTCCGGTCCTAACTATCTCCTTTATCCCGAACTGCCTCAACGATCCTATCAGCTTATCTATCTCGTGCGTATCTCCGGCCGCCTCGACCGTTATCGTCTGCGTGCCGAGGTCGACGACATCCGCCTTCATGCTGCCGGCTATCTCTATTATCTCGGAGCGGTCCTTCGCGGACTCCACCGCCACCTTGATCAGCATCAGTTCGCGGTCGATGAACCTCGTCTTTGTCAGGTCATGGACCGTGATGACGTCTATAAGCTTGTTCAGCTGCTTCTTGACCTGGTCGAGCGTGCGCTCGTCGCCTTCGACCACTATCGTCATCCGCGAGACCGTCGGGTCTTCCGTCTCCCCGACCGTCAGCGAATTGATATTGAAGCCGCGCGCGGAAAAGAGCCCGGATATCCTCGACAGGACCCCCGAATAGTTCTCCACAAGTGCCGATATGGTATGTTTCATGCCATGCTCCCTATCATATCATCAAGCCGTTTACCGGCGGGAACGAACGGATAGACGTTCTCCTCCGGCTCGACCATGAATTCCATCACGACGACATTTTTCATGTGCATCGCCTTTTCTATCGCGGGACGGACCTCTTCCTTCTTGTCTATCCGGATCCCGGCCGCGCCGTATGCCTCGGCTATCTTGACAAAGTCAGGGTTGGTCATCTTCGTATGGGAATACCTCTTCCCGTAGAAGAGCTCCTGCCACTGCCGGACCATGCCGAGGTACGAATTGTTCAGTATCGCTATCTTGACGTCGATCTTGTTGACGACCGCAGTCGAGAGCTCCTGAATGTTCATCTGTATCGAGCCGTCGCCGCTTATGACGAAGACCTGCGCGTCGGGCCTTGCGACCTTCGCGCCGATGCCTGCCGGGAAACCGTAACCCATCGTCCCGAGACCGCCGCTCGAAAGGAATTCGCGCGGCCTCGCGAACTTGTACCACTGCGCGGTCCACATCTGGTGCTGGCCGACGTCCGTCGCGATCACCGCCTCGCCCTTCGTCGCCTCGCAGATCTGCTGTATGACATACTGCGGGCGCAGGACATCGTCCATCTTGTAATTGAGCGGATGCTTATTCTTCCACTCGACTATCTTGTCGGTCCATTCCTTGTCGTGCGGGCGATGGACTATCTTCAGCATCTCGTCGAGGACGCATTTGACGTCGCCGACTATCGGCACGTCGACCCTGACGCTCTTCGATATGGCTGAAGGGTCTATGTCGATATGTATGACCTTCGCGTGCGGCGCGAACTCATCGACCTTGCCCGTGACGCGGTCATCGAAACGCGCGCCTATCGCTATCAGCAGGTCGCAGTTCTGCACCGCGTGGTTCGCGTAGGCCGTGCCGTGCATGCCGAGCATTCCGAGCGAAAGTTCGTGGGTCCCGGGGAACCCTCCTAGGCCCAGCAGCGTCATCGTGACCGGCGAATTTATCTTCTCGGCAAGCTCCCTGAGCTGCTTCGACGCGCCCGAAAGTATGACGCCCCCGCCCGCGTAAATGACCGGCTTCTTCGACTCCGATATCAGCTTCACGGCCCGCCTGATCTGCCCGGGATGCCCGCAATAAGTCGGCTTATAGCTGCGTATGTTGACCTCGGCCGGATAATGGAACTCCGTCTCGGCCAGCTGGACGTCCGACGGCAGGTCTATAAGGACCGGCCCGGGCCTTCCGGTAGTGGCGATATGAAAAGCCTCCTTGATTATGCGCGCCAGGTCCTTGACATCCTTGACCAGGTAATTATGCTTCGTTATCGGGCGCGTTATGCCGATCATATCGGCCTCCTGGAACGCGTCGTTCCCTATCATGAATGTCTTGACCTGCCCGGTAATAGCGACCATCGGTATCGAATCCATGTATGCTGTCGCTATACCCGTAACGAGGTTCGTCGCGCCCGGGCCGGATGTCGCGATACAGACGCCGGGTTTTCCCGTGACGCGCGCGTAGCCGTCGGCGGCATGCGCCGCGGCCTGCTCGTGCCTGACCAGGTAGAATTTCAGGTCGGAATTATAGATCGCGTCGAAGAGCGGCAATGCCTGCCCGCCCGGATAGCCGAACACGGCCCCGACGCCTTCTTTTTTGAGCGATTCGACAAGTATCCTCGCTCCGTTCATCTTAGTTGTCATTTCTATATTAACCTTTCATGACGGCGCCTGTGCTTGCGGATGTGACGAGCTTCGCGTAACGCGCGAGGTATCCCGTCGTTATCTTCGGCTTCTGCGCCTTTATTTTTTTCATTCGTTTAGCCAATTCAGACTTCGAGACCTTCAATTCGAGTTCCCTGTTCGGGATCTCTATTTCGATCGTATCACCGTCTCGTATCGCGGCGATCGGCCCGCCTTCGGCGGCTTCGGGCGATATGTGCCCCAGGCACGG
>JBAYMW010000164.1:0-2666 GCA_041663405.1 Candidatus Omnitrophota bacterium | reverse complement strand
CTCGTGTTGGTCGTGACCTTATTTATAGTAAAAAGCTGCGGCCGCAAGCCCCCGGAGAAGAAGATCCCTCCGAAGATGGTAAAGGCGGCCAAGGCCGAGCAGCAGGACGCCGACATATTCATAGAATCATTCGGCAACCTCTATTCGCCCAATGATGTCAATATCATGTCGCAGGTCACCGGCGAGATAAAGGAAGTCCATTTCAAGGACGGCGATATCGTCAAGAAAGGCGACATGCTTTTCACGATTGACCCGAGCCAGTATAAGGCGACGCTCGATAAGGCCGAGGCCCAGCTCATACAGGACCTCGCGAACCTGAAGCTTAACAAGGACACTCTCGAGAGGAACAGGAAGCTCCTCGCGAAGGAATTGATCTCGCAGCAAAGTTTTGAACAATACGAGACGAACGTCACGGGATCCGAGGCGACGATCAAGCTTGATAACGCGAATATAGACCTCGCGAAGATCAATCTCGCCTATTGCTACATCGCCTCCCCTATCGACGGTACCTGCGGAAAACGCCAGGTCGATCCGGGCAATATCGTCATGGCCAATTCCGGCCCGACGCTCGTGAATATTAAGACGATCGACCCGCTATATGTGGACTTTACGGTCCCCGAAAGGGACCTCGACGGCGTAAGGGAAGCTATGGCGAAAGGCCAGCTTAGGGTGATCATAGCCATAGAGCGCGCCGGCGCAGTTGCGAACTCCCGCGAAGGCATATTGCATTTCGTTGACAATTCAGTCGACAATACGACGGGCACCATACTTTTACGCGCCTCGGTAGACAACGGCGATTTCGCGCTCTGGTCGGGACAGTTCGCAAACGTCCGGCTCGTCCTGAGGAAAGAAAAAGACGCTGTGCTTATCCCCTATGAAGCCATGCAGGTAGGGCAGGACCAGGGCGTATTATACAATTATGTGTTCGTGGTGACGCCGGATAATAAGTCGGAAATAAGGAAAATAACCGCCGGAAACAAGATAGACGACCACGTAATAGTCAAGGAAGGCTTAAAGGCCGGGGAATATGTCGTGACTGCCGGCCAGATGGGCCTGAGGCCGGGGGCGGATGTCGAGATAGCCGCCCCGCAGGGCGAAACAAAGGTAAATAAATAGACTATGAGCTTCTCAGAAAACTTTATAAGAAAACCTATCATGACCACGCTGCTTATGGTGGTCGTGACGATATTCGGCATCGTCGCTTATTTCACGCTTCCCATAAGCGACCTTCCCGTAGTCGACTATCCCGTAATCCTAGTAAACGTAGCATACCCGGGCGCCAGCCCCGACACGATGGCTTCGGCGGTCGCGTCGCCGCTGGAGAATGAGTTTACCGAGATACAGGGGCTTACGAGCATCATCTCGAACAACACCGAAGGCCAGTCGCAGATAATACTCACGTTCGACCTGAGCCGTAATGTCGACCTGGCCGCCCCGGACGTGCAGGCGGCCATATCCAGGGCAACGGGAAACCTCCCGACCGACCTGCCGGCCCCGCCGTCCTACCAGAAGGTAAACCCTTCCGATACGCCTATCCTCTACCTGATGCTTAATTCGGACACCCTGACTCCGGGACAGCTTTACGACCTCGGCAACAGGACCGTCGGCAAAAGGTTGAGCATGGTAGACGGGGTCTCCCAGGTGCAGGTATGGGGCGCAAAAACAGCCGTACGGGTACAAGTAGACCCGAATAAGCTCTCCGCCTTCCAAATAGGCATTAACGAGATCGCCCAGGCGGTCTCGACAGGCACGGTCCTTATACCCGCCGGAAGCCTTGACGGCAACGTCAGGGCGTTCTCGATAGAGCCTAAGGGCCAGCTCTTCAAGGCCAAGGATTACGAGGACCTGATAGTCGCTTACAGGAACAACGCCCCCGTAAAACTAAGGGATGTAGGGCACTGCATCGACAGCATAGATAACGACGTGATACGCCCGATGTTCGGCAAGCCCGGGGAAGGAATGACGTCGAATAACGTCATAATAGCTATATCGCGTTCGGCCGGCTCCAATACCGTCGCGCTGGCACAGAATATCCGCAGCATCTTGGACGCCCTTCAGGTGGAATTGCCCGGTTCGGCGAAACTTGAGATATTTTACGATAAATCTCTCGAGATAGTAGATTCGGTCAATGACGTAAAGCAGACTATACTCATAGCGCTCGCGCTCGTAGTTATGATCATATTCCTGTCTCTCGGAAGGATCTCCGACACGATAATACCGAGCATATCGCTGCCGTTGTCAGTCATCGCGACATTTGTGGTCATGTACGCGATGAACTTCAGCCTCGACCAGATGTCGCTTATGGGGCTTACGCTCTGCATCGGGTTTGTCGTGGATGACGCCATCGTCGTGCTTGAGAATACCGTCCGACTTATCGAGGCCGGGAAGAAACCCATGGCCGCGGCCATCGAAAGCGCCGACCAGATAACCTTCACGATCATATCGATGACGCTTTCGCTTGCGGTAATTTTCGTCCCGCTCGTATTCATGGGAGGCGTCGTCGGGAGGATCTTCCGCGAGTTCGCGGTAACCGTCGTCGCGGCCATCATTTGCTCCGGAGTCATTTCGCTGACGCTGACCCCTATGATGTGCGCAAGGATGCTCAAGGAACATAAGCCTGGCGACTCCAAATTCCAGGAACTCATAACGAAATTCATGAGCGGCCT
>JBAYMW010000163.1:0-2686 GCA_041663405.1 Candidatus Omnitrophota bacterium | reverse complement strand
GGCGCGTTCACCCGCCTTATAGATATGGGAGTCAAATCCTACCTGGTCAGTTCCACGGTCCAGGCGGTCATGGCCCAGAGGCTTGTGCGCAAGATCTGCCAGAATTGCAGGGAGCCTTATAAGCCCTCCTTCGAGGAACTATATGTCCTCGGGATCAAACCTGGCGACCCTAAGGCGGAAGAACTGCAATTATTCAAGGGCAAGGGATGCAAGATGTGCAATTATACCGGATATAAGGGAAGGATCGGGATATTCGAGCTTCTTGTGAATAACGACGAGATACGTGAGATGATAGTCAAGAGGCTCTCGTCATACGAGATACGCGATGCCGCGCGCAGGCACGGCATGAAGCTGCTGAGGGAAGACGGCCTCAATAAGGTAAGGGAAGGCATCACGACGATATCAGAGGTCATACGCATAACACACGGATATGAGGAATAGGAATGGCTCCTGAAAAAGAACAGCCGAAGCAGGAAAAATACAAGCGGATAGGGCAGCTCCTGCTCGATAAGCAGATGATAAACGAGCACCAGCTCGAGCAGGCCCTTGAGGAGCAGAAGCTCACCGGCAAGCTGCTCGGAAGGATATTCGTCGATATGGGTGTTGTCAAGGAAGACGATATCCTGCAGCTGCTCGGCGCGAGGTCCGGTTTTTCCGTTATCAAGCTGAAAGATATGAAGATACCGAAGGAGGTCATCGACAAGGTCCCGGCCTCCGTCGCAAAGATATATACGATCATGCCTATTGCGGTGGACGGGAACCAGCTGTCGGTCGCCATTGCCGACCCGCTCAACGTTGCCGCGTTCGATGACCTCAGGTTCACGCTCGGAATGAACATAAAGGGCGTGGTAGCCAGCGACGAGGATATAAAGGAGCAGATACAGAAATATTACGGTTCCGAAGGCGAGACGATACAGGACGTGCTCGGAGTATTCGGCGAAAAGATGGAGCTCGTGGCGGTCGGCGAGGAAGTCAACGATATCGCTACATTGCAGGAACTGGCGTCACGCGCCCCGGTCATCAAACTGCTGAATATGATCTTACTGCAGGGCGTAAAGGAGAAGGCCTCCGACATACATTTCGAGCCCTTTGAATCGGACTATAGGGTAAGGTACAGGGTGGATGGCGTGCTTTACGAAGTCGCGCGCCCTCCAAAAAACCTGAGCCTGGGGCTTTCGTCGAGGATAAAGGTCATGGCCAACCTCGATATAGCCGAGCGCCGCCTTCCGCAGGACGGCCGTATCATGATCACTATAGAAGGCAAGAGCGTTGACCTGCGTATCTCGACCCTGCCTACGATATTCGGCGAAAGCGTCGTCATGAGGGTACTCGACAGGACGACCGTCAGCTTATCGATAGACGATGTAGGCATGCTCGATGACACGAAGAAGAAGATACGCAGCATAATACAGAAGCCCAACGGCATATTCCTGGCCACCGGGCCTACCGGCTGCGGGAAGACAACGACGCTCTACGGGTGCATGAGGGAGATAAACAAGATAGAGTATAAGGTCATCACGACCGAGGATCCCGTCGAGTACGACCTTAAGGGAGTCATCCAGGTCCCGATAAATGCGAAGATAGGCCTTACATTCGCGTCCTGCCTCCGGCATATTTTAAGGCAGGATCCCGATATAATCATGGTCGGCGAGATAAGGGACCCGGATACCGCGCAGATAGCGATACAGGCATCGCTGACCGGACACCTCGTCTTCTCTACGCTCCATACAAATGACGCATCCGGCACGATAACTAGGCTGGTCGATATGGGAGTCGAACCGTTCCTTGTCACGTCCACGCTTGAAGCGGTGCTCGCGCAGAGGCTGGTCAGGAAGATATGCACTTACTGCAAGGAGGAGTATACGCCGGAGCCCGAGATCGTCGCGGACCTGGGGCTTAAGCCCGAGGATGTCAAGACGCACAAATTCTACAGGGGCGCCGGCTGCGTTAAATGCAATAATTCCGGGTACAAGGGCAGGACCGGTATTTACGAACTCCTGCAATTGAACGAAGAGATAAGGCAGCTTGTAATAGGGAAGGCCCATACCGCCCTCATAAAGAAGGCGGCCATTGCGGGCGGGATGAAGACCCTGCTCGAGGACGGCCTTGAGAAGATCTATTCCGGCGTTACAAGCGTCGATGAGGTGCTTAAAGAAGCCCAGACATCCGTTCTTTAGCTTTTTTTGTGCCTTTGACAAAGACGTTCTAATAGGGTATATTTGTATTACAGATTAAGGGAGAATAAGTTATGGCCATATTCAACTACGTCGCTATCGACAAAGACGGCAAGGAGACCAAGGGCAGGCTTGATGTCGCCGGGAACCAGGAGGCGATGGAGCAGATCCGCCAGAAGGGCCTCTACCCGATAAGCTTCTCGGAAGAAAAGGCAAAGTCAGACGGGCCTTCACCGAGGGCGGGGTCGGCGTCGGGCGAGATAAAACCCGCGAAATCCGTGTTAACGCTGTCGTTCGGCGGCGTCAGCGCGAAGCAGATAACCATTTTTACCAGGCAGTTGGCCACGCTGATCGGTTCTGGCCTGCCGCTGGTCCGCGCTCTCTATGTGCTGGAGAGGCAGGAGAAAGCCGGCGTCCTTAAGGCTACGATAAAGGGGCTTGCCGAACAAGTAGAGGGAGGCAGTTCATTCTCTGAGGCGCTTGCGAAATTTCCTAAGGCGTTCCCGCCACTG
>JBAYMW010000162.1:0-2824 GCA_041663405.1 Candidatus Omnitrophota bacterium | reverse complement strand
TTTAATTACGGGCAGATATTCGTTATGGTCGTATTCGGCGTGATAATGTACGGCATGGCGATGGCGATGGCCTCCCAGGCGCATTCCGGGACCGAAGAAGTCCGCGCGTTCGGCAGTTTCAACAGGTCGGCAAGGAGGTATCTCGGGCTGCTTGGGATATGGGCGATAATATATATCCTGTCCTTTATTATACTCAAGGCCCCGTCCTGGATAATAACCTCGACGATGCAGCGCACCCAATCATCCGTTATGATGCTTCGTATATTATCATACTCCGCGATAGCGGTCGCGTTTTTTGTGGAGGCGCTATTCATTTACGCGTATCCGGCATTGATCATCGAGAGAAAGAGCGTCTTCGGGGCGGTCAAGAGGTCCTTCGGGGTCGTAAAGCACGTTTTGTTCACGACTCTCCTGCTGGTGTTTATCCCGAGATCGCTTGAAGTGCTTTTCATGTTGGCCAAACAGAAGCAGCAGGGGCTCATGAACGTGACATTTCCCGAGATAACCCTGTTCATCCTCGCTGCGGGCATAATCATATCGTTCATCAGCGATTCGCTGGTATTCTTAAGCATCGCGAACCTGTTCATCCTTAAGCAGGAAACGGAAAAGGAAAGCAAATAGCGCATGTTCAGGACAATATCGGTCGTTTGCGCGGTGATCCTGGTATCGGCCGTCCTTAGCGGCTGTGATTCGGGGATATACTCCGCTGAAAAAAGGTTTTGGCACGCTTCAAGGGACCTGAATGCCCTGCTCAAGGCCCCTGATAAGGCCTCGCCGGTGGACTACCAGAAGATCATAGACAAGTTCAGGGAGATAACCATAAGATACCCGATGTGGCCAAACAGCTCCCAGGCGCAGTTCAATATCGGGCAGTTATACGCGATGCAGGGGAGCCTTGCGAAGAGCAGGGAGGAGTTCCTCGTGATACCGAAGGACTATCCGGACAACAAAGACCTGTCTTCGAGGGCCTTGTATATGGTGGCGCTGACCTATGAATCGGCGGATGACTGGACGAATGCGCTCGAGACACTTAACAAGATAATGTCCGACTATTCCGACACCGGCACCGCCCTGCAGGTCCCCGTGCATATTGCGGAATATCTTAAGCTTAAGGGCAGGAACGACGAGGCTTCCGCCGCTTATGCCACCGCCATTGAAAAGTACAAAAAATATATCACCGATGACCCTAAAACATACGGGGCGCTCGTTGCTATCGACCTTATCGTTACCTGTTACGCCGATCAGGGAAAGTGGAACGAGGCCCTGGATTACCTGAATTCGCTCATATCCGCCCATGAAGACAAACTGCTTGTCCCTAAGGCCCTTTTTGTGGCCGGCGCAATTTACGAGCAAAAAACGAACCAGCCGGACAAGGCCATAGAGAATTACCGGCGCATATTGGATAAATACTCCGATACTCCTTTCGCGAAACCTGCCGGGAAACAGTTAGAGGCATTAAACAAAAGCAAATAAATGAGACTAATATCCAGATTTGGCCCTATATTGGCAGGTGCTCTTTTAATAGCGGTCTACTGGCCCGCCTTCCTATGGATGATAGCGCGCTTCAATGAGGCCGACACATATTATTCGCACGGTTACCTGGTCCCGCTCGTGTTCGCATACCTTATCTGGCTCAAGAGGGATGAGCTTAAGAAAACCGCGATAAAGCCCCTTGGCATCGGACTGGCGCTGTTCCTGCCCGCGCTCTTGGTCCACCTCATCGCGTATTTTTTCGAGATCAATTTTGTATCGGGTTTTTCGCTGATCCCCGCGCTGTTCGGGCTCTCGCTCTACCTGTACGGCGCCGGCATCACCAGGAAGGCCGCTTTTGCGATCCTGTTCCTCGTATTCATGATACCCCTGCCGCAGGTGTTCATAATAAGCGTAAGTTTCAAGATGAAGATGATGGCCGCGCAGGCAGCCACCGCCATAGTGAACTTGATGGGCGTGCCGGCCGTCAGGGACGGCAGCATCGTGCATCTCAGGCCCGATACGTTCCTTACGATAGGCAGCCCCTGCAGCGGCCTTAGCTCGCTGATCGCCTTAACGGCTTTAGGCGCGCTGTATGCTTATCTCATCAAAGTATCGACGGCCAAGAAGGTGACGATATTCATTTTATCGATACCGATAGCCTTAGGAGCGAATATCCTGCGGATCGTGCTTCTCCTGCTCGTGGCTTTTGCTTATGATGCCAAGGCGGCCTCTCCGGGGACATTTGCGCATGATACTCTCGGGTTCTTAGTATATGTATTCGCGATAGCGGGGCTTATAATAGCAGGGAGAATGTTGTCGTGGGCAAAAAAGAGCTAAATACCTTAATAGCGGTATTGATACTGGCGCTGTGCGCGGTAGCCGTGCTGTCCATATCATCCCTTAAAAGGACCCCGTCGCGTGAGGTCAAGCTCATGTCTTTCCCGATGGACCTGTCCGGATGGAAGGGCGCGAATGTCGAGTTCAAGGACAAGGAATACCTCAAGCAGGTTTACGAGGTCCTCGGCACCGACAAGGTGCTTATACGCACTTACCTGAGCCCCGGCAACGAAAGGGTCTCGATGCAGGTAGTGTACTCGGACCAGAAGAGGCAGAGCTTCCATCCTCCCGAATATTGCTATCTGGGAAGCGGGCGCAACGAGATGCTCACCCGCGGCAAGGCGGATATCGAGCTGGGAGGCGGCAAGGTGCTGTCGGCCAACGAATCAATATACCAGATATCGAAAAATAAGGTGCTGATGCTGGACTGGTACACGGCCGGCGATATGATGACCGAGAATTATTATAAGCAGCAGTTGTATTTTGTCATTAACCAGCTCAAGGACGGCAAGAC
>JBAYMW010000161.1:0-2826 GCA_041663405.1 Candidatus Omnitrophota bacterium | reverse complement strand
TCTCCGACTCGCACGCCCCGCACGAGCCGGTATCGACCTCCCTTATATGGAAGGACCTGCCGAACCTCTTGTGTATGCGGGCCCTGAGTTCTTCTCCGAGCTTCTGCGCTTCCCTGTCGGGCGGCCATATCGGCCTGGTGACTATCCCTTTGGCTATCCTGTTCTTTAATATATTCTTCATAGGTCGTTACCCGGGTAAGAGAGGTCGAAACTCTTGTTGCACAGCGGGAAATCCGGGATGATGTTGCCCAGCACAGCGAAACAGAGCCCCTGCCAGTTGTGGAAAGACGGGTCGGTGATCTTGCACCTTTCTATGAGCCCTGAAGGATCCGTCCTGATCCAAAAAAGGACCGGCCCTCTCCATCCTTCCTCGCAGCCCAATGCAAATCCTTCTTTCGGCACGACCTTATCAGCGGCAAAAATATCCCCCGGCTTCATCTTCTTCGTGAATTCTTTAATAAGGCGCGCCGATTCCTCGAACTCGCGCAGGCGCAGGTTAAGGCGGGCAAGGGCATCCCCGTCTTCCTCCTTAACGACGGTGAATCTCGCCTGGGAATAGATCCCCGGGAATACCTTCCTGAGGTCAAGGGCGATCCCGCTCGCGCGCGCGGCAAGCCCGACGATCCCGAGGTCGACCGCGGTCTTCTTCTTTAATACTCCCGTCTTGTCGACCCTGTCCATGAACGATATGCTCGATAATAGCATCGCCTTTAGCCCGTCGAAATCCTTCGATATACGGCCAAGGGAATCCGCCAGGTCGCCGGCCGACTTCGCGCTGATATCCTTTCTTACGCCTCCGACCCTGTTTATCCCCTTCAGGTACCTGCTGCCCGACATGCGCTCATTAAGCGCCAGGATATTTTCCTTTATTATGGAGGCGAACGCAGCCGGGAAGCTGAACCCTGTGTCAAGCGCCATCCCGCCGATATCGTTCACGTGGTTATACATCCTTTCGAGCTCCAGGAATACGCCCCTGATATACTGCGCCCGTTCCGGCACGTTGATGCCGTATATCTTTTCGATGCAGCGGCAATACGCCGTGCCGTATATGAAGGCCGAATCGCCCGCGATGCGCTCGGAGAACGCTACAGTCCCGTCATCGCATGCGGGCCTTCCCTCAAAGAGCTTCTCGACGCCGCGGTGTGTGAACCCTAAGCGCGCCTCGAGGTTTATTATCGGCTCGCCTGCCGCGCTGAACCTGAAATGCCCCGGGCCTATGATCCCGGCGTGGACCGGTCCGACCGGCACCTCGAATATGCCTTCGCCCTCGACCCTCTTGAATGCGTACGACGCGCCTGTCTTTTGCGCCGATGCGGGCGGGACAAAATCCTTACGCAGGGGATAATAACCCTCCGGCCATACCTCATCGTGGAGATTGAGCCTCCTGAGGTCGGGATTCCCCGAGGGCTCAAGGCCGAACATCTCCTTGATCTCCCTCTCGAAGAGGCAGGCGGAAAATATATCTTTAGAGATGGAATCAAAGACGGGCAGCGCTTCCGGTATGGACATCCTAACGATAGCCCATTTCTTCTGGGCGGCATCGAGGAACGCGCAATATACCGCAAACGCCTTGTTCACGCGCCTGTCGTCTTCCGCGAAATACGTCATTACCGGCGAGGCGAGCTTCTTGTGCAGCTCGAGGCATTTGGCCTTGAACTCCCCGGGTTTTACGTCTATATATATTTCGTCGCTGTACGCCATCATGCCCCCCTGATTATCTCTATGGCGGAGTTGATCAGCCCCGAAAATACCGCCGGAAGCTTGAAGCCCAGCACGCAGATGAATACCAGCAGGAATATGAAAGCGATCTTCCCGCTTAACGGCTCGCCTGCCGCGGTAAGATCATCCGGCTTCTTCCCGAACGCGATCGTGCCGATATGATAGACCACCGCGCCGAATATTACCGCGATGAAGGCCAGGAACAGCGCCGACTGCAGGTAAAGCCCCTGCCCGAATCCCGAAATAAGTATCATTATCTCGCTGAAAAATACGGAGAACGGCGGGGAGCCGGTGAGCGCGAACGCGCCTATCATCAGCATTATCCCGGTAAACGGCATAGCCGACATGACCCCCCTTATGACGTGCATGTCGCTTGTCTTGTATTTTTTTACGACGTTGCCGGCGGCAAAGAACATTACCGACTTTGTCACGGCATGGTTAAAGACGTGGAACAGCGCGCCGAAGAGCCCGAGAGCGCCGCCCGCGCCGAGGCCGAAGGTTATGACGCCGATATGCTCGACGCTGCTGTAAGCAAGGAGCCGTTTTATATCCTTCTGCACTATCACGAACGCTGCGGATACGCCTAGCGACAGCAGCCCGAAGAATATGAACAGGTTGTCGGAATACGAAGTGCCGATGCAGATATTTATTATAGAGGTAAACCTGATTATCGCGTAGATCGCAGTCTTCAGCAGCACTCCCGATAAAAGCGCGCTGATCGGCGCGAGGGCCTGGCTGTGCGCGTCCGGGAGCCAGGTATGCATCGGCGCGATACCCGCCTTCGTGCCGTAACCGACGAGTATAAAAAGGAACGCTATCTTCAGCACCTTCGGGTCGAGCTTGCCCGCTGCGGCGATCATATCCGTCCAGTTCAGGCTCGTGACCCCGCCGTCGCGCGAGGCGGTATAATAGAACAGGATCGTGCCCAGCAGCGCCAGCGTTATGCCGACCGAGCAGATTATGATATATTTCCATGCCGCCTCTATGGACTTCTTGTTGTTATAGAAGCCGACGAGGAATGCGGACACGAGGGTCGTCATCTCTATAGCGACCCAGAGCATACCGAGGTTATTCACGACCGTCACGAAATACATCGTGAACGCGAAG
>JBAYMW010000160.1:0-2831 GCA_041663405.1 Candidatus Omnitrophota bacterium | reverse complement strand
GCCCGAATAGAGGAGTATGACCTCAAAACCGCTCTTCGCGGCAGGGTCGCGCTCGAAGATCGCGTTTATCTCCGGCCTGAACACCACGGAGATCACGAGCATCTTGACGAGCCCCAGGATCACTAATGCCATAACGACTATCAGAAATATCTCCATCTATTTTATCTCCTCAACGGAAGCGACCGCGTAAGCTGCTATCGCCTCGCCGCGGCCTATCGCCCCGACGCCTTCTTGCGTCGTCGCCTTTACGTTCACGCGGTTCTCGTCGATACCGAGGACCGACGCGATCGTCTTTCTCATCTTCGCCTTAAAAGGCAATATCTTGGGTTCTTCCATGATAAGCGTGGAATCCACGTTGACTATCCTGAACTTCCGCTCTCCGGCCATCACCGCCACCCTGTGCAGCAGCTCTATGCTGCTTATGCCCTTGAATCTCGGGTCGTTGTTCGGGAAATGTATGCCGATGTCATCCATGCCCATCGCGCCAAGGAGCGAGTCGCATATCGCATGCAGCAGGACATCCGCGTCGGAATAGCCCTCCAGGCCCTTGATATAAGGGATCTCTACCCCTCCGAGAAAAAGGCTCCTGCCCTCGACAAGCCTGTGTATGTCGTACCCGAGGCCCACCCTCATTTTAGACCTGCCAGCGTTTTCGCATATTTCAGGTCTTCCGGCGTCGTGATCTTTATATTGCCGTATGACCCGTCGACGACCTTTACCTTTATACCGAGCCTCTCGACCAGGACCGCGTCATCTGTGGCTGCCGCAACGGCTGCGGCGGGTTCTGCGGCAGCATCGTGCGCGAAAGCCCTGTCATAAGCCCTGAGCAATATGTCCTTGCGGAATGCCTGCGGCGTCTGGACCTCGACGAGGGTTTCCCTGTCGAGCGTGGCCGCCACAAAATTCCCCTTCTCGACCTGCTTGATCGTGGGTTTCACTGGCATGCCGGTTATCGCGGCGCCGAAAGTATCCGCAGCGCCCACGACCGATGATATCATCTTGTTATCTATGAAAGGCCTGCAGCCGTCATGGACTATAACATACTCCGCGTCCTCGCTTACCGCTGCGAGGCCGCTCCTTACCGAATCCATGCGGCGCTTGCCGCCGGCAACGACATCCTTTATCTTCTTGAACTTCCCCTTCTTGACGAGCAGGCGCGCCTTAGGCAGGTCGGACTGATGGACCACCACTATGATCTCGCTTACGGTGTTGGACGCGTCGAGCGCCTTCAGCGTATGCGCCAGTATCGGCTCCTTACCCAGCAGGACAAAAGCCTTGTGCGCTTTCGCCTTCATCCGCTCGCCTTTCCCGGCAGCGGCAACTATCGCAGCTACCTTCATGTTTTCTCTCCTATCGCTGTGATTCCATCTTCGCGAATATCATCCTGCCCGCGGCCGTCTGGAGCACCGAGGTCACGAGCACCTTTACCGGCTGCCCTATCAGGTGTTTCGCATTATCTATGACGACCATCGTACCGTCGTCGAGATACGCGACGGCCTGGTTATATTCCTTGCCTTCCTTTACCACCTTTACTTCCATCAGTTCGCCCGGTATCACGACCGGCTTCAGGGCGTTCGCGAGCTCGTTTATGTTCAATACCGAGACTCCCTGCAGTTCCGCTATCTTGTTAAGGTTATAGTCGTTCGTGAACACCTTAGCCGATATCATCTTTGCGAGCTTTATCAGCTTCGCGTCCACTTCCTTGATATCGGGAAAATCGTCCTCATGTATCTTCACTTCGACTGCGCCCGACTTGCGGATCTTATTGAGCATGTCGAGCCCGCGCCTGCCGCGGTTGCGCTTTATCGGGTCGGCCGAATCCGCTATCATCTGGAGTTCCTTCAGGACGAAACGCGGGATTATCAGTATTCCCTGTATAAATTTCGTGTGGCAGATGTCGGCGATCCTGCCGTCTATGATCACGGACGTATCGAGGAGCACCATCTCCTCGGTCTGCCCTTCCCTTTTTAATTTTATATAGGGGATTATGATATTGAACTCGTCCTTGCCCCTTATGGCCATTACCATGCCGAGATATGCAAAGATCAGTATCAGGAGGCCGTTAAACTCCGCCCTGAGGTCGTCGTCCATAGGTATAAGCTTGAATACGCCTATAATGAGCCACGCGAACAATATTCCGAAAACTATCCCGAACACCGCCGAGGAGAGCCCTTTTACCGATATCCTCTTGGTCGTATATTCCAGCATGACAACGACCCCCCCGATAACGACGCCCACGAGCACGCCTACCGTCGACGAAAGCGGGCCTATCCTGAGGATATCGCCAAGCTGGTAACCCATCAACCCGCAAAGCAGGATAAAAAAGGACCTGAGTATCGTAAATGTCATTTCTCACCCCTCGGTTTCGAGAGGAGCTTCCAGGGATGCGCCTTGAGGTCCTTGACAAAAGCTTCCAACTCATCATACAGGCCCTCATCCATGAACAGCTTCCCGACCGTGCCCTCGCCCGCCTTGACCCTGTCCATCACGACATTTGCGGAGGCCACGAACTTCCTGATATCGAGCATCGTCGCCTTGAAGGCTGCCTGCGTCTCGGGATCTCCGACGAGCGTATTGAGATGCTTTATCGTGTCGCCAAGGCCGCCGGCTATCTCATAACCCTTCTGCGTAAGCTTCTCCATCGGGACCGATTCCCTGCCCGCAAGCGTCTCGCCCGGCCTTATGACCTCGCTTCCGGGCGTCCCGGGGATTATCTCGACGTATTTCTCGCCTATCAGCCCGAGGGTATTTATGAAGGCCTCCGCGTCCTTTTCGACCTTTGCCTTCTTGTCAAGGCACACATAAAGGTCTACGGCGGTCTTCTTGGCCTG
>JBAYMW010000159.1:0-2834 GCA_041663405.1 Candidatus Omnitrophota bacterium | reverse complement strand
TTGGTAAACCTATCTTTAACTTTGACATGGCCCCTATTCTATATTCAAAGGGGCTAAAAGTCAATTATATTTTCGCTGGCCGGATACGCGTCTATGATGACCATCTCGTCCACGAGCTCGTCGTTCGTCAGCGAGGCGACGGAATACAGCCCGGGGCCGCCTTTGACGGCAAAAATAAGGCTGAAACCCACCACCATCACGGCCACCGAGGCGGTCGCCATGGCGTGTTTGAACTCAGGGTTCCTGAATACGGACGCGAGATCCACCAGGACATCGAAAAAGGCGGACCTGACCGATACGCGGCCGGACTCGGCCCTGGTCAGCTTAGTCCCCAGTTCGGCATCGAATTGGGCCCAGAAGCTCTTGGACATTTTGGGCGCGGGCGCCCTCGATATCAGGTCGGCAAGTTCTTTGTCAGTCGGCATCTTAACCCCCTTATCGCGCGGAAAAGGTGGACCTTTGCAGTCGATTCGCTGCAGTCCAGCGTTTCGGCGATCTCGTTAAATTTCATCCCCTGTATGTGTTTAAGCATGAATACGGCTTTCTGCCTCTCCGGCAGCCCGCTTATAGCTTCGTTTATTATCTGCCGCGTCTCTTTATCCAGCGCGATCTGCGAAGGGCCGGGCGAGAGGTCAACGGCTTCCGGCGCGTTATCCCCGCCCTCTTCGGACGCGGGCAATGGGTCAAGGAATACGCCGCTCTTGGCCTTTTTCTTCCTCAGGAAATCCTTACACTGGTTGACCAGTATCCTGTAAAACCACGTATAGAAACTCGACGATCCCCTGAAATTTATTATGCCGACATACGCTTTCACGAACGCATCCTGCAGGACATCCTTCGCGTCCTCGGCATTGCCGATAAAACTGAACGCGAGGGCGAAAGCCTTCTCCTTGTGCATATCCACAAGCGAGTCGAAGGCCGCCCGCTCCCCGTTCTTAGCCCGCCTGATAATCTCGCTGTCAGGTTCCAATGATCAGTCCGTTATTTTGCCGGCTCGGCGGCCAATTCCTTCTTAAGCGAGGCCAGGTTCTGCTCAAGAGCGTCGATCTTCTGCATGACCTGGCTGAACTTCTCCGGATTATCGCGCTTGAGCGCGATCAGGCGTTCGCGGATCTTTTCTTTCCTGCCGTCCATCATCCGCTTCATTTCTTCCGGACTCTCTTTATGTTCCTTAGCAAATTCATGGAAGCGGTGCCCCCTCTCGGCCCTGCGCATGCCGGGTATCATATCATCCGGGCCCATCTCCTCCCCGCGCATCTCCCAGTGGCTGCGCGCCTGCCTGAACATCTCCTTGCGGGCCTGGAACTTGCCTATCACGATACCCGCAGACCCGGAAACGATCGCGACTACCAGTATAAGGACTATCGCCATTACCGCTATATATCCCTTGTTCATGTTAAGCCCCTCCCTTTGCCATATTAGACGCGGGCGCCGGGAAAAGGTTTACATTAAAATGGGTTGCCCGGCGGCCCTTTTCCTGATATAATACCTTAAATTTCCCCAAAGGAGAACCGAAAATGCTCAAACAGATCAGAGAGAACGCCAGGATCCCGCTCTACCTCCTTATAGTCGCCTTCATCGGGCTATATGCGATCAGCAGCCACGAGACGAGCCCGATAGCCGGAAAGGTATTCGGCAAGAAGGTGCAGATGAGCGAGTTCCAGAAGGCTTTCGTCGCCTCCAGGACCCAGATGATAATGAAGTACGGAGAACTTCCGCGTGACCAGCAGACGGAGACCGCCCTGGAAGAGCAGGCATGGGACAGGATCATCCTGCTGGCCCAGGCAAGCAAGGAACGCGTCAGGGCCACGGATAAGGATGTGGTGGCGGCCATTAAGAAGATAGGCGCATTCAACGACAAGGACGGATGGTTCGGCAAGCGGCTTTATGAGGATATTCTGCGTTATAACTTCGGGCTCACTCCAACCGAGTTCGAGGCCATAGTCAGGGATAATATCACGATTGAAAAACTGATCGAGAAGCATACGAAGGATATCGCGATCACCGATGACGAGGTGCTGAGGCAGTATAAATACGCGTACGAGAAAGCCAAGGCCGACTATATCCTCGCGAAATCCTCGGATTATCTTCCGCAGGTCTCCGCCCAGGATGACGAGGCCAAGGCATTTTTCGACAAATATAAGGACGCGTTCAAGATACCCGAGCAGGTCAATGTGGAGTACGTAGCGCTGCCTTTCCCCGATGATAAGGAAGAATCGAAGGAGAAAGTCAGGAAAAGCGCCCGCGACATATCCTATGAGTTCGCAGGGAACAAGGATCTCGCCGCCGTGGCGAAGAAGTTCTCCCTCGACGTTAAAGAGACCGGGCTCTTCGACGAGAAGGCCAACATCCCCGGTGTGGGCTATGAGATGAAATTCGCCGGCGCGGCGTTCGCCCTCGATGATGGCGCCATAAGCAACCCGGTCGAGACGAAGAGCGGGATATACTTCATAAAACTCAAACTGAAGGTCCCCGAGAAGGCTGCCGTCTTCGAGGAAGTGAAGGACAAGGCGCGGGCGGCGCTGAAGGCCGAGAAGGCGGATGCGATCGCCAAGGCCAAGGCGGAAGAGGCCCTTGCGGAGATAAAGAAAGGCATGGCAAAATTCGGGGAATTAGCGGATAAACTGTCGCTCCACGAAAAGAAGACCAACGAGTTCGTGCGCGGCCAATATATAGAAGGTATCGGGATATCGCCGGACTTCGCCGATGCGGCGCTCTCCGTGAAACCCGGAGAGGTGTTCGGGCAGGTGGTAAAGGTCAATAACGGATATGCCGTCGTAAGGCTGGATTCGATAACGCCGATCGACGAGAAGAAATACGAGGAAGGGAAGGAA
>JBAYMW010000158.1:0-2851 GCA_041663405.1 Candidatus Omnitrophota bacterium | reverse complement strand
GTATGCGGCGGATTGCCTGGAGGGGCAGAGGGCGTCGGCGGTCTTCATGGACCCGCGCAACGGCGAGATACTGGCCATGGCGTCGTCGCCGTCATTCGACCCGAACATATTCATAGAGCCCGGTAAGAATGATGCAGCAGTGGGCTACGTCAAGTCTTCGGCAAGGCCGATGCTTAACCGCGCCATAAACGGCCAATATCCCCCGGGCTCCATATTTATGACGGTATTGGCGTTTGCGGCCCTCGATACTAAGAAGGCGACGGTCCATACGACTTTTGTATGCCCGGGAAGATATTATCTCGGCCGGGCCAAATTCGATTGCTGGAAGCTTGAAGGCCACGGGCCGCAGGATATGAGGGACGCGACAACTCATTCGTGCAACGTATATTTCTATAACCTCGGGCGCAAGCTCGGGCCCGATACGATATCCGAATACGCCCAGAAGGTCGGGCTGAACAAGCCGACCGGCATAGACATAGCCGGAGAGAGCGGCGGGCTCATACCGAACCCGGCCTGGAAGAAGGCGCGGCGAGGGCAAAACTGGTATGAAGGGGAGACTGTGAATTTCTCGATAGGGCAGGGCGATGTTCTCGTGACGCCGCTGCAGATGACGGAGGTCGCGTCGGTATTGGCGACGGGAGGCTCGGCGCCGCGTCCGCATATAATAAAGAAGATCGGTGAGACGACGGTGAACGTGCCGAAGCCGAGGATGGTCTCTATATCCAAAGACACCGCCGGTACGATAAGGTCCGCGATGGTAAATGCGGTATCATCGGATACGGGAACCGGCCAGAGGGCGAGGGTAGAAGGACTTAAGATAGCCGCGAAGACCGGCACCGCCCAGGCGCCTAACGGCGACCCGCATGCGTGGTTCATGGGTTTCGCCCCGGCGGATGACCCGAAGGTGGCTTTTGTCGTTATGGTGGAACACGGCGGGCACGGAGGGGTCGCCGCGGCCGATATCGCGGGAAAGATACTCAAATTCGCGAAAGACAACACGGAATTATTAAAATGAAATATAACGTAAGGTCAAAAGGTGAATTCGATTACGGGCTGGTGCTCATCGTAGCCGTAATAGTGTTGATGGGGCTGTTCGTGATCTACAGCGCGTCATACCAGAAATACGTGCTTTCGGGGACTAACCTTTCGCTGCGGCAGCTCCAATCGGCCGTCATCGGCATCCTCGTGGCATTCGCGCTATTCAGGATCGGCTACCAGAGGATAATCGATTTCGGATATTATATATTCGGCCTGAATGTGATCTTCCTGGTCCTGGTCCTTTTCGTCGGCGATATGCGTTACGGTGCCCGCAGGTGGATCGAGATAGGCTCTTTCGCGTTCCAGCCGTCGGAGTTCGCGAAGATATCCTTCATCTTTGCCCTGGCCAAATACCTCGGCGACATAAAGGAGGGTATAGAACGGCCTAAAGCGCTCGTGTGGCCTTTTGTAATGGCGATAGTCCCGATGCTGCTTATATTCAAGGAGCCCGACCTCGGCACCGCGCTCGTGTTCGTTCCGGTGCTGTTCACGATGCTGCTTATTGCCGGCGCGAGGCTCAAGTACCTGATGATCCTGATAGGCTCGGGCCTTGCGTGCGCGCCTTTCCTCTGGTTCTTCCTGAAGGAATACCAGCGTAACAGGCTCATGGTATTCATCAATCCGAACCTCGACCCTCTAGGCGCAGGGTATACGATAATCCAGTCGAAGATAGCCATCGGCTCCGGCGGCATATTGGGGAAGGGCTGGCTTGCGGGCACGCAGAACCAACTGAACTTCCTTCCCGAGCACCATACCGACTTCATATTTTCCGTCGTGGGGGAGGAATGGGGTTTCATAGGAAGCGCGGTCCTGTTATTCCTTTTTTACAGGCTCGTGGAGAAGGGGCTCAGGATAGCAGAGACGACGAGCGATATTTACGGAAAGACGCTTGCCTACGGGATCGTCACGGTGTTCGCGATGCATATAATAGTGAATATCGGGATGGTCTGCGGGCTGATGCCGGTCGTTGGCATACCGCTCACTTTCGTATCTTACGGAGGCTCGTTCCTGATAGTGTCGATAGCGTGCATAGGGATACTCGAGAACATAAAAAATAAAAGGAAAGTATTTTAATGCCGGCCGGCGTGCTGGATGACAGCCTATTGCTCAGCGTCAGCAAACCGGCCAGGTATACGGGCGGGGAGTGGAACAGCGTAACGAAGCCGGCCGGAGCCGGCGTAACATGCAGGGTCGCGTTATGTTTCCCGGACACTTACGAGGTGGGCATGAGCCACCTCGGCCTCAAGATATTATATTCCCTGCTCAATGACCGTCCGGATGTCGCGTGCGAACGCGTCTTCGCGCCGTGGCACGATATGGAGAAGGTCATGCGTGATAACGGCATCCCGCTCTTCGCCCTGGAATCTAAGGGCCCGGTCCGCGATTTCGACATCGTAGGTTTTTCCCTCCAGTACGAATTATCGTATACGAATATCCTGAATATGCTGGACCTTGCCGGCATACCGTTGTTCGGCAAGGACCGCAGCGATACCGACCCGGTGATCATAGGCGGCGGCCCGTGCGCGTTCAACCCGGAACCGCTCGCCGATTTCTTCGATTGCTTCCTGATAGGCGAAGGCGAGGAGGCTGTCCCGGAGATAGCGGATGCCGTGATCGACGGAAAAAAGAGGAAGCTGGGACGGAACGACCTGCTTCGCTCGCTCGCCTCGATCGAGGGCGTTTATGTGCCCGCGTTCCCGGGCAGCGTAAGGAAGCGTATCGTTGAGGATTTCGAGAACGCGTATTATCCCCTGAAGCCGGTTGTGCCATTCATAGAGACGGTGCATGACAGGATACAGGTGGAGATCATGCG
>JBAYMW010000157.1:0-2863 GCA_041663405.1 Candidatus Omnitrophota bacterium | reverse complement strand
CCGATTCGAGCATCGCGAGGTTCGTCTTGCCGCACGCCGACGGCATCGCCGCCGTAATATAAGTGATGTTGCCCTTCGGGTCCTCTATTCCGAGTATGACCATATGTTCGGCGAGCCAGCCCTCCTGGTAACCGAGCCAGGACGCGAGCCTCAACGAGAAACATTTCTTGCCGAGAAGCGCGTTGCCGCCGTATCCGGAGCCGATGCTCCACACGAGGTGTTCGTCAGGGAAATGCATTATGAAACGCTTATCGGGGTCAAAATCGCCTACGGAATGGAGGCCCTTAACGAAATCGCTGCGGTCGCCTATCTTCTCAATGACCTTCTTGCTCATACGCGTCATTATGCGCATGCTGACCGCGACGTACGACACGTCGGTAAGCTGGACGCAAGCCTTCGCGTAGGGTGAATCGGGATGGCCCATCATATAAGGGAGGACATACATCGTCTTGCCCTTCATGCATCCGTCGGAAAGCTTCGTCATCATGGCCTTGGCCTCGCCGGGGTCCATCCAGTTGTTGTTCGGGCCGGCCGTGGCCTTCTCCTGATGGCAGACGAACGTGAGGTGCTCGGTCCGCGCGACGTCGGTATGGTGGCTCTTATGATAATAGGCGTTAGGCCAGGCCTTCTGGTCCAGCTCCTTGAAGATGGGATGGCCGTCTATATCCTCTTCCTTCATCCCTATCTGTATGAGCCTGCGCGCCTCTTCTTCAGAGCCGTCGCACCAGATTATCCTTTTTGGTTTTGTCAGCTTGGCTTGTTCTTCTACCCATTTTTCGAGGGGAGTGGTCATGGGCGATATTATAGTGAATTTACCCTCCAGTATCAAGATTATTCTTGGAACAAACGGGTACCCTGCCCTGTCTAACTTACTGAAGGCGGGAAACCAAAACGAAAGGAGGACGCCATGAAGTGCTTAAGGACAGCGGTAAAGGCGGTTTGTTTCGCGGCGATAGCGGTGTTTCTGCATGCTGCGCCGGCGCAATGCGTCGAGGATTACGGGGGGTGCGACGGTTACGGGAACGTGATCGACCGGACGGCGGGCATGACAGGCAACCAGGATACGCTGAGGCTCGTGCAAAAGTACGGGCTGGATATACTTAACCTGACATGGGAGGACACGGGCAGGTATAAGGATTCCAGCGTCGGGCCAAACATCAGCGATATGACCATACAGGTCCAGCGGAAAGACCGGCATTCCGGCCGGTACAACCTCACATGTATGCCCGTGATACGTTATCCGAACTTCTCTGACAAGACGGGTGATGTCGACCTGGACAAGTTCTTCATCCTCGTCGGCAATGAGAAAGGCGGGAATTTGAAGCGCGTATCTTTGCGCGAATTCCTGGGCGATATCCGCAATTACATGAGTGAGCCCGGTTCATGGAAAGGCGGGCGCAGGTCGCTTCTCGCGGGCCGCGATACGCACGCCCTCGTAAGCGCGCAGGCATGCTTCCTGCCGATACCGAAGGAAGGCATTGCGGAGTTCAACCCTGTATTGTTCAACTACCAGTCGGTCGAGGGAGACCCGGCGGTACTGACTATTCTAGCCACGCGCGAAGGCACCAGCGTCACCGTCATAGATAACAAACGCGACGGCTTCAGGGCCGAGGGCGGAGCATGGGGCCAGCGCCTCTTCTTCAACCAGGACGGGGAGCGCGCGAGCCTGACCGGAAAAAGGCTCAGCGATTATATTGAGGACGGCGATGACGGCTATCCTCCTTCCGGCAAACCCGGCGAAAAGGAAGGCCTTAACATGGTCATGCTTATACAGGTGCCCCTGAAGCAGAAGCACCCGATGAGATCATTAGGATACGCGTGTGACATGTACGCGCCTATGGCTTCGATATGTGAAACCGGGAAGAAGTGCAAGGAAGCCGGCAACGTCGAGAACGCTGTAATAGGGCACGGCAAGGTCGAAGGGCCGTTTACCGAGATCGCGGGCCTCGATGTCGAGCGCGACCCGGCATATCCGATAAGGGTCACCGTGCAGTTCTATAAGGCTACGAGCAACGGCGTAGTGACGGAAGGCGACATTAAGCAGATCGCCGAACAGATCGATAAGGTATACGCTAAGGCGGATTACGTAGGCAGCCTGGTTGTCGGGGGCGATACGAAGAGGCCTACGGAATACACCGGAGACAAGAACAAGCCGCACAACTGGTGGAGGGAGTTCTGGAGGAGACAGTCAACGCAGCCGAGGTGGGGATTGGATTAAACCGGAGGCGCTATGGGGTCAGTCCCTGTTGACGGCCTCAATCATCTCGGTCAGCCTTCCATAGCTGCGGAAATCAAAATTCATCACGAGGCGGGGGAGTTTCAGGTACTCCCCCTTCTCGATTTCTTCCTTCAGCGGGGGCGAAAGTTCTATTTCGCCGCTCGTCAGTATTCCTTTGAATTTCCTGTTTATGGCGGCCAGCGTCTTTTCGGATATCTTCCTGTTCAACCTCAGCACGGTCCGGCCCGATACATACCTTATCGAATGGTATACCCTGTAAAAATCCTCGATATACCTTATAGCCTCGTCCGCGGTCCTGACCGTACGGAAGAGGCTCATGTCCTCTTTTTCTATGAACCCGTTCCTTAGCAGCTCGTTGTTCACGAAGCGCCTCCAGACGGCCCAGTACGTAGAGCCTTCCGGCTCCATCATAAGGATCGGCCGCGGCTTTGACTTGCCCGTCTGGATAAGCGTAAGCATCTCGAACCCCTCGTCATTAGTGCCGAAGCCTCCGGGAAAAAGGACGGTAGCGTCGGTCTCCTTTATGAATATCAGCTTCCTGGTGAAGAAATACTTAAAACTGATGATCTTCTGTTTCTCGTAAATGTACGGATTGGGTTTCTGCTCGAAAGGCAGTCGTATGTT
>JBAYMW010000156.1:0-2898 GCA_041663405.1 Candidatus Omnitrophota bacterium | reverse complement strand
CGATGCCTCATCCAGCTGCATCGACGATACGCCGAGGTCGAACAGGAAACCGTCGGCCCCCTTTATTCCGGCGCTTTCAAAGATCGCGTCAAGCTCGTCAAACCTTCCCTTGATCAGGTTCACCCTCTCCCCGGGCCTCCCTAATCTCTTCCCCGCTATTTCAAGCGCCTTCGCATCCCTGTCTATGCCGACCAATCTTCCGCCCGGCGAAATGGCGTCCAGTATCGCTTCGGCATGGCCGCCGAGGCCGACGGTGCAATCGACTACCGTCTTACCCGGCGCCGGCTCAAGCGCCTCGAGCACTTCTTTTAAAAGAACGGGCTTATGTATGAACTCGCCGCTGATCCTTTCAGCCTTTCTCTTCCAGGTCCAAAAGATTCTCTGCGGTCTTCTCGAACGAGGGAGCGGCGTTATCGTAGTACCTGTTCCACTCTTCCTTCGCCCAGATTTCCATCCTGTTCGAGACGCCGACTATCATCAGGTCGCGCTTTATCCCTGCGTAATCCTTGAGGTATTGCGGGAGCAGGATCCTTCCCTGTTTGTCGCAGGCGACATCAGTTGCGCCCGAGAAAAAAAGGCGGTTGAATTTCCTGGAATCCGCCTTTGTAAAAGACATGCCCTTGAATTTCTGTTCGGTAAGCTTCCATTCCTCTTCGGTGAATACGAAGAGGCACTTATCGAGGCCGCGCGTGACATAGAATTTTTCGACAAAATTTTCCTTGAAGACTTCGCGGAATTTGGAGGGTATGATGATCCTTCCTTTTCTGTCGATAGTATGTTCGTATTCGCCGTAAAACATCTATCATCCCCCCGATAGCGCCGATGAGAAACTATAAGGTTGTGGGCCCTGAAACTTAACAAGGACCGGCTGGACCCTTTTGCTTTGCCTTTCCCTCTTGCGAGGGCTCCCCGACAAAGGCTAATTTAGGACCCACAACCTAATTCTCCACTTTAAACCACTTTACTCCACCTAACGGTACAAAGTATACACCCCTCCTCCACCCATGTCAAGGGAAAAAAGGCAAAAAATGGGGCCAAAAAAGATGGGGCCATACACTAGGGGGACACACATACCTGCCGGTAAATCCGGCAAGACGTGTCCCTTGAGTGTATGGCCCCTAAACTAAATTAGCGGTTGGAAGTGAAAGGTGTGCCGCGCTCTGTGCGCTTGATGCCTTTGAGGGCCAGGTCGAGCACTGCCGCGGAATCGCAGAATCTCTTTGACTCTTCTACGGATATCCGTCCGTCCAGGCAAAGCTTCGCGAGGCACTGGTCGAACGTCTGCATGCCGAATATGCTGCCTTCCTCGATATACTGAAGCAGCTCATTCGTCTTGCCTTCCCTGATGAGGGCTGAGATAGTGGGAGTATTCAACATCACTTCGCATGCCGGCATCCTGCCCTTGCCTTCCTTTACGGGGATAAGCCTCTGCGATATTACTCCCTTCAGCAGCAACGAGAGCTGCATGCGTATCTCCTCATGCTGGTGCGGCGGATAGAAATTTACGATCCTCTCGACGGTCTGCAGCGCGTTTATCGAATGTATCGTGCTGACGACTAACTGGCCCGTTTCGGCCGCCGTCATAGCGGCCGACATGGTCTCCATGTCGCGGATGTTGCCGATGAATATGACGTCCGGGCTCTGGTACATGACATGTTTCAGCGCCTCAAGGTACGACGGCGTATCGAGCCCGAGCTCGCGCTGTTCCACGAGCGACTTCTTGTCATCGAACACGAACTCAATGGGGTCCTCTATCGTGACTATATGGGACGGGAGGTTCTGGTTTATATATTCTATTATGCTCGCGATAGTCGTCGACTTGCCGCTGCCCGTCGCGCCGGTCACGAGTATGAGCCCCCTCTTCTCGAGCGCCAGCTTGCTCAATACTTTCGTCGGCAGGTTCAGCCCTTCGAACGAATCGATCCTGCCCTTGATAAACCTGAATACGGCTCCGGGAAGGCCGTTCTGGTGGAAGATACTGCCGCGGAACCTGCCCAGCCCCTCGATATTAATACCGAAATCTATCTCGCGGTCTCCGTCGAAGGCCTTCTTCTGGCCGGCATTAAGGACATCGTCTATCATCTTGGAGATGTCCTTTTCGGAGAGGATATCGGAACCCTGCGGCACAAGCGAACCGTCTATGCGAAAATTAACTGGGCTCCCCACTTTGAAGAATATGTCGGAAGCCCCGGAATCCACCATCGATTTGAATATCGCTTTTATTTCCATATTTTGCGCCGCGGCCCTCTATGGTTCATACAGCGTGATGTTTATGCTGCTCCACGTAATCTTTTATCCTCGAGAACAGGTCTTTCTCCACATCGAGGAACTTCACGCCTACCCTGTAATTTTTGCTCTTCGACGGCCTGCAATACCGGACCTCGCCTATGACCCTGGCCGGCTTATCAAGGTTGAACAAAGTGGCTTCGAGCTGGATCACGAGGATGGCGCCTTTCGGGAGGAATATCTGCGAGATGACGCCAAGGCCGACAACGCTCATATCAACGATCACGGCCTTCTGGGGTTCGCGGATTATGCGGACCTTGTCCTTCATGCACGTGTCGATCTCGACCATTATGGTCGCGTCTATCCTTACCCTTATGCCGGCGCGGCATTCTATACCCAACTTCCACTCCTTATAAAAATATTTTGGGCAAGCCTGTAAGCCGAGTTTTGTCTACCCCATAACTTGAGGCGAGACGATCATCCATCTAGACCCCGGATCGCTCCGGGGCTCAAGCAGCCAACCCGCGCATCCGCCCTTACGGGCTTGGAGCGGACAGCCCCAAGAGATGCGCCTATTTGGCCTTGCTCCGCGTAGAGATTGCCGCGTTTCACTTCGTCCCGGCGTTGAGGCCGTCTGGCCTCCCGCTTGGGATTGTTCGTCACTGTGGCTCT
>JBAYMW010000155.1:0-2928 GCA_041663405.1 Candidatus Omnitrophota bacterium | reverse complement strand
CGAGCACAAATGCTATCGCCTGAGCCGCGCCGCCGCATCCAAACAGGAAGACGGCCTTGCCCTTAGGGTTGAACTTCAAGTCGCTCTTTAAAGAACGTATAAACCCTTCGCCGTCGGTGTTAAAGCCCCTCGCCTTCCCGGCCTTGAAGACGACGGTGTTCACCGCGCCGATCCCCTTCGCTTCCGGCGACACGGAATCGAGCAGTTTCAATACCGCCTGCTTATGCGGTATCGTCACATTTATCCCGCGGACACCGCGCCTTTTGAGCCCGTTGAAAGCAGTCGAGAGCTCAGCGGGCGAAACCTCGAACGGGATGTATTCCGCGTCAAGCCCCAGATAAGCGAATGCCGCATTTTGAAAATGCGGCGAAAGCGTGTGCTTGACCGGGAACCCGATTATCCCGAATATTCGAAGAACGGAACTTCCGCTTGTTTTTTTAGATCTCAATTCTCAATCTCTTATTTTCCTTGTGCGCCAGTTTATTCGCGGCGTTAAGGTACGCCTTCACGCTCGCTTCGATCACGTCGGTCGAGGCCGATTTGCCGAGGACCATCTTATCCTTTGAACGGACCCTGACGGTGACTTCCCCGAGCGCGTCCTTGCCCTTCGTGACCGACTGCAAAGAATAATCTATCAACTCGCCCTTTATCTTCGTTATCTTGTCTATCGCCTTGCAGCAGGCATCGACGGGCCCGTCGCCTTCCGCGGAAGCCTCCTTGACCCCGGCCTTCGACTGCAACTTCACGGCCGCGACGGGAGTCTCCCCTGTGCCGGCGACGGTATGGAACGATATGAGTTTCCACGTCTCGGCGAAACCGCCCATGCCTTCTTCCATCAACGTCTCGAGGTCCTCGTCATATATGGACTTCTTCTTGTCGGCCAACACCTTGAAGCGCTCGAACGCTTTCACGGACTGCGCCTCGCTCAACGAATAACCGAGTTTCCTGAGCTTTTCGGTAAAAGCGTGGCGGCCCGAATGCTTGCCCATCACGAGGTTCGAGGCACTGAGCCCTATCTCGCGCGGGCTCATTATCTCGTACGTGGTCCGCTTTTTTAATATGCCGTCCTGGTGTATGCCGGACTCGTGCGCGAACGCGTTCTGCCCGACTATCGCCTTGTTCGGCTGTATCATCATGCCTGTCAATTTCGAGACGAGCCTGCTCGTCTTCGATATCTCCTCGGTCACTATCCCTGTCGAGAGGTTCCCGAAGAAATCCTTCCTGGTCCTGACGGCCATGACTATCTCTTCCATCGAGGCGTTCCCCGCGCGCTCGCCGAGGCCGTTTACCGTGCACTCGACCTGCCTCGCGCCGCTCTTTATCGCGGCTATCGAGTTCGCGACCGCCAAGCCGAGGTCGTTATGGCAGTGGACGCTGATTACCGCGCGGCCGATATTCGGCACATGGCTCCTGATATCGCGTATCAACCCGCCGTACTCCTCGGGTATCGCGTAGCCTACCGTATCCGGGACATTTATGGTGGTCGCGCCCGCTATAATCGCCTGCTCGATGACGCGGTAGAGGAACTCCTTCTCGCTCCTTGACGCGTCTTCCGGCGAGAATTCGACGTCATCCGTGAACCGGCGGGCGTACTTCACCCCTTCGACCGCAAGGCGTATTACCTCGTCCTCGGCCTTCCTCAATTTATACTTCATATGTATCTTCGATGTCGCCAGGAATACGTGGATGCGCTTCTTAGAAGCCGGCTTTATCGCCGCGCCGGCGGCCTCGATGTCCTTCTTGAGGCATCTCGCGAGCCCGCATATGACCGGGCCCTTGACCTTCTGCGCTATCGTCTTGACCGCGGCGAAGTCTCCCGGCGATGATACCGGGAAACCCGCCTCGATCACATCCACTTTAAGGCGTACGAGCTGCTTCGCTATCTCGAGCTTCTCGTGCGCCTCGAGCGACGCGCCGGGGCACTGTTCCCCGTCGCGTAACGTCGTATCGAAGATTATTATCTTTTCCATGTTTTCCTTATTTCTTCATCCAAGGCATCATCTCGCGAAGGGCTTTGCCCACTTTCTCGATCTGGTGGTCATCGCCTTCCTTGAGCAGCCTGTCGAAGTTATGCCTGCCGGTCTCGTTCTCTTTGATCCATTCCTTCGCGAACTTGCCGGTCTTTATCTCCTTAAGTATCTTCTTCATCTCTTTGCGCGTCTTCGCGGTAATTATCCTGGGCCCGCGGCTCAGGTCGCCGTAAGTCGCCGTATTCGAGACGCCGCGGCGCATTCCCGCGATGCCCCTCTCCTGTATCAGGTCTGTTATCAGCTTCAGTTCATGCAGCACTTCGAAATACGCTATCTCGGGCTGGTATCCCGCCTCGATCAGCGTATCGAAGCCCGCCTTTATGAGCTCGCTGGCTCCGCCGCAGAGGACTGCCTGCTCGCCGAAGAGGTCCGTCTCGGTCTCTTCCTCGAACGTCGTCTCTATGACGCCCGCGGTCGTCGCCTTTATCGCCTTCGCGTAAGCGAGGGCCAACTTCATGGCGTTGCCGGTAGCGTCCTGGTAGACAGCGACCAGGGAAGGAACACCTTTGCCTTCCTCGTACATCTTGCGCACCAAGGCGCCCGGGCCCTTCGGGGCGACCATGAAGACATCGACGTTCTTCGGCGGCTTTATCTGCTTGAAGCGGATGTTAAAGCCGTGCGAGAAACAGAGCGCCTTGCCTTTTTTCAGGTTCGGCTTGATGCTCTCCGTATAGACCTTCGCCTGCACGTGGTCCTGGGTCAGTATCTGTATGATATCCGCCTGTTTCGCGGCTTCAGCGGCAGACACGGGCTCGAAACCGTCCTTCTTCGCCATCTCGTAGTTCACGGTACCGGGCATTTCGGAAACAACAACCTTGCATCCCGAATCCCTCAGGCAGAGAGACTGCCCGCGGCCCTGTATGCCGTACCCGATTATCGCTATCGTCTTATCTTTGAT
>JBAYMW010000154.1:0-2950 GCA_041663405.1 Candidatus Omnitrophota bacterium | reverse complement strand
TTTCTTAAGGAGCGGGAGATTGTTCCAGCTAAGCAGGATGAGGTCGCATTTTACTTCCATCCGCTCTCCTCCAGCATCTTTGCGAGCCGCTTGCTGTACGTATATTCTGAAACTGCGAGCTTATGGCCCGCGGAGGCGATCTTCTGCCTCTCTTCCCGGTTATTAAGGAAATAATCCGTCTTCCTGAACAGGTCGTTCTTGTCGCTGTATACGACTACGTTCTTCCCGTCCGAGAAAAGCTCGTCAAATCCGTTGTCTTTTATCCTGTTCGTCACAAGAAGAGCGCCGCACGAAAGCACCTCGAACATCCTCATGTTGATGTCGTTGTTAATTGAATAGTTGAAACCGATCTTCGCGCTGCTGTATATATTGGACATAAGGCCCGATTCGGCCCTACCGATAAAACCGTTCGGATATTTGCGCGCAAGCTGCCTGAGCATCCCGCCCCTCGGGTTCTTCTTGCCCTCGGTGCCGACAAATGCGATATCGAGCTTGCGCTCGATATTAAGGTCCCTATGTTTCCCGGGATCGCAGGCTATAGGCACCCATACCGCGCCGATGCCGGTATCGCGCTCCAGTTTCTGCGCACCGGTCTTCTGCGCGCAGAAGACGCGGTCATAATGGGCCGCCTGCGCCCTGATCTTTTTGTACGGCTTTTCGAGGTGCGTATCTATGGCGTAGAATGCGCAGGGCTTCAGGTGCGCGGGAATGTCGTACTTATAATCGCCATGGTCGATGCGAAGATACAGGTCGTAACCCGCGGGTATGTTCGGGTCGCTCGTCCAGAAGTGGCCGTATTCTATCCCGAGCGCCTTCGCCGCGTCCTCGAAATAGCAGCCGATCGTATCCTCCCTGTCCTTATTGAATATAAGCGCGAGCCTCATCCTGCCGACAATACCTCCTTCGCCGCTTTATACACCTCGTCCGCGTCGATCCTGCTGAGACAGATCCTGTCATTACAATCTTTCAGCTTGAAATTTCTGTAACACGGACGGCACGATACGTCCGCCTTTACTGCCCTGTGCCTGCTGCCGCAGGGATATTGGCCGTATACTTTTTCATCGACAGGGCCGAAGATCCCTACCGTGCCGGCGCCCGCCCCCGCAGCCAGGTGCAGCGGCCCTCCGTCATTGGCTATAACGACTTTGCACATTCCCATCAGCGCGGCCGCCTGCAGCAGGGACGTCTTGCCATATGCCGCTATCGGCTTATTCCGCATCGCGGCCCTTATGCTTTCGCAGACAGGGGCCTCTTCGGCGCTCCCGAATATTATGACCTTTGCCTTGAGCTCATCCGCGAGGCGGTCCGCGACCGAGGCATAACCGCCGCTCCTCCAGTGCTTGATCCCCGCGTCCTTTCCCCAGCTCGCGCCTCCGGCGGGCGCTATCCCGGCCAGCAGGTCGTCCTTGCCTATATCATTCAGCTGCAGGAATCTCCGGGCCCATTCCTTATCCGCCTCGGGTATATACAACGTTATCTCTTTCGATGAAGGCCTTATATCCGCCAGCTCAAGGAGCCCGAGATAATATTCTATTATATGCCTGCCGCCGTAACCTTCGATATCTATCTTCTTTGTGAGATAGGCGCCCCTGTTCCTGTAATTGAAACCTATCCTGTTCCTGATGCCCGCCAATACGCAAATCAGGCTGTATTCCCTGTTAAGCGAAAGGTCTATCGCGGTATCGAACCCCTTCCGCCTTATCTCCATCACAAAAGATACAAGCTTCCGGGCATATCCTATGGCAGACCTTTTACGCGCGTCCCTAAGCTCGTCTTTTTCGTAAACAAACACCCATTTTATGTTCGGGTTTGCGCTTATTACGGGTTCGGCCCTGCGGTTGCAAAGATATCCTATCTCGCAATCCGGAGACCCCTTCCTTATGGATTCTATGACCGGAGTGGTGAACAGGACATCGCCGATCCCGAACGGGTTTATTATCAGTATCCTTCTGGGGCTATTCATGCTTCTTCCTTACGGCATCATATACATCATCTACGGTGATGTCGCGTACCATCGGCCTGCCTATCACCGTATGCCCCGGCCCGTACGGCCCCCATCTCTTGGAGGAGCCGCCTTCCCTGGCTTCCCCGAAAAGCGCGATCACGGGCGTCCCGACGGCAGCGCAGATATGGACCGGCCCGGAATCGCACGATACGAGGAGCGAGGACCTCCTTAAGAGCGCCCCGAACTCCTTCAGGCTTAATTTACCCGTAAGGTCGCAAAGCGGCATGCCCGACGCCGTCATCACTTCCGATGAGACCGCCGTCTCCTCCGCCCCTCCGACAAGGACCGCCCTCAACTTCAGGTCCTTCTCTATCATCGCGCAAAGCTGCCCGAACCTCTCGGCCGGCCATACCTTTTCCGGGTTACTTGTCGCGGCATGCACGGCGATAAGCCTCTCGCCGGGCCGTATACCGTTATCTTCCGCAATCATACCCGCCCTTCTCTCGTCTTCTGCCGTCACCGGAAAAACCGGCGAGGATGCCCAGTCTTTTATGCCGGCCGCCCTCGCGAGGTCCATGTTATACTCGACCTCATGCTTCTCGCAAAGACCCTTCCTGTCGGCCAGCTTTTTATTCAGGAGGAACCCCCATTTCCTGTCGTAGCCTATCCTTCGCGGGATCCCGGCAAGAAATACAGAGGCGTTCATCGCCTTGCTCGGGTTGAATATCACGGCAAGGTCGTACCCCTGCCCCCTTAACGACGCCGCGAACCTCATTACCTTGCCCGGCGAATCCAGGTCGCGGGAAGGGTCAAGTTTGATCATCGAATCTACGGAGGGATTGCCATCTACGGCATCATATGAGGCGGGAGATACCACCAGGGTTATCCCGGCATCGGGGAAGCCCTTGCGAAAAGCCCTTATGGCAGGGGTAGTCAGGATCAGCTCTCCTATCCTGTCCGTCCTTATCAAGAGAATATTCTTTGGGCTCAATTTTCAGGCTGTTC
>JBAYMW010000153.1:0-2964 GCA_041663405.1 Candidatus Omnitrophota bacterium | reverse complement strand
TCGCTCGATGACGCGAGGCTTTCGGGGATGAAGGGCATCCTCGACGTGAACCTGGCGTGCTCGGGCAGGCTGGGCCGGCCGGCCGCGGCGATAGGGGGCGGTTATATCAGGATCGTCGATTGCGATATCAAGGGAGTCCCGATATTCGTCGCTATAGAAAAAGGCATGGATTCGGTCATAAAAGATTTTGACATGCCCGATTTCAAGGAGATCAGGGCGGCCTTCAGCGTGGCGAAAGAGGAGATCGACGCGAGGTTTGCCTGCCAGTCGCCGCTGCTTAAGATAGAGATGTCCGGAGATTGCGACTTTGCCGGGAATGTCGATATGACCGCGGGAGCCAATGTCTCGCGCCTTAGCCCGATAAAGACGGCAAGGCAGATACTCATACCCGCTACGCTGGGTTTTGATTTCGTCAAGGACGGCATCGTGGTCAAGATCTCCGGAAAGTGGCCGGACCTTAAGCAGCAGACGGCCATAAAGCCGCTGCGCGTTTTTGACGAGGTATTCGGCTTCATGAAAAGCATGGAGCTTCGCAGGTATTCGCTTGACGAGACCTGGGCGCAGGTGGTACAATCACCGGAATAATTTATTTTCAACGCGTTTGATAATACCCCGAGAGCCAGCAGACATGCCGCATCGCACAGACATCAAAAAAGTCCTCATCATAGGTTCAGGGCCTATAATCATCGGGCAAGCCTGCGAATTCGATTATTCGGGAACACAAGCGTGCAAGGCCCTGCGCGAAGAAGGGTACCAGATCGTACTCGTTAATTCCAACCCCGCCACAATAATGACCGACCCTGATATGGCCGACAAGACCTATATCGAACCGCTTACGGTCGAGACCCTTGAGAAGATAATAGAGAAAGAGAGGCCTGACGGCCTTCTGCCTAACCTTGGAGGCCAGACGGGCCTTAACCTGGCTTCGAGCCTTCACAAGGCAGGCATCCTCAAAAAATATAAAGTGGAGATCATTGGCGTAAAGGCCGACGCGATAGAGCGCGGCGAGGACCGCGAGATATTCAAGAAGACGATGCAGGGGCTTGGCCTCTCGCTTCCGCTCTCCGAGATATGCCATTCCGTCGAAGAAGCCGAGAGGATAGCCGAAAAGCTCAAGTATCCGGTCGTCCTGCGGCCCGCCTATACGATGGGAGGCACGGGCGGCGGCATAGCGTATAACGTCGAGGAATTAAGGGTCATAGTCTCCCGCGGCCTCGCGGTAAGCATAGTCCACCAGGTGCTTGTCGAAGAGGCCGTTATCGGGTGGGAAGAGCTTGAGCTCGAGGTAGTCAGGGACCAGAAGGGCAATAAGATCACCGTATGCTTTATTGAGAATATCGACGCGATGGGCGTGCATACCGGCGACAGCTTCTGCGTCGCCCCGATGCTTACCGTGCCTTCGGAACTCCAGAAACGGATGCAGGACTATTCGTATAAGATAGTAGATGCCATCGGAGTGGTCGGCGGAACGAATATCCAGTTCGCGCACAATCCGGCCGATGACCGCCTCGTGATCATAGAGATAAATCCCCGCACTTCGCGTTCTTCGGCGCTTGCCTCAAAGGCCACCGGATTCCCGATAGCACGTGTCTCCACAAAGCTCGCCTCCGGCATCATGCTGGCCGAGATACCATACTGGAGGAAGGGCACGCTCGATAAATATGAGCCTTGGGGCGATTATGTCGTCGTAAAGTTCGCGCGGTGGGCTTTTGAGAAGTTCCCGAAGGCGAAGGATATCCTCGGCACGCAGATGAAGGCGGTCGGCGAGGTGATGAGCATAGGCAAGAATTTCAAGGAGACACTGCAGAAATCGATAAGGTCGCTGGAGATCGGCAGGTACGGCCTCGGCGGAGCGAAGGATTTCGGCTCACTGAGCGCGGATGCGTTGAGGCAGAAGCTCTCCCAGCCTTCGAGCGAGAGGGTATTCCTGATATACGAGGCCCTGCGCAAGGGGATCGGGCCCGACGAGCTCCATAAGATAACATACATCGGGACGTGGTTCATTAAGGAGATGAAGGAACTCGTCGATTTCGAGGAAGAGATGCTGAAATGCCAGTGGAAGGGCCTTACGGACAAACAGTTCATAAAGGCCAAGGAGCTGGGTTTCGCAGACAGGTATCTCGCGAAGCTCTTCGGTATAAAGGAGAGCGAAGTAAGGCGTCGCAGGATCTCGCTCGGAAAGATCGCGAGATATGAGGCGGTGCCGGTGAGCGGCGTTGAGAACGCCGCGTATTATTATTCGACATACAGCCCCGGCAAGGATGCCGTCCCGGTATCGGACAGGAAGAAGATACTGATACTCGGCGGCGGGCCGAACAGGATAGGCCAGGGCATCGAGTTCGACTACACCTGCGTCCACGCGGCCTTCGCGCTGCGCGACGCCGGCCTCGAGTCGATAATGATAAACTGCAACCCCGAGACGGTCTCGACCGATTACGATACGTCGAACAAGCTCTATTTCGAGCCGTTGACGGTAGAGGATGTCCTCGCGATATACGAGAAAGAGAAGCCGGAAGGCGTGATAGTCCAGTTTGGCGGGCAGACGCCCCTGAATATTGCAAAGGAGCTTGAGGAGAATGGCGTGAAGATCCTCGGCACGAGCCCGAAGAGCATAGCCTTTGCCGAGGACAGGGAACTCTTCCGCCAGAAGATGATAGAGTTAGGCATACCGCAGCCCGAGAGCGGTATCGCGCGTTCGCTTGAGGAAGCTATCCTCATCGCGAACAAGATAGGTTATCCGCTCATGGTCCGCCCGTCGTTCGTTCTCGGCGGAAGGGGCATGGAGATAATATATGACGAGTCGATGCTCCGGAAATACGCCGTAGAGGCGATAAAGGTCAGCCCCGAATACCCTATGCTGATAGACCGCTTCCTCGAGCATGCGCTCGAATGCGAGGTCGACGCGATCTCGGACGGTACGGATGTTTTCGTCCCGGCGGTCATGGAGCATATCGAATATGCCGG
>JBAYMW010000152.1:0-3008 GCA_041663405.1 Candidatus Omnitrophota bacterium | reverse complement strand
TCGCGATAAGGGTCATAGGCGACATAACCAAAGAGCGGCTTGACATATTAAGGGAATCCGACGTCGTGGTCATAGAAGAGATCAAAGCGGCCGGCTTTTACAGGGAAGTCTGGCAGTCGTTCGCAGTGCTGCTGCCTATAAAGACCGTCGGCGTGATGGGCGACGAGAGGACCTATGAGAACGTAATAGCGCTGCGCGCAGTGACAAGCGCGGACGGCATGACGGCCGACTGGGCGAAATTACCATACGACCTTCTCGGCAGGATCTCAAACAGGATAATCAACGAGGTAAGGGGCGTCAACAGGGTGGTCTACGACATAAGCTCCAAGCCTCCTTCCACGATAGAATGGGAATAAAATGCAGCATTCGCATTTTGTCCACCTGCACGTCCATACGCAATTCAGCCTTCTTGACGGCGCCTGCAAGATACCGGAACTCATAGCACTCGCTAAGGAATACAGGATGCCGGCAGTAGCGCTTACCGACCACGGCAATATGTTCGGAGCTATCGAGTTCTATATCGAGGCGATGAAGAACGGCATAAAGCCGATCATCGGCTGCGAGGTATATGTCGCGCCGGGTTCACGCCTGGACAAATCGGCCTCGGTCAACGAGGAATCCGCTTACCACCTGATACTCCTGTCAAAGGACGAGGAAGGCTACCGGAACCTCATGAAGCTCGTCTCCGCAGGATACCTCGAGGGGTTCTACTATAAACCCCGCGTGGACGAGGAACTGCTTGCCAGGTATTCAAAGGGCCTGATCGCGCAGTCCGCCTGCCTCCAGGGAGAGATACCTTACCTCATCGTGAGGGGAAGATACGAGGAGGCAAAGGTCGTCGCGGGCCGGTATAAGGACATCTTCGGCCCCGGTAACTTTTACCTCGAACTCCAGAAGAACCTGATCCCCGAACAGGAGATCGCGAACGCCGGCCTGTTGAAGCTCGCTAAAGAGCTGGATATACCGCTCGTGGCTACCGGAGACGTACACTACCTGCACAAGAGGTCCTCCCGCGCGCATGAAAGCTTGCTCTGCATACAGACCCAGACTACCCTCAACGACCCGGACCACATGAAGTTCTCCACGGATGAGTTCTATTTCAAATCCTCGGAAGAGTTCAAGGAGATGTTCTCGGACGTGCCTCAGGCTATCTCCAATACTATAGAGATAGCCGAGAAATGCAATCTTGAGCTCGATTTCAATAAGACGCACCTGCCGCAATTCACGCCTCCGGAAGGAAAGTCCCGCGAGGAGCACCTGAATGACCTTGTCGAGGCGGGCCTTAATAAACGCTACGAAAAAATAGACAAGGTGATACGCGACAGGGTGGACCACGAACTGAATATAATCAAGAAGACGGGATTCACGAGCTACTTCCTTATCGCGTGGGACTTCATAAACTACGCCAAATCCAAGGGCATACCCGTCGGCCCCGGAAGGGGTTCCGCGGCCGGAAGCGTCGTCAGCTACTCGCTCGGGATCACGGACCTCGACCCTATTAAGTATGACCTGATATTCGAGCGCTTCCTGAACCCGGACCGCGTAAGCCTCCCGGATATCGACATTGATTTCTGTTACGAGAGAAGGGGCGAGGTCATAGAGTACGTCACCGAGAAATATTCCAAGGAAAACGTCGCGCAGGTCATCACGTTCGGTACGATGAAGGCGCGCGGCGTCATCAGGGACGTCGGGCGGGTCATGGGAATAAGCTACGGCGACGTCGACAGGATAGCCAAGCTCGTACCCGAGGAGCTCGGGATCACGCTCGAGAAGGCGCTGAAGGTAGAACCGGAGCTGCGCAATATGTACAAGAGCGACCCGCAGATGAAACAGCTCATAGACATATCGACCGAATTGGAGGGGTTGAACCGCCACGCGTCGACGCATGCCGCAGGCGTCGTGATATCCGACCTGCCGCTGACCGACTACGTCCCGCTCTTCAAGACAAGCGAGGGCCAGCTCTCGACCGGATACGAAATGAAGTCCCTCGAGAAGATAGGCCTTCTCAAGATGGATTTCCTGGGGCTCAGGACGCTTACCGTCGTAGACGAGACGGTCAAGATCATTAAGAGGACGAAGGGCCTCGTGCTCGATATAAACAGCATCCCGCTCGACGACTCTAAGACCTACGAGCTCCTGTCCAACGCGGAATCATTAGGCATATTCCAGCTTGAAAGTTCCGGCATGCGCGATATACTCAACAAGCTGAAGCCGACGACGTTCGAGGACATCATAGCCATCCTCGCGTTGTACCGACCGGGCCCGATAGGAAGCGGCATGGTGGAGGATTTCATAAAGAGGAAGCACGGCGAGATACCGATCAAATACGACCATAAGATGCTGGAGCCCATACTGAAGGAGACGTACGGAACCATAATCTACCAGGAACAGGTAATGCGCATCGCGTCGTCGCTCGCCGGATTCACGATGTCCCAGGCCGATTCGCTAAGGCGCGCGATGGGAAAGAAGATCCCGGAAGAGATGGAACAGGCCCGTTCTAACTTCCTGAACGGCACATCTAAGAACGGCATAGACAAACGCACCGCGGAAAAGATATTCAACCTCATAGAATATTTCGCCGGTTACGGCTTCAATAAATCGCACTCGACCGCGTACGCGCTTATCTCGTACAGGACGGCCTACCTGAAGGCGAACTATCCCGTCGAATTCATGAGCGCGCTGATGACATCAGAACGCGATAATATCGACAAGGTCGCATTCTATATCGAGGAATGCGTGAGGATGAAGATACAGATACTTCCTCCGAGCATAAACGAAAGTTTTTCGAAATTCACGGTCGTAGGCGATTCGATAAGGTTCGGCCTCGGCGCGGTAAAGAACGTCGGCCAGGGAGCGATCGATTCGGTAGTCAACGCCAGGGGCGTGTCGGGCAAGTTCAAGAACCTCTACGACTTCTGCGAACGCGCGGACCTGAGGCTGGCGAACAGGAAGGTGCTGGAAAGCCTCATAAAATGCGGAGCGTTCGACGAATTCAGCCTCCACAGGTC
>JBAYMW010000151.1:0-3066 GCA_041663405.1 Candidatus Omnitrophota bacterium | reverse complement strand
CGCAATTCCCTACCGCCGCCGCCAGCGCGCATGCCGAATTGATGCCGTATCCGACGCAGAGGTCCGAGCATGACGCCGCTACAAGCGGAGAGACCGAATGATCGAAGACCGCAAGCCTCCCGCCGCCTTTAAGCTTCCCGATCTTATCGAGGATCTCCCTTCCTGAAGGGACGGACGGCAGGGATTGCTCGAGCGGCTGCTTGCTCTTTATTATGCAGCAGATACCGGGGTTACCTTCTACGATCTTCAGCATCCTGAGATAGAACTGCGATAATGAGGCCGGAGAATTGTACATACTGCCGCCTGCCGAGTCATCGAAGACCGAGATGACGAAATCCGTATCCTTGGCAAAGATATCCTTCCTTTCCGGATTCCTGCCGTTCGGCACGATCGTGATACCGGAAGGCATCACATGACGGCACGGGCTCTCTTTCTTCCTGAGCAGTTCGCTCATATACTTACCCCAGACAAAATAGACGTGCTGGGGAAAAAAATGCGTGGGCAGCAGGTACGATGTATAGATCGACCAGTGGTACCCGACCATAATGCCGCCGGCGCGCTCAATGGCCACGGCCTGCGCCTCCTGCCTCCAGAAAGCCTCCTGGTGCTGTATCAATATCCTCACCTTATAACGGCGGAAGACTGATTCGTAAATTGAGGTATAAAAATCATACTCATACCTTAATACACCCATCCAAACCGGGCTCGAAACAGGGACAAAGAACAACCTGCCGGCCATCTTCAAAAACCCCGTCAGGCCCAGCCTGCTCATCTTTATCAATGACGGCGCCCGGGCATCGATCCACTTGGTCCCCTTCTTCTCGATCTCGCCGATAGTCTCTTTTGTCGCCGGCGTATCGCTGCGGTCAAGATATGCGACTATGTCAAAACCGTCCGCATTTATCGTATCCATCCAGAAATCATGGATGTGGCTCGGGTAATACTCGGCCCAAATGGCAGGCCGTATACCGGAGACATTGCCTTTCACCTTGGCCGGCCTTAATTTGCATGAAATGTAATATGCTAAATAGTAAATAGGCCTGGTATAGTATTTCAGGCACGTCATCGGGCCGAACGAGCTCCTGGCAGCATAGCCCCGGCTGTTATAAAAACGGCAAAGCAGGTAACTGAGCGGGTGACCTTTTAGATATATGACGTTTGTTTCGCCGGCATCCGCTTTTACCGAATCTATCTCCGAGGCTGCCATCGCGCCGAATATGGCCTTGCTTTTAAGGATCCCCGCGAGATATGACTTCAGCATATCCTTGAACCTCTTCGTCTCATAAGGGATATGCCCGGATATGAACTCCTCTATGCAGCCGTTTAGCTCCCTGTCGACCCTGTAGGTCAACGCGAGGCCCTTAGCATCCGCCTTATGGAGCGTCAACTCCACCGGGCGGAACACTCCCCTTACCCCCGCCCTCTCAATGATGCGGATCAGCTTGGCTGCTGACGGACAAGCCTGCGACCTGTCGTAATTGACCCTTATATTCTCGAACCTGCTTTTAAGCGCGAATAGCAGGACGTCCGGTATGCCTGCATTCTCAGCCCAGATTATCGTTATATTGCTTTTATCCAATATTAATCCTGCCTGAACCCGCGGAAATTAACATTTTTGTTCAGGTAAAGGTTCTTTGCCTCTTCTATCATCGCGGCTGTCTTCTTCCGGTAGTAGTTTTCCATGAGGCGCTTATTCGCTTCGAAAAGGGCCATATGGTACTCATCATCGGTCATATCGGTAAAATTGACCGCCATCAGGTCGGAATTCATATGTTTGTTCTCATAAAAATCCTCGCAATCCTTCAGGAGCCCTTTTTCTATCGCATGATAATAGAGCGCGGAACCCGGATACGGCGTGACAGGGCGGATCGTGCGCAGCTGCGCGCCGTCATCGTACTTAAGCAGGAACTCGACGCCCTTCCTCAGCGTCTCGGCGTTCTCGCCTATATTCCCGAAAATAATATTGAAGCCGGGGCTTATGCCTTCCGCAAGGGTGGCTTCGATGCCGCTCACGATCTGTTCGGTCGTCAGCGCCTTATGCATATTCTTCAATATCCGGTCATCCATAGCCTCGATGCCGTAATTTATGAAGGTACAGCCTGACCTCTTCATGAGCTTCAGGACATCCCGTTTCGCGTAATTCAGCCTGCCGTTGCATAACCATTTAATATTCAGCCCCGACTTGATGATCGCCTCGCAGAGGCTTGCAGTCCTCTGTACGGATGACATAAGAAGCTCATCGCTGAACGAGATATACGTGACGCCGTAATCCCTCTTCAGCAGGTTTATCTCCTCGATGATGGCCTCGTCGCTGCGCGGGCGGAATCCCTTATCCATCCTATAGCAGAAATTACAGCTGAACGTGCATCCCCTGCCCGATAATAACGGGATGACAAAATCACTGCTTGTGCTGTGCGGCATCCTTAAAAGCCGGTAGTATTGCATCGGGAACATGCCGTACGCCGGGAGCGGGATCGTATCTATGTCTTTTATGAGCTCCCTTTTTTCATTGACCGTGACCCTGTCGCCTTCCCTGTATGCGATCCCTTTTACCGTGCCCGGAGACCTCCTGTTCGAGATCGTTTCCAGCAATTCCACGACAGTTATCTCGCCTTCCCCGAGGACGGCAAAATCCGCCTTAGTCTTCCGCAGGAAATATTCCGGCTCCGGAGAAGGCCCGTGGCCGCCGATTATATAGACAGGCCTGTTCTTCGAGCGGTTTATCGCGTCCGATATCTTCAGCAGTTTCCTGTACTGGTAGTATCCGGCGATCACGCCCAACCCGACAACATCAAACCTGTTCTTATCCAGGTAATCGGTCAGGTGCTCCTCCGGGTAATGGTTCATATCCTGGTTATAGACCGTCACGTCGTGGCCGTTCTTCGCGAGGACTGCCGCTATATACGCCAGGCCCTGCGGGAACCAATGGATATATGAGTCGTTATCATAGACTACCAATAGTATTTTCATGATGGCCTCTCAGACCAGCCTTTTGAATCCGGAATGCGCCGCCGGATAAGGATAGATCTTTTTTATGTTAGAACTCCTGATGTACGGTGACAACTT
>JBAYMW010000150.1:0-3098 GCA_041663405.1 Candidatus Omnitrophota bacterium | reverse complement strand
CGAGACCTGGTGGTCTAGGAACGGCTCGATCATCCCGGCCTCGAGGGCCATCTTTTTGATCCAACGGTCGGATTTAATCATTTAACCGCACTTGGAATAACCGCATCCCTTGCAGACCATGCAGCCTTCGACGTGCTGGAGCGCGCCGCCGCAATCGGGGCATACGCCCACGACGTTGCCGAGCTTGTTCTTGACGCCGGTCTTCGTCTTTTGCGCCGGTGCCTCCTCGGCCTTGAGCTCCGCAACGGCAGCGTCCTCGGCGGGCTTCTTGTTGTTCAATAACCGCCTCTCGATCACCTTCGCGAGCGCATCGGCGCACGAGAATATCCTGCCGCCCCTCTCCCACGACGGGTTCGGGCACCTTATACCGTTGAGCTGCTCTATTATAGAATGCGTATCGAGCCCGCAGCGCAGTGCCAGCGACACGAGCCTTCCTATAGCCTCGAGCTGGCTCGAAGCGCAGCCGCCGGCCTTACCCATGGACGTAAAGACCTCGAACGGCATCCCGTTCTCATCCTCGTTTATCGTGATATAAAGGTTGCCGCAGCCGGTCAGGATCTTAGTTGTAGTGCCCCTTATTACCTCGGGCCTCGGGCGCGGCGATGTCCTCGCCTTCTCTTCCTGTCTCTGCAAGACCGGTGCCTCGGTCCCCTCAGCGCTAGGTTTCTCTTTCGAATGCGCTATATAAAGGACCTGCTCCTCGCGGCTGCCGTCGCGGTAGATCGTCACGCCCTTGCAATCCATCTTATACGCAAGCAGGTAGACTTCACGCACGCCGTCCGGCGTGGCGTTGTTCGCGAAGTTAACCGTCTTCGAGACCGCGTTATCAGTATATTTCTGGAAAGCCGCCTGCATCCTTATATGCCATATCGGCGTTATGTCGTGCGCCGTCACGAATATCTTCTTCACGTCCTCGGGGACCTCGTCTATATCGTGCAGGCTCCCCTTCTCGGCGATCTTCTTCATGAGCTCTTCGGAATAGAACCCGCGCGCCCTGGCGGTCTCCTCGAAGAGCCTGTTCGTCTCTACAAGCTTCGTCTTGTCCATCACCTCGCGGTAATACGATATCGCGAATATGGGCTCGATGCCGCTCGAGGTATCGGCGAGTATCGAGAGCGTCCCGGTCGGGGCGATCGTCGTGAGTGTCGCGTTCCTTATGCTCGGGCCGTCGGAATATATCGAGTTCTGGAAATTCGGGAACGTCCCGCGCCTCAGAGCCAGCGCGTGAGACTCCCTCCTCGACTCCTCCTGTATGAACGACATCACCTTTTCGGCAAGCTCTATCGCCTCGTCGGAATTATACGGCACTCCGAGCTTAATGAGCATCTCGGCGAAACCCATCACGCCGAGGCCTATCTTGCGGTTCGCCGTTGTCATCTGCTCGATCTGCTGGAGCGGGAACTTGTTCATGTCTATGACGTTGTCGAGGAAATGGACCGCAAGGCGCGTCGTCTCGCGCAGCTTCTCCCAGTCTATCTGCGGCGAGGACGTGTCGGACCTGACCATCTTGATGAGGTTGATCGAGCCGAGGTTGCAGCTCTCGTACGGAAGCAGAGGCTGCTCGCCGCACGGGTTCGTGGATTCTATCTGCCCCACCTGCGGCGTCGGGTTCGACTTGTTTATCCTGTCTATGAATATTATGCCGGGCTCGCCGTTCTTCCAGGCCCTGTTGACTATCATGTCGAAGACTTCCCGCGCATTCAGCTTCCCGACGGCCTTCTTGTTATGCGGGGATATGAGGTCGTACTCCTCGCCGCGCTCGACCTTCTTCATGAACTCTTCGGTTATCGCGACCGAGATATTGAAATTCGTTATGTCCTTGTCGGTCTCCTTGCACTTGATGAAATCCAGTATATCCGGGTGGTCGATGCGCAGGATGCCCATATTCGCGCCGCGGCGCGTGCCGCCCTGTTTTACCGCGTGCGTGGCCGCGTCAAAAACCTTCATGAACGATACCGGGCCGCTCGCGATACCGCCGGTCGTCTTTACCATGCTGTTCGCCGGGCGAAGCCTCGAGAACGAGAAGCCGGTGCCGCCGCCCGAACGATGTATCAGCGCGGTGTTCTTTATAGTCTCGAATATCGACTCCATGGAGTCTTCGATGGGCAGGACAAAACAAGCCGAGAGCTGCTGGAGCTCGCGGCCGGCATTCATAAGCGTCGGCGAATTAGGAAGGAAATCCAGCCTCGATATCATCGCGTTAAATTCTTCTTCGAGCTTTGCCGCGTTATAATCGGGATCGTAATATAAGTCCGCTGAAGCTATGTTGCGGGATACCCTCCTGAAGAGCTCCTCGGGAGTCTCTATCGGGCGCCCTTCCGCATCCTTGCGCAGATAACGTTTCTCGAGGACCTTCCTTGAATTTGCCGACAAACTTCCCTGCTGTAGTCTCATATCCCCCATGTCTAAAATCCCCCTTTTCCACTCCAAAGTATAGTCAAGCCCTAGTAGCTTGTCAAGGAAAAAATACTATATGTTGTGCCTCCCGACGACAAAAACCCCCTATTTTGTGGGTATACAACTGGTATATGGGGCTCCTGCTTTCGGCTTCCTCGGGACCTTTGATGATAATACCACGGCCCCTCTATTTTTTAGCTTTACCCTGGTTCGCGACGGCTTCCATGGCCTTCTTTACCTCTTCGGGATCTCCGAGGTAGTAGTGCCTGATCGGCTTCAGGTTATCGTCAAGTTCATAGACGAGCGGCATGCCGGTCGGGATGTTGAGCCCTACAATATCCTGGTCCGATACGTTATCGAGGTATTTCACGAGCGCCCTCAAGCTGTTGCCGTGCGCGGCGATTATCACGCGCTTGCCGGATTTCACTACCGGAGCGATGGTCTCGTGCCAGTAAGGCAGGAAGCGCGCGACGGTGTCCTTCAGGCATTCGGTCAGAGGGACCTCGTTCGGCTTTAGGCTCTTGTAGCGCGGTTCCTTCTCCGGGCTGCGCGGATCGTCCTTCTCGAGCGCGGGCGGAGGGGTATCGTAGCTGCGGCGCCAGACCAATACCTGCTGGTCCCCGTATTTCGCGGCGGTCTCGGCCTTGTTCAGGCCCTGCAGCGCGCCGTAGTGCCTCTCGTTCAGGCGCCATGAATTGTAT
>JBAYMW010000149.1:0-3132 GCA_041663405.1 Candidatus Omnitrophota bacterium | reverse complement strand
CCGAAAACGCCATTATTTCCCGCGGCTTACCCTTTCGAATCCCGAACAGCCGATGAACTCAAGCTTGTCCTCTTTCGCCAGCTTGTCAAAAAGGAGGTTAAGGCCCAGGTTATCGCTCGATATATGGCCGGCGATGACAATATTTATATGGCCCTTCTGCGCATTCTTAAGGTGGTCCTCCCCGAGGTGCATGGCGACTATCGTACCGACGCCCGCGGCCTCGAGCTTCTCGAACATATTCGTCGGGCCCTCGGTGCCTCCGGTCATGTCCACGAAGACCTTGCCCGCCCTATTTTTTGGATCTCCAAAAAACACGCGCGGACCGGCGTTGACCTTCATCGCGCGCTGGTATTCCGGTATCTCCTTTAATATGTCTATCACGTCGGCGACCGTATCCGGCCCCTTCGCGTCCATAAGTTTCTGCAGGTACGAGACCACATGGTTGTCCGCAGGGGTGTGGGCGCACATCATAGGCAGCCCCAGGAGCCTCGCGGCATCGACCGCGCGGGTATGGTTGGCCGGCATTACCCTGCGCTCGACCTCCTTGACCCTGTCCCTCATTATCCCCTCTGCGACATTTATCGGCACGCCGAACTTTGCCCATATGTCCGGCTGCATGTTCATCACTTCATAGAAGCTCGCCCACGCGCGGCCCTCCGGGTGATGGGCCATCACCAAGTCGATCTTCTTTTCCTTTTGGTTCAGCCTGTCGGCCAAAATAACTTCCGCCGCTTCCACATCGACACCGACTATAATCCTCTTGACCTCGGTCGAACCCTCGCCGTAAAGTATCCTGCTGTCGGCATACGGGTTCTGCAGCCTATCCTTGTCGAAATACTGCTTATCCTTGTCCTTAAGCGCCTCGTAATCTTTCTTCGTCTTCGCGAGAATTTTCGCGATGGCGTCCTTGCCGCGCGGATCGGCGGCAATACCTTCCCTTATCACCAGATCATAGACCTTGGATAATTTCAATTTCTCCTCCTGTTATTTGTCTAATTTTATTTCTTCGGGCGAGGTCCTAACGACTACCTGATATGCGTACGGGGCTATCTTCTTTATATACGGGCCGGTCAGCGAACGCTCATCCACCGACTTCACGAGATAATCCACCTGCAGTATGCCGAAGAGCGCGAAAAGCAGGCTCATAAGTATGGCGCCCCTAAGCAACCCCGATATGAACCCTCCCCACTGGTTTATCTTGTCGGCAAACGCAAGCTTGACTACTTTCGTGACCCCCATCGCGACTAATTTAAGACTTAGCATAGACAGTAAAATTAGAATTAAAAAAGAAACCCCGTCTACAAGCTCCTGCGGAAGCGAAAAACCCTCGTTTATCCTGCTTCCGAGCGGGGAATAGAAACTCATCGATATATACAGCGCCAGCAGCACGCCGACCATCTTGAACACTTCTTCAGAAAGGCCCGTCCTTGCGCCAATATAACATGTTCTTAACAAAAGGATTACGGTTAAGACATCCACCCAATTTATACGCTGGAACGCTTCCGGCAAGATATACTCCTGATATTTGGAAGCAAGTATACCACATGGGGTTAGAATTGTCAAGGCGGGGCAAAATACTTGACTTTTTTAAGAAAAAGGGGTATATTTCTTGAAATGGCAAAAACATCTTTGAACGAAAATATAAGTGTCAAAAATGAGGTAGCTGACAAGGTTCTGCTCGTCCTGAACTCTTACGACAAGCTTGAGTTCTCCCCTGACCTCAGGCAGTTCTTCAAGAAGAAGCTCAGGGAGAAGTACAATAAGACCATCGACGTCGAGCTTGTAGGCATGGCCGAAATGGGCCAGACCCGCGGCAACCTTACCGGATATCTAAGGACGCACGAACGCATAAAGAAGCTGCTTTCGAAGAAGAAGCTCGACTCGTTCGATACCATCGTATATATACACGACGCCGGCCTCGCGACGAGGATATTCCCCCTCTCCTACGAGTTCGGGACGCCCTCGAAGGCCAGCATAAGGTTCCCCGAAGGCCGCGCTCCGGACATGCTGCTTCCCTGCATCGCGAAGAGCATCCCGCTCTTCAAAAATACGGTCATAATACTCCCGATCGACCAGAATTTCGATTATTCGGAGGTTGACATCACCGGCCTGTTGAGGACGCTTAACAGGAACACGGCCTCCATGCTGCTGACCCCTATCCAGATAAACAGGGCCCTCGGCTGCCTCGGAACGGCAAAGCTGGGCCCGGACAACGAGATATCCTCATTTTACGAGAAGACCTTCGACGAGAAGCTGATACCTAAATACTCAAAGGACATGACTCTCGCCAATACATTCCAGCTCTTCACGACGAAAGATAACCTGGATAAGCTCCAGAACGCGCTCGACCTGTTCTGCTCTAAGGAGAAGAACAAGGACTTCATAAAGCACCTGAACGCGACCGAATGGAGCTTCAACAAGCTCATATGCGAATCCCTGGTGCTCGAGAAGAAATCGTTGTCAAAGATACAGCTTGCCATGAGGGAATGCCTGCAGCAGTACGAGGTCAGCGTAGGCGGCGCGATCGCCAAGGGATATTGGATAGACTGGGCCTCTAACATAATGACATACCTCGAGCTGCTGCGTAAATTGACCGCCCAGATAGCGAAGCCGGACGAACACGGGAACTATTTCGTCAGGAGCAAAAAGATAAAACCCTCGAGCAAGCTCGAGTCGTGCGTATTCATAGATTGCGATACGGTCGACCTGTTCGGCAGCTACAAGAACTGCATATTCATAGCGTGCGAATGGGTCAGGATAATGAACTGCTTCGAGGGGAACGGCTCCCTCTTCTATGCCCTCAAGAAGAAGAACTTCCTGCGCAAGGAGATGAACTATAAGCTGTTCGCGCACTTCCTGAGCGGCAGGCGTAATATCGAGTTCGAATGCGATATCTACGACGATTACAGGAATTTATACAGCGCGATGAAGAAGGTAAGCGACGATTGGCTCTACTACCACGAAGTGCTTAAGGAAAGTTATAATACTAAGTAGCCTTCCGTCAGCGTACTGACGCCCACGCCTTTATACACCTTGACATATAATTGATCATGGCCTTCTTGGCCCTGAACTCGTCCTCATAAACCCTTACAAGCTTGCTCTTGTAGCCCCTGTCCAGCTTATTCCAGATAT
>JBAYMW010000148.1:0-3150 GCA_041663405.1 Candidatus Omnitrophota bacterium | reverse complement strand
GCGGACAGCCCCAAGAGATGCGCCTATTTGGCCTTGCTCCGCGTAGAGATTGCCGCGTTTCACTTCGTCCCGGCGTTGAGGCCGTCTGGCCTCCCGCTTGGGATTGTTCGTCACTGTGGCTCTGATCCTTGCCTTACGGCAGACGGGCGTTACCCGCTACGCTGTCCTTTGGAGCTCGGACTTTCCTCCTCCATTTCTGGAAGCGATCATCCGGCCTGCCCAAATCCTGTCTTCTAAAAGAGCGACTCCTGGCCCACGGCCCTATCGGCCAGCCTGTCCGCCCCTTTGTTAAGGGAACGGTCTATATGGTTTATCTCATATTTCTTGAAGCCGGATAACAGGTGCTCAAGCTGCCCGTTCAGCACCTTCAGGTCCTTGTCTTTTATCTTATATTCCTTTTTCAGCTGTTTTACAAGCAATTCCGAATCCGAATTGATTATAACCTCGTCCGCCCTTAAAATCAAGGCCTCCTGAAGGCCGTATATCAGCGCCGTATACTCCGCCACGTTGTTGGTCGTTTCGCCGATGTACTTCGATAAATTCCTTACGGCCTCGCCGTTCTCGTCGCATATGATGACGCCTATACCCGAAGGCCCCGGATTCCCGCGCGAACCCCCGTCGGTATATATTACGAGGCGCTTACGCATCGGGCTCTTTTTCAATATAAAGTATGCGCGCGCAGCTGTCGCATGTAATGATCTTGTCGTTCATCGTTATCTCGTTTATCACCTGCGGCGGGAGGTTCATAAAGCATCCCTGGCACGCGCTGTCCTTCACCGCGACGATAGCGGTGCCGTCCTTGCCCGACAATACTTTCTCGTAATGCGCGAGGACTTTCTTATCGACCAGAGCGGCCCAAGCGGCCCTCTGCGATTCGAGGCCCGATATCCGGCTGTCCAGCGAGGAGATCTCGCCCTCAATGACTTTCTTGTCCTCGTTCAGGTGCTTTTCGGCGTCGGCAAAAAGCGCCTTCTCCTTTGCAAGCTCTTTGTTGAGGGTATCCGCCTCTTCCATCAGAACAAGTATATCGTCTTCGATGCGGGACCTGTCCGCCTTCTGCCCCTCTATCTCCTGCTGCATCGTCGTGTATTCTTTATTCGTCTTCAGCTGGTAGAGCTGGGCCTGGAGCTTCTTGACCCCGTCCTCTTTAGCCTGGAGGTCCAGCTCGCGCTGTTTGCGCTTTACCTGGTTCGACTTGATCTTCTCCTCGGTCCCCCTGACCGCAGCCTGCTCCTCATTGCGGCGAACCTCGAGGTCCTCTATGAGCTTTGGCTTGGCAGACCTCTCCCTGCGCAGGCGGAAAATATCGCTGTCGACTGCCTGGAGATCTTTCAGGCGGCCTATCTGCTCTTCAACATTTATCTTTTGCATATGGCGCTCCCGGGGTGTGAGATGGTGGGCGATAAAGGATTCGAACCTTTGACCTCCACAATGTGAATGTGGCGCTCTAACCAACTGAGCCAATCGCCCGGAAATTTGGTGGGCCCAATAGGACTTGAACCTATGACCCGCTGATTATGAGTCAGCTGCTCTAACCAACTGAGCTATGGGCCCATGCTAGCCGCATAACACGAAAAGTGATAGATATGATACTATTTTAAGGCGGATTAAGCAAGCCTATAATTTGATTCAGAAAGGCCTGACCCTTATGGCCCTCACCGGGTTCACCGGGCACTTGTTCTGGCATATCCCGCAGCCGACGCAGAGGTTCCCGTCAACCAGCGGCTTGCGTATGACCTTCCCGTTCACATTATCTTCCCTTGCCTTTATCGCCTTATCCGGCACGGGGCAATGCTCCTCGCATACCATGCACTGCTTGCCGTCCGCCCATGACATGCATATATTGCGGTCCACGGCGGCGAGGCCGAGCCGCGTATCGTGCTTCTGCGCGAGCGACACACTGTGTATCGCGCCGGTCGGGCATGTGTTGCCGCACAACGTACAATTATACTCGCAATATCCTATCTCGGGAACAAGTTTCGGGGTCCATATGCCGGAGATGCCCGATTCTCCCATCGAAGGCTGCAGACCGTTCGTTATGCATACCCTCATGCAGTTGCCGCACCTTATGCAGCGGCCGGTGAACTCTTCCTCCGGCAATGCCGCGGGCGGCCTTATGACCGTGCGCCCGCGCGCCGGCCACCTGAATCTCCCGAACCCCGATAATAACACCGAGGATGACAATAGGATCAGGATATTCCTTCTCGATGCATCTGTCCCCCGGTCCCGCTCTGCATGGCCGCCGCCCCACGTGAATTTCGTCCCCAGCGCCGGGCAATCATAAACGCAATCCATACAAAGGATGCATTCACCCTTTGAATAGCTGAAGTCATCCCTGATGGCGCCCATCCTGCAGCGCGTCGCGCATGCGCCGCAATCGCTGCAGCCGCGGACATTGCGCCGGAGCAACGCAACTTTTGCTGTAAGAGCATATATCGCACCGAGCGGGCAGACCGACCTGCACCAGAAACGCTTCTTTATGAACACGGTCGAGCAGGCCGCGAAGAATATCACCGCCATGACAGGTGATCCGGGGAACATATTCACGAAACGCGACATTATTCCGAGCGGGTCAAGGACCCATGCAACCTGGATACCAAGAATGGCGGATGAAGCGACTACGGCCAGCAAAATATATTTAACCTTCCTGTGCCTTGCGTTGGACTTTTCGTTTTCAGCGCGTTTCTTCCCGGCGGCCAGGCCGATCAGGTCGAAAGATGCGCCGAGCGGGCATACCCATCCGCAGAAGAACCTGCCGAATACGAAAGTCAGTGATATCATTATGCACGATAGGATGGTGCCTGGCAGGATTGTCCTCTCGCTTATCGACGTGAAGAACATTGCGAGCGGGTCGATCTTGAAGATGATACCGGAAGATACCGCGAATAACAGGAAGAATAATACCTGCGAAGCGCGGCGCAGGAGGATTAATTTTCTAACTTTCATGCGAGACACGGGACCGTAAAGGAAAGATCGCGGCGCGATAGCTTTACGTCTTTAGGAAGCACTCTCCTCTCCCAGGCCCAACCCCATCTCGAGGAAGGTCTTGAGCTTCTTCGAGCGTATCGGATGGCGCAGCTTGCGCAGGGCCTTAGCTTCTATCTGTCTAACCCTTTCCCTGGTAACGTTGAATATCGAGCCTACCTCCTC
>JBAYMW010000147.1:0-3177 GCA_041663405.1 Candidatus Omnitrophota bacterium | reverse complement strand
TATCCCGTCTATCTTAAGGTCCATCTGGACCGCCGTGATCCCCTTCGCTGTTCCGGTGACCTTGAAATCCATGTCGCCGAAATGGTCTTCCAGGCCCGCGATATCCGTAAGGACCACGTGCTCGTTCCCTTCCTTCACAAGCCCTATGGCGATACCGCCCACTGGCGCCTTGATCGGGACACCGGCATCCATCAGCGACAGCGTGCCTGCGCATACCGTAGCCATGGAGGACGAACCGTTAGATTCAAGGACTTCGGATACGACCCTTATCGTATACGGGAACTCTTCCTTGCCCGGCATGACAGGCTTAAGGCCTCTCTCCGCACGAGCTCCGTGTCCGATCTCTCGCCTTCCGGGGCCCCTCACGGGTTTGACCTCTCCCACCGAGAAAGGCGGGAAGTTGTAATGAAGCATGAAAGACTTTGATGTCTCGCCTTCCAGCGAGTCTATGGTCTGTTCGTCGGCCGATGTGCCGAGCGTGGTCAAGGAAAGGCTCTGGGTCTGTCCGCGGGTAAATAGAGCCGAACCGTGCGTTCTCGGGAGCACCCCGACCTCGCATGATATCGGGCGGATATCCTTGAAACCGCGGCCGTCCACCCTCTTCTTATCCTTAAGGATCGACTGCCTTACCCTCTGCTTTTCGAGCTTGATCAGCGCGTTCTTGACGTCGTTCTCAGTCCATGATGCGCCTTCGACCACAAGCTTCTCGATCAGGTCCTTGGCGATAATGCTCATGAGCTCTTCGCGTTCTTCCTTGCTCGCCTTCTGCTCGACTTCCTTCATCCTGCCCAGCGCAAGCTCGCTGACTTTCTTGAACAGCTCTTCGTCGACCGAGTTGAACTTTACATCCGTCGCCTTCGCCCTTCCGCATTCCTGTCTCATCTTCTCCTGGAGCTCGATCGAGGCAATCAGGTTCTTATGCCCGAACTCTATGGCCTTTACGACCTCTTCTTCGGTCAGTTCGTTCATTCCGGACTCGATCATTACTATCTTGTCCTTCGTACCGACGACCACGATATCCAGCGAGCTCTTTTCAAGCTCCGCAAACGTGGGATTAATGGCCAGTTCTCCCTCTATCATGCCGACCCTAACCGCGCCTATTATGTAGTCGAACGGTATGTCGGATATTGCGAGCGCGCACGAGGCGGCGTTCAGCGCCAGCACGTCGGGATCGTTCTCTCCGTCGTGCGAAAGCACAAGCGCCATTATCTGAATCTCATGCGAGATGCCCACGGGGAACAACGGCCTTATCGGCCTGTCTATAAGGCGGGAGGTAAGCACCTCTTTTTCCGAGGGCCTTCCCTCACGCTTAAAAAATCCGCCGGGTATCTTTCCGGCAGCATAGTTCTTCTCCTGGTATTCAACGGTAAGCGGGACAAAATCGATATCCCTGCCTTCCCTGGGCTCCTTCGCCATGACGGCCGTAACGAGGACCACCGTGCCGCCGTACTGTACCATGACGGCGCCGTGCGCCTGCTTGGCCATCCTGCCTGTCTCAAAGACCAGGTTTTCTCTTCCCAATTTCGTTTCGAATCTATTACTCATATATTCCTTCCAATTATTGTGTTCCTGCCTTGTACAGGAACATCCCTAACACCCATCTTCCGCATTTACGCCACGCAAAAGATAAAGCAGTTATTTCCTAAGGCTGAGTTTATCCAGGATCTCCTGGTAGACATCGGAATTTTCTCTCTTGAGATATTCCAGAAGCTTGCGCCTTTGGCTTACAAGCTTTAAAAGACCATGGCGTGAATGATGGTCCTTCTTGTGGACTTTAAAGTGCTCGGTCAGCTGGTTTATCCTTTCCGTAAGGATAGCTATCTGGACCGGGGCCGAGCCTGTATCGTTGTCACTCTGTTTAAAGTTGTTTATCAGGCTCTTTTTTGCATCTTTCATAAGCGTCATTAACTTCTCCTCCTCCTAATTTGAAACCATGATATCATAATAGGCATTTAATGTAAAGCATTATTCCCTGAGGAATTCGAGAAATTCCTCAGCCCGAGTACGCTGCGAGCCGCCTTATCATCCCGCCTTATCTGCTCTATCAGCTTCTGATGGTCCGGGAACTTGCGTATACCGCGCAGCCGCCTTTCGAATATGACCTCGATGTCCTCTTTATATATGAATTCGTGCAGGCCGAATATGTGGACTTCGATAACCGGTTCCTTTTCGCCGAATGTGGCGGGAGCCCCTATGAACAGCGCCCCTCCGTATCTCCTGTTCCTGACCTTCACCCATACGGCATATATGCCGCACGGCGGTATGGCTTCGTGATGCGGATCGATGTTCGCCGTAGGATAGCCGAGAAGCCTTCCGCGCTTCTTGCCGCTTACGACGGTGCCGAAAACGGATACCGGCCTGCCGAGCATACTCTTAGCCCCTTTCAGGTCCCCGCGTATTATCATCTTCCTTATAGAGGTCGAGGAGATGTTCTTCCCTCGGGACTTTACCATAGGTACTATGCTTACCGCGAACCCGAGTTCTTTCCCGAGTTCCTTAAGCAGCCCGGCATCGCCGGAATTCCCGCGCCCGAACCCGAAATTGCTGCCTACAAATACCTTCGAGACCCTGAATTTGCGGACAAGTATCCTCTCCGCGAATTCGCGCGGGGGCATCTTCGCTAATCTCCTGTCGAACCTTATTACCTCGCACTTCCTTATGCCTAGGCCGTGTATCAGGCGGACCCTGTGCGGGGTCGATATTATCGAGGGCGTCTTCCTGCGGGGATATATGACCTTGGCCGGATGGGGATCGAATGTTATTGCTATCCCCCTCGCGCCCGTCTTCCTCGCCTCCTTTACGGCAGAGGTGATGATCTTCGCGTGCCCCTTATGCACGCCGTCGAATATCCCTATCGCCGCTATAGTCTTATTCATATTTCAGGAGGCGCCTTTCAAGGTCTTCGGCGGAAAATGACTTAAGCTGCTCCAGCCCGACAGAACCGCCCACCTCGAAATCCCCGGCCTTGAGCCTGCGCAGGCCTGAAAGGTGCGCGCCGCAGCCGAGCCTGTCGCCTATGTCATCACAGAGTTTCCTGATGTATGTCCCCTTCGAGCACTTTACCGTGAACCCGATCTCCGGCAGGTCTATCCTGTTTATCCTAAGCTCCATGATATTTATCCTTCGGGGCTCCCTGTGGACTTCCTTGCCCTTGCGCGCAAGCTCATAAAGCCTTCT
>JBAYMW010000146.1:0-3193 GCA_041663405.1 Candidatus Omnitrophota bacterium | reverse complement strand
GAGCTTTTACTCCATGAAGGTTACCTATACTCTCTTTCATATTATAATAGACGTTTCTTTTCGAGTTTTTCTTTCAGGTTTTTCTTTGCCCTGGCTATTGTCGTCGAGACCGTATTTACCGGGACTTTCAGCGCCGCCGCGATCTCGACGTGTTTCATGCCATGCAGCAGGTTCAGCTTGACGGCCATCCTCTCCTTAGGATTGAGCCCGTCGAGCGCCGCTTCCAGCTCCTCCCGCGCTTCGTTCAACTGCGCCTGCCTGTCGGGCCCTGCCGCGGCGGAAGGCAGCACCTCTTCAAGCGTCCGGGATCCGCCTTCCCCGTTCCTGCATAGCTCTTCATATATAGACATCGAGTTCGGCGGAGACTGGCTCTTTACCTTCCGGAAATGGTCTATCGCCGCGTTGCCCGCGACCATCGCCAGCCATCCCGCCGCTTTCCCGGGCTCCCTGAGCTGCCTAAGCCTGTCGCCGGCCCATAAAGCGATAAAGACATCCTGGTGGATGTCATTGACGTCTTCCTCGTTAAAATCATATCCGTAACGCTTAAGCCGGTCCCGGATAGCCCAGTAGACTACCCTTGAATACGTTTCGACGAATACATCCCACGACCTTCTGTCTTTCTTAATGCAGCCCTGTATCAGTTCTTCGGGACGTACGTTCGGATCCATTATTCTTTCGGCATTATTTTTTCTTCGAAGGCCTTGGCCGTAACGGGCATCGTCTCCCTGAATATCTGAAGCAGGGCTTTCGCGTACTCGCGTATCTCCGGCTGGGCCGACTTATCGAGGCGCTGCTTTAGGAAATTCATGAGGGACCGCGCGTTAACAGTCCAATAAAAAAGGGTATATATCGAAAGCGGCAGGACGCCGCGGGCTTGTTCGCGTTTTATCCCGGACGAGACCATCGATTCATAAGCGTCGAAGGCGTCGTTTATGGATCTCTTGTATTTCAGGAGCGCCTCGCCCGACAGGTCCTCCGGCGTATAAAAATCCCTTTTCGCGAGGCAATAGCGCAGCGACATCTCATTATACGTGCCGATGCGGTGGCGGATCCACTGGCGCGCAACGAATATCGGGCATTTGACGTCGAAACGGAAATAGGCGTGCTCGAAAGGCGTGCCGTGGTCTTTTATTATAAGATGGCGGATCAGTTTAGAGTCCGCAGACTCACCCTGCGGCTCGCTCATGTAGCAGCGGCGGGCGCCCTCTATGACGGCCTTGTCCCCGCCCATCGAATCTACTAGCGCGACATATCCGTTATCGAGGACTTTTATCTGATGCATTCTTCTTGGCCTGCTCTTTCTTCTCGTAGCACTCCGGGCAATTATACATCGGCTTCGCAAGCGTCCTGTCATATCCGGGCGCCACGACAACCCTCTTCACTTCAGGGACATCACGTCCGCAAGTATCGCATTTCATATTTCTTCCTCTCCTATTTGGGCCGGCGCGCAACAAAAACCATGAACGTCACGACCAGGATCATCCCCGCGATGACGGCCATCATCGTTGAATATGACAACGCTATCGCGGCGCGCGGGGCGGCAAATACGGCTATGCCCCACTCGCTCGGGTCCGAAAAAACATTCTTCGTCCCGTGCCACGTGAACTGCAGCTCCCTCTTATGCGTATCGCCGTCGTCGACGGAGACATCGAAGTCTATCTTCCTGCCTATCTCGGGCTTGAACCCGCCCAGGACCTTGAAGGGTATCCTCGACTCGATAATATAGCCCTTATCCCACTTCATGGAGGCGACCTCGATCCCCCCCTCGTAATCGTCGCGCCGCCATACCCATTCACCCGCCTTGATATCCTTGCTATTGCCGGGAGTTATTCCGATCTGGTAATCCCGCTTGCCGAAGAACATCCTTCCGGGATCGGCCTTCTCGTCGAGGCCGAGCATTATCTCTATCGCGTCGCCGTCCCAGATATCGGGGCCTTCCTTGCTGTTGTCAAAAGGCACGTCATCGGTCACTTTTGCCGCGACATACAGCGCATCGTCATCCCAGAGGAGGTAGATATCCGCGCTGAGGTCTTCCTTGCCCGACCATGTGTTGTACATCAATATCTCGTAAGACTGTTTGTCCATTCTTATGGCGTATCCGGGGTACTTGCTCAGGTCGCAATCGACCTTGACCGGTTTTCCGGCCTTATGGATGCGCGTTTCGGGCCTCAGGACGGGCTTATCTTCCGCCTGGGATTGCATAGGGGAAAGGGAAATAAGGAAAACGGCTATTACCGCGAGACGAAACGTTCTTTTCATTTAGACCTCCCGGGATTTATTACATTCTACCAGAAATCCCGGCAGGGTTCTATTGAAAATTAGATTAAATGGGGACACTTCTCCGATGAGCTAAAGAACCGTCCCTTATGGCTTTTCCGTTGACGGTGACTTTTCCCCTCGAGACTTTTATCTCGTACTCTTTTCCGCGGAAAAGCCGCCTCATCGTGAAGCCGTCCCATGAAGAAGGAAGGCGCGGGTCGATGGTAAGGCCGTCGAGCGTAGCCCTTACTCCCAGTATCCAGTCGGTGAACGCGCGGAACATCCAGGCGGACGTGCCCGTAAGCCATGAATGGCTGCCGCGGCCGAACTGCGGGTGGTCGGGCCCGAACAGGAACTGGCAGTATACATACGGCTCGACCCTGTATCCGTCCATCCCGACCTTTTTTCCGGCGACCGCCGGGAGCAGCTTATGGTAATAATCGAAGGCCCTGTCGGAGCGCCCGAGCATAGCTTCGGCAATGATCGCCCACGTGTTGGCATGGCAGAATATCGCGCCGTTCTCCTTGATGCCTGCCGGATAATTGATCAGCGAACCGATATCGTCCGGGCTGCTCGTATAGGAAGGCCAGCATATCCTTATGCCGAGTTCCGTATCCAGGTATTTTTTGACCGAGTCCATGCATTTCAGCCCGCGCTCGCGGTCCGCTACGCCGCTCAGGACGGCCCAGCTCTGCGTGTTGATATGGATCTTCCCTTCCTCGCAGGCCTTCGAGCCGACCGGCCTGCCCTCATCGGTGAACGCGCGTATATACCATTCCCCATCCCACGCGATATCGTTTATCTTATCCTTCATCCCGTTATATACCTTCATGAAACTCACGGCGTCTTTCGTCTTCTCCATCTCGTCCGCAAGTTCCGCCATCTGCTTCGCCGCATAGCAAAGGAACATCGCGACCCATACCGATTCCCCCTT
>JBAYMW010000145.1:0-3215 GCA_041663405.1 Candidatus Omnitrophota bacterium | reverse complement strand
GCCCGAGCTCTTCGATGACGGAGCCCTGGTATTCCGCCGGGACCTCGACCGTCAGGAACTCGTACGGCTCGCATTTCACGCCGTCCTTTTCATGGTAGATGACCTCGGGCTGCGACACCTGCAGCTCAAAACCTTCGCGGCGCATCTGCTCGACGAGTATCGCGAGGTGCAGCTCTCCCCTTCCGGAGACTAGGAACGCGTCCGAAGCGGAGGTCTCGCTGACCCTGAGGGATACGTTCGTCTCGGTCTCTTTCATGAGACGGTCCCTTATATTGCGCGATGTCACAAATTTCCCCTCGCGTCCCGCGAACGGGCTCGTATTGACGCCGAACGTCATCTGCACTGTCGGCTCGTCTATGTCGGGCGGCGTGAGCGGGGTCGGGTTCACCGGGTCTGTGATCGTGTCGCCTATGCTGACGTCATCGAAACCCGCGACAGCGACGATCTCTCCCGCGACGGCGCTCTCGCGCTCAACGCGCTCAAGCCCCTCGTACGTCAATATGGCCGTGACCTTAGAGACCTCTTTTGAGCCGTCCTTGCGGACAAGCGCGGCGTTGCTGCCGACCTTCATCGAACCGCCGGTTATCTTGCCGATGCCCATCTTACCCTTATAGTAATCTCCGAGAAGCGCGAGTATCAGTATCTGGAGCGGGGCTTCGGGGTCTACTGTCGGAGGCTCTATCTTCTTGAGTATCGTATCGAGCAGCGGGAATATGTTATCCGAGACGTGGTGCATATCCAAAGTCGCCGTGCCCTGTATCGCGGACGCGTAGACTATCGGGAAATCGAGCTGTTTGTCGGTCGCGTTGAGTTCCACGAAGAGGTCGAACGTGCGGTTCACGACGTCATCGACCTGCGCGTCGGGAAGGTCCACTTTGTTGACGACCACGATCGCCTTCAATCCGAGCTCGAGGGCCTTGCGCAGGACGAATCTCGTCTGCGGCATCGGGCCGTCTTTCGCGTCGACGAGTATCAGCACGCCGTCGACCATGCGCAGTATCCTCTCGACCTCCCCGCCGAAATCGGCGTGGCCGGGGGTATCGACTACATTGATCTTCACGCCCTTGTAGTTCACGCTGACGTTCTTCGCGCGGATAGTGATGCCGCGCTCGCGCTCGAGGTCCATCGAATCCATGATGCACTCGCCCATCTCCTCGATGTTGCGGTGCATGCGCGTCTGCTTGAGCAGCGCGTCGACCAGCGTCGTCTTGCCGTGGTCTACGTGGGCTATTATCGCTATGTTCCTGAGGTTCTCTTGTTTTATCATATTATTGTTAGTTTATCCGCCGGAGGCTATTCTTTGAGGAAGGCCTTGCCTGCCAGGATGACTCCTATTCCCAGTAATATAAGTATGAACTGCTGGATCGAGCTGGAAACTTTCCTTTGTTTGTTAAGCTCGGGTATCAGGTCCGTGCAGGAGATATAGATAAAACCTCCCGCAGCGACTCCTATTATCAAGGGCGTCAGCCCTTCGATCTTATCCAGAAAAAAGTACGCCGCAACCGCTCCCGCTACGGAAGTAAGGGCTGTCAGGAAATTGCAGACCAGCGCCTTCATCCTGCTGAAACCTCCGTATACGAGCACCCCGAAATCGCCCAGCTCCTGCGGTATCTCGTGCAGGACTATCGCCAAGGTGGTAATGATCCCGAGGGAAGTGCTTCCCAAAAAAGCCGCCGCTATTATAATCCCGTCGAGGAAATTATGCAGCCCGTCGCCGAACAGGTTCAGATACGTGAACTGGTGGATGTCGCATTCCCCCTCGTGGCAATGGTACCAGTACAGGAACTTTTCCATGAGGAAGAATATCATCAGGCCCGCCAGAACGCTCCCGAAGACCTTCTCCGGGGAAGCTTTTTCTATCGCTTCCGGCAGCAGGTCCAAAAAAGCGGCGCCGAGCATCGAGCCCGTCGCGAAACTGACAAGCACGAAAAAGACCTTATCGAGCGACTTGCTCTTAAAGAGCAGCGTGAATACGCCGATAAGCGATATCGCGCTTACTATAAAAACACTGATAAGTATGTAAACCAGCGTGTTCATTTTTGCTGATCAAGCCATTCGTTCCATTCGGTGACCTTGCCGTCAATGAGCGTGAATGTGATGCTCCTGACGCCGTCGGCCGTCGCGCCGACCTGGTACGTCCACGACTCCTCTTTGCCTGCCGACGTCACTTTCGTCTTCGCGAACCTGAAGAAGAGCCCGTCCTGCTTCGGCTTTCCTTCGGGCGGGTATCCTATCACGCCGACCAGTTCGTCCTTGGCCATCCCGACTTTCACCTTGCCGCTCTCCACGGCATCTATTATCTTCTTGTTCTCGAACATCGCGAACGCGCCGGACGATGCCGAGAGGACCATTACGCATAAAAGCACGACAGCCGTATTCTTCATCTATCAGGCTCCTTTTTTGTCGTTAAATATGTGCACGTCCCTCTGCGGGAACGGTATCTCGATGCCGTTCTTCCTGAACTCGTCATATATCCCTTTGTTCACTGCGAACATCATGTCCCAGTAGTCGTTCTGCCTGCACCAGATCCTTGCGTACACGACAATGCTTGAATCCGCGAATTCAGAGATCCCGACTTTCGGCTGGGGTTTCAGGGAGACCATCTTCTGGCCGGCGATTACGCCTTTAACGAGGGAGACAGCCTTATCAACGTCGGTATTATACCCTATTCCGACCTTAATATCCAGCCTTTTGTAGCCGGAATAGTTGTGTATGACCTCGCCTATTATCTTCTTGTTCGGAATGACGATCTGCGTCCCGTCCAGCGTCCTGACGAGCGTCCTGGCAAGCGTCATGTCCTCGACCTCGCCTACCCGGTCGCCGATCTCTATTATATCGCCGACTTTGAACGGCTTTGTGAATATCAGCGTCGCGCCGGCCGCGTAATTCGACAGCGGCCCCTGCAGGGCAAAGCTCGCGCCGAGGCCTACCACGCCCAAGCCCGCTATGAACGGCGCTATCGTTATCCCGAAATTCCCGAGCGATATCAGCAGCGCGAACGCAATGATCAACAGCTTGACTATCTGGACGAGGAACTTGGTTATCGTGACGTCCGCGTTGCGCTTCAACAGCATGCGCTTCAGCCACCTGCCTATCAATACGGCGGCAAGCAATCCGAACGCGACGATCAAGACGCTCCCTATAAGCGTCAGCGTGTACTTCTGGAAAAACTGCATTACCTTCGTCGCGAGTTCCTGCGCGGTCATTATCTGTAT
>JBAYMW010000144.1:0-3219 GCA_041663405.1 Candidatus Omnitrophota bacterium | reverse complement strand
CAGGGATATGGCTATTGAGTCCTCGACCGCCGATCCCAGGTTTACGCCGGTGGGCCCGGAGGAGCTAAAGGATATAAAGATAGAGATATCGGTATTGTCCGAACCCAGGCGCGTCCGGAGCGCAGATGAGATCCGGATGGGAGTGCACGGAGTGATAGTGAAAAGCGGGTACCGCAGCGGGGTATTCCTGCCGCAGGTCGCTGCGGAGACCGGCTGGAGCAGGGAGGAATTCCTCTCGAACCTCTGTGAAAATAAGGCCGGCCTTCCTGCGGATGCATGGAAGGACAATAAGACGGAGCTTTATGTATTTACCGCGCAGGTATTTTCGGAATGAGCAGGTTCTTCATCCCTAAGGGGTCGGTGTCCGACGGCATGATAACCGTGACGGGTGAGGAGCTTCATCACGCGAGGGACGTCATGCGCCTGCGTGAGGGCGACCAGATCACCGTATTTGACGGGACAGGGAAGGAATACACAGGGACAATAGATAAGGTAAGCAAGGCCGGGCTGTCGGCCATTGTCAGCAAAGTATCCGGCATTCCCGCGGAGAAATGCGGGTTGACACTTATACAGGCAATACCTAAATCCTCTAAGATGGACATGATCGTCGAGAAGGCGACCGAGATCGGCGTCGCTAAGATAATCCCGATAGTGACTTCCCGCACGGTGGTAAAGATATCCGGCGAAGGAAATAAACCGGATCGCTGGAGGAAGATAGCGGTAGTGGCCGCGAAACAATGCGGGAGGTCGACGTTTCCGGAGATAACCCCGGTCACTGACCTGAAAAGATCATTGGCAGATGCCGGCCGCTGCGGGCTCTCGGTCATGCCGTGCCTTTACAGCGGCAATAAGGGCTTGAAGGATGTTTTAAAAGGGCGGGATGTTATTTCCGCCGCGGTATTCATAGGCCCTGAGGGTGATTTTACCCCTGAAGAGGTGGCCCTCGCGGTGAGTTCCGGGGTAACCCCGGTCATTTTGGGCAGGGAAGTGCTCCGGTCAGAGACGGCGGCGATCGCGGTGCTGTCGGTTTTGAGCTACGAGCTTCGATGGTAAAAAATCCAAAAAACTATTGACAAATTCCGCGGCATATGGTACTTTTTAAATAACAATTAGGGCAGGTAGATAACAAAATTGTCTTGGCATCCCCGACTGAGACACCATTTTGGTGGTCTTGTTTTTAAAGGAGGGTGCCAATTTGCATTTCAAGAGCTTGGAACTGTTCGGATTCAAGTCATTCGCCAATAAGACTGAGTTGAATTTCGAACCCGGTGTAACTGCGATCGTAGGCCCGAACGGCTGCGGCAAATCAAACATATCCGACTCCATTAAATGGGTGCTCGGAGAGACCTCAGCCAGGGAAGTCCGCGGGAACAAGATGGAAGACGTCATCTTCAGCGGCACCGACGGAAAAGAGGCTCTTGGGTTCGCAGAAGTATCCCTCACTATAGTCAACCAGCCGAAGATCCTCCCCACGGAATTCGATGAAGTCACCATCACCAGAAGAGTGTTCCGTTCCGGTGAGAGCGAATATTTTATCAATAAATCTCCCGTAAGGCTAAAGGATATCAATGAACTATTCATGGGCACCGGCATCGGCACATCGACCTATTCCCTCATGGAACAGGGCAGGATAGCCGAATTATTGGACTCGCGCCCCGAAGAGAGGCGCTATGTATTCGAGGAGGCCGCGGGCATCACCAGGTACAAGGCCAAGAAGAAAGAGGCCTTAAGGAAGCTGGAGCAGACAGAGGCGAACCTCCTCAGGGTTAGCGACGTAATAACGGAAGTAAGGCGCCAGATAAATTCCATCGAGCGCCAGGCTAACAAGGCAAGGAAATACAAGGAAGATTTCGAGAAGCTCAAGGAGATGGAGGTAGTCTCCGCGGCGAACGAGTTCAAGAAGATAAAATCGGAAGAAGGCAGCATATACTCTGACAGGGATTCACTGAAAGCCAAGGAAGACGAGATCAATGCGACGATAGCCGGCATTGATGCGAAGCTGGTCTCCCTGAGGGCGGACCTGGATAAGGTCGACCACAGGCTCTCGGAAGCGAAGGCCAACGTGGTCAATATCGAAGGGCAGATCGAGAGGAACAAGGACAAGATATCTTATAACTCCGAAAGGTCGGGCGAACTTAATTCCAGGGTATCGGGGCTTGAGAAGGACCTCGCGTCGAGCAGGGACCGGTTGTCTAACCTCGAGGCTGAAGTGGCCAGGCTGAACCTGGAATCAGGGCAGTTCAAGGCCAATGAAGAGAGCATGAGGTCGCAGATCGAGCAGAAGACCGCAAACCTCGATTCCGTCGCCGAGACGGTCAAGACCTGCCAGCAGAACATCGAGAAGGCGAAATTATATATAGTCGATATAGCCCAGGGACAGACCAGGGTGCATAACGAGCTCACGAAAATGGTCGCCCATACACAGCATCTCAGCGCGCGGCAAAGAAGGATTGAAGTCGAGAAGAGGAAAGTCGAGGAAGAGAGGACCTCCTTCAACCAGAAATTGGGGGACCTCGTCGTATTTGTTGAGAAGATAGGCAAAGACATAGAAGAGTTGAATTGGAAGAAGGCGCAGGCCGAGGGGAACCTCAGCAGCCTCGATGAAGACATAGCAAAGCTTGAGGTGGACCAGCAGAGCCTGAGTTCGGAGCTTACGACGGCGCAATCCCGCCTGACGTTCCTCGAGGACCTGAAAGCGAAGTATGAAGGTTTCTCACTTGGTGTAAAGACCGTCCTCAAGGAGATTGAGCGGGGTTCAGGCGTGTCTGAAGGCGTGGTCGGCGTGGTCGCGGACCTCATAGAGCCTTTCCAGGGCTATGATGGCGTAGTGGAAGCGGCACTAGGCGACATGGTCCAGGCGGTCATCGTGAAAGATAAAGATACGGCCAAAAGGTTGATCAAGTTCCTGGACGAGAGTTCCCTCGGAAGGGCGACCTTCATCCCCCTTGAGGGGTTGAGGAGGCCGGAGAACGCCAGCGATATCATCAATTATATTAAAGTAAGCGAAGCGGTAAAACCCGCCTTTGAATATATGCTCAGGAATACCTGCCTCGCGGAGGACCTTGATGCCGCCTTTGCTAATGCGGCGGAACGACAGGATGGCATGAGATTCATAACCAGGAACGGCGAGGTGGTCGAGAAGGGGTATTCGGCCGGCGGAAAGGTACCGAAAGCCGAAGGATTCAGCCTTATCGGAAGGGACGCGAAGATAAAGGAACT
>JBAYMW010000143.1:0-3282 GCA_041663405.1 Candidatus Omnitrophota bacterium | reverse complement strand
TTCCATTATGGCCTAGTCTCTCGCGAATTCCACGCTGTCAATATATACGGTGCCCGCCTTGGGCCTGGAGACGGAATCTTCGAACACTATCGTGAACTCCGTCATCTTGCTGAAATCCTTTATCCCCTGGAAATCGGAGAACTTGATCTCGACAGGAGCCAATGTCCCGCTTATCTGGCTTATATAGGCCTTGCCGACCTCGCCTTTCGCGTTCTTAAGCTCTATCTTGAGCTTCTGGGGATATCCCTTCGCCTCGTCGCCCTTTATGTAGAGGACCAGTTTATTGTAATAGGTGGCGTCGATGTCCCCAAGCTTCATCCAGAAACCGTTATACGCCGGGTTCGGCGAATCCACATCGTAATCGAGCTGCAGCGAAAAACCGTCCTTGCCGTATTTCTCGTCCGGATTGAACGACATCCTTGTTCCCTGCGAAGGATCGTTCGGGTCCTTGTCCCATGATCCGAAATCTCCGCCCACGTTGTTCGGCTTCCCGCCTGTGTTGAAATCCGCTATTACCATTTCTTTCGCTGCCGATACTGCCGGGGCCGCTGCCGGAGGGAGCGCCTCAGCGCTTGCCGGCGCGACGGGAGCGGGCTGAACAGCAACATCGATCTTAGGTGCAGCCGCAGAAGGGAGCGCCTCAGCGCCTGCAGAAGGCTGGGCAGGCGGCGTCTTTTGCTGCCCGCACCCTATAAATGCCATCGATACCGCAAAAATGCCCAGGGCAATGATGAATTTTCTCATGGTTCCTCCTTCTCTTTATTACGGATGGACCTGATGGACTTACAAAAATCTTTTAACGATTATATTATAAAATCTTATTAAAGTCAAACCCAAAATTAAGGGGCTATTTGCCCTTTTCGAGGTCATCGGACAGTATTATCGCTTCCGCTATCTGGCGCATCGTCTTGCGCAGGCTCATCGCCTGTTTCTGTATCCTCCTGAAAGCGTCTTCTTCTCCGAGGCCCTTACGCATCAGGATACCCTTCGCCCTCTCGACGAACTTCCTCGTCTCCAGTTCTTCCTGGATTACCCTGGATTTGACCATTATCTGGGCGTTCTCGATCGCAACTGCCGCCTGGTTGGCCACCGCGGTAAGGATATTTGTCTCCGTCCTGGTAAACTTATGCGGGCTCGAGGTATACGCGTTAAGGACCCCTATGACCTTGCCCTTTACCGCCATAGGCACCGATAGCAGCGAGCAGAGTTTCTCGCTCCTTGCCACGTCCCTGTTGAGATACCTCTTGTCCTCCCGGACATCCGGGACGGTTATCGGCTTGCCTTCCTTAACCACTATTCCGGCTATCCCCTCGCCGATCCTGATGTTGGGCTTCTTGTTGTAGGCCTCACTGACGCTCTGCGTCGCGCGGACGACCAACTCTCCCTTCTGCTCATCGAGCAGCATCAGCGAACAGATCTTGGAATCCATGACCTCGGCGGTAACGATCACTATTAGCCGCAGTATGTCCTCGAGGTAGAGGTTGGACGCTATAGTCTGGCTGATCTTGGAGAGCGCCTCTATCTGCTTCTCATAGGCCGAAGACTTCGGCGCCCTTGACGGAACCTTGCGTGTCATAGTATTGACAGGTATTCCTTAAGTTCGTAGTCCGTTACGCGCGCCCTGTATTTATCCCATTCGATCTTCTTATTCTCTATGAAAGTATGGAAAGCATGCTCGCCGAGCGCCTTCCTGACGACCGAGCTCTTCTCGGTCTCGAGAATCGCCTCGTAGAGGTCTCCGGGAAGCGGTTTGATGCCGCGCTTCGTCCTCTCTTCGGGCGTAAGCTCGAAGACGTTCTCCTCCGTAGGAGGCATCAGTTCGTAATTCTTCTCTATTCCCTCGAGGCCCGCGGCCAGCATAACACTGAACGCGAGATAAGGGTTGCATGCCGGGTCCGGAGAGCGGTATTCGACTCGCGTCGCCTTCTCCTTGCCGGGTTTGTATTCCGGTATCCTCACGAGGGTAGAGCGGTTCCTCTTGGCCCACGCGATGTAGACCGGCGCCTCATAGCCCGGCACGAGCCTTTTGTACGAGTTGACCCACTGGCTCGTAACTGAAGTTATCTCGCGGGAATGTTTCAGGAGGCCGGCGATATAGTTCTTGGCGATCTTTGACAGGTGGTACTTGTCCTTCGCATCGAAGAAAGCGTTCTTGTCGCCCTTGAACAGCGACTGGTGGACATGCATGCCCGACCCGTTCATCCCGAATATGGGCTTCGGCATGAACGTAGCGTATACTCCGTACTTCTGCGCGACCTCTTTTACCGTTACGCGGTATGTCATCGCGGCATCGGCCATCGTGAGCGCGTCGGTATAACGCAGGTCTATCTCGTGCTGGCTCGGGGATACCTCATGGTGGCTGTATTCGACGCCTATGCCCATCGACTCGAGCATGAGGACCGTATCGCGCCTCAGGTCCGCGGCCGGATCAGGCGGCGTAAGGTCGAAATACCCGCCGTTATCTAGGGGCTCGGTCGAGGCGTTGTTCTTGAAATAGAAAAATTCGAGCTCGGGGCCCACATAAAAAGTCAAACCGAGCTTCGCGGCGCGTTTCAGGTTCTGCTTCAGGATATACCTCGGGTCGCCTTCGAACGGGCTGCCGTCGGGCCTCACGATATCGCAGAACATCCTCGCTACGGCGAACTCGTCCTTCTGCCTCCACGGTATAAGGCAGAACGTGTTAGGGTCGGGGCGGGCCATCATGTCGGATTCGTCGATGCGCGCGAAACCTTCTATCGAAGAACCGTCAAATCCCATGCCCTCTTCAAGGGCCCCCTCAAGCTCTTCGACGGTTATAGCGAACGATTTGACAAAACCCAGTATATCCGTGAACCAGAGCCTGATGAACCTCACGTTGGCCTCTTTGGCCATCTTCAGAACATATTCCTTGTCCTTTACCGACCTTGTAGCCATCTTAAGCTCTCCTTTTTAATACCTGTTAGTTATCGGTATCCTGCGGTCCTTGCCGAAAGCCTTAGGCGTTATCTTAACGCCGGGAGGGCTCTGGCGCCTTTTATATTCGTTCCTGTCGACCAGATTTATGACCTTTTTTACCACCTTAGGGTCGAAACGCTGCGCTATTATCTCGGCGGCAGACTTGTCCTCTTCCACATAAAGCTTAAGTATCGCGTCAAGGACATGATAAGGGGGAAGCAGGTCCTGGTCCTTCTGGTTCGGCTTCAGCTCCGCCGTCGGCGCCCTCTTGATCGTGGTCAGCGGGATCATCTCCTTGCGCGCGATCGCATTCCTGTATTCCGCCAGCTGGTATACCACCGTCTTAGG
>JBAYMW010000142.1:0-3380 GCA_041663405.1 Candidatus Omnitrophota bacterium | reverse complement strand
GTCTTGCCTGAACCGGTCGGGCCGATAAGCAGCACGTTCGACTTCTCGAACTCGACATCGCGGTTCTGGGCCTGTGTTATTATCCTCTTGTAATGGTTGTATACGGCGACAGAAAGCTGGCGCTTTGCGCGCTCCTGGCCTATGATGTACTGGTCGAGCTGGCGTTTCATCTCCGTGGGCTTCAGAAGCTCCTTGACCTTCGATTCACGCTTGAGCTTCAGGTCCTCTTCCTCGTCGCTGGACAGTATCTGGCTGCAAAGCTTGACGCAGCTCTCACAAATGTATGCGCCCTGCCCGGAGAAAAGTTTCTTTACTTTTTCGCGGGATTTCCCGCAAAACGAGCATCTCTCTGCCATATTATATATCCCGCACTGGTTGCCCGGTGAGGATTCGAACCTCAACGCCGAGATCCAAATTCTCGTGTGCTACCTTTACACTACCGGGCAGAAGAAAATAAACTGTGGGTTAGTCCTCTTCTTCTGCGTAATCTGCCCCTTTGACCGGGGAAGGGCCCTTTTTCTTCTCGCCGTCGAAAGCGTCCAGGACCTTCTTCTGGATCAGCTCCCTGAACTCGAGAGTTATTGGATGGGCTATATCTTTATGTTCGGATTGGCGGGCCGAGGCTTCCTCCTCCGGAGATTTAGCCGCCGGACGGACGATAGTCTCAAGGTTTCCGCCGCAATTATTGCAATACTTGGACCGCACTACGTTCTTGAACCTGCACTTCGGGCACGATTCCTTCATCTTCCTCGAAGGCATCGCGACGAACAATCCCTTCTGCCCCTCTATTACCTTTATGTTCCTTACTACAAAACAGTTGTCAAACGTCACTGTTGCGTATGCTTTTAATTTCCTGTCCTGGCCCTCTTTAAGAAAGACCCTTACTTCACTAATAACCATCTGGCCCGCTCCTTTTTGCCCTAGATGAAAAGCGGCCGGCTTACCAGAGCGTCGACGCGATGAAAGCCTGCCATCCTTCCTTAAGCGCGAGCCTTTCCTTTGCGTCAAGGGCTTCCTTCATGCTTGAAGCCGCTCCGAAGACAGTAGGCCCGCTTCCGCTCATCATAACAACACTAAGCCCGGATCTGGTGATTTCTGATTTGATCTCGGAGATGGCTTTATGCATACGAACCACCGGGTCTTCTAAGCTGTTAAATACTAGCCCCTTAAGCCCATCGAACTTTATAACCTCAAGAGACGCAGGGTTGATTTTACTATGGCCGGGGATAGGTGTCAAGCCCAAATTTAGGCTCTTATAGGCGTCTTTTGCGAGCACCGGGAACCCCGGGTTCACAAGAAGGTACCGGAAGCTCTCTCCCTTGGGTACCGCCTCCAGTATCTCTCCCCTCCCGCGGCCGATCGCCCTCCCGGAATCAAGCAGGAAGAATGCGACATCGGCCCCTATCTCGCTGCCGATGTCAAAGATCTCATGCTTTTCTAGTTTCAGGCCCCATAATTCGCTAAGGCCGCGCAACGCGTAGGCGCAGTTTGAGCTGGCGCCCCCAAGGCCGGCGGCCACGGGTATGTTCTTCTTTAATGTTATCTCGACACCCAGGGACGGGATCGCGTAACGGTCCTTCAGCATCTGCGCGGCCTTATACACCAGGTTGCGCTGGTCACAAGGCACTTGTGGGTTATCGCATTTGACCACAATCCGGTCGGGTATCGGGCTAAAGGTCAGTTCATCGCAGAGGTCTATGCGTTCGAAGACCGTCTCGATGTCATGATAACCGTCGGGCCTCTTCCCGAGGACCTTCAGGTAAAGGTTGATCTTGGCTGGGGACTTTAAGGTGATCGCAGGCATTACTTTTTCAGCTTTAGGACTTCGAGGGCGGCGGTTACCAGGCCTTCATGGCTGAGGCCGAAATATTCCATGAGCTCCCTAGCCTCTCCCGATTCGCCGAACCTGTCCTTCATGCCTACCATCCGGACCGGCACGGGAAAATTCTCCACGAGGACCTCGGCTACGGCGCCTCCGAGCCCTCCGGAGACGGTATGCTCTTCGGCCGTGACTATGGCGCCCGTCTCTTTCGCTGCCTTTATGAGCGCTTCTTTATCTATTGGCTTGATGGTATGCAGGTTGATCACACGGGCCGATATGCCCTGCTTCTTCAACTCCTCGCAGGCCTTCATGGCTTCCTGGACCATTATGCCGGTGCCGACTATCGTGAGGTCGGTACCGTCGGCCATCGTTACGGCCTTTCCTATCTTGTAATCTCCCTTGTAATCGGTGATGATCGGGAACGGTTCGCGCCCGAGCCTAAGGTATACCGGGCCTTTATGGGCTGCGGCGGCGATCGTGGCAAGCCGCGCCTCTTCCGAGTCGCACGGCACTATTACGGTCATGTTCGGCAGCACGCGCATCAATGTTATCTCTTCGAGGGCCTGGTGCGACGCGCCGTCCGGGCCGACGGAGATGCCTCCGTGGCTTCCGACGATCTTCACATTGAGGTTCATATAGCATATAGAAACGCGTATCTGGTCCCATGCGCGGCCCGACGCAAAGACGCCGAATGTCGCGGCAAAGGGTATCTTTCCGCTCAGCGCGAAACCGGCCGCCGTCGACATCATATCCTGCTCGGCGACGCCGAAATCGAAGAACCTCCCGGGATACTTGTCCTTGAACCAGTTCGCCCTGACCGAAGACGCCAGGTCGGCGGACAAAACGACGACATTCTCATTGGTCTTCCCGAGCTCGACCAGCGCTTCTCCGAACCCGTCGCGGGTAGCTTTCAGGTCAGCCATATGCTTATTTCCCCTCTTCTATCTCTTTAATGGCCTTCTCCAGGTCGGCCTTCTTGACCGCCGTGCCGTGGAAACCGACCGAGTTCTTCTCTATGAACGACACGCCCTTCCCCTTTACGGTATGGGCTATTATCACCGTTGGTTTACCCTTTATCATCTCAGCCTTATCGAACGCGTCCATCAACTGCTTGAAATCGTGCCCGTCGGCCTCTATGACATTCCAGCCGAACGCTGCCCACTTATCCTTCAGCGGCTCGATGTTCTTCACGTCGCTGAGCCAGCCGCCTATCTGCTGTTTGTTGTAATCTATTATCCCGCAAATGTTATCCAGCTTGTAATGAGCCGCGGTCATCGCGGCTTCCCATATCTGGCCCTCATCCTGCTCTCCGTCTCCCATGAGGCAGTAGACCCTGTAATCCCTGAAATCCATCCGTCCGGCGAGCGCCATGCCGTTGGCTATCGAAAGCCCCTGGCCCAGCGAACCGGTCGAGGCTTCGCAGCCCGGCGTCGAAATCGTCGCGTGGCCCTGCAATATCGAACCGCGCTTGCGCAATGTCATCAGCGCATCACAAGGGAAGAACCCCCTGCGCGCGAGCACCGCGTAAAGCGTCGGGCATGTGTGCCCTTTTGATAAT
>JBAYMW010000141.1:0-3418 GCA_041663405.1 Candidatus Omnitrophota bacterium | reverse complement strand
TTATGATATAAAAGGGAAGACCGTTCTCGACTTGACGGAAGACATAAGGCAGGAGATAATCCTGGAGTATCCGATCAAGCCGCTTTGCAGGGAGAGCTGCAAGGGGTTGTGCCAGGTGTGCGGCAAGAGCCTTAACGACGGCGACTGCGGGCACAAACCGGACGCGCAGAAATGGAATGAAATAAAAAAGAGCGGAAACTAAAGAAGGAGAGTAATTAAATGGCACTGCCAAAGAGAAAACATTCGAAAGCAAGACGGGATAAATCCCGCACGCACCAGGTATTAACTGCGCCACAGGTGACGAAATGCCCGCAGTGTTTCGCTTCCATAAGGACGCATTGCGCGTGCCAGAGCTGCGGATATTATAAGGGGCGCAAGGTCCTTGACGTCAAGGTCAAGGAAGAGAAGAAGAAATGAGGATTGCCGTAGATGGGATGGGTGGTGACTTCGCCCCTAAAGTAGTGGTAGAGGGCGCGGTACAGGCTGCCTCCGAATACGGTTTTGAAGTGATAATAGTCGGCGACAAGCCGGCGATAGAAGCGGAACTCGCAAAGATAGGTTCCGTCCCATCCGGCGTCAGCGTCCACCATGCGTCGGAGATCATCGACATGCACGAGCCGGGCGCGACAAGCGCGCGCACGAAGAAGGATTCATCCATTTGCGTCGCTACCGATCTCGTTAAAACGGGCAAGGCCGATGCCGTAGTCTCCGCAGGCAATACCGCGGCTTTTGTCAGCGCCGCGATGCTCTCTCTTCGGAGGCTCCCGGGGTGCGAGCGTCCCGGTATCGCGATACCGCTGCCCTCGATAAAGGGGCCGGTCGTGCTGATAGACGTAGGCGCTACGATAAATCCCGAGCCGGAACACCTGCTTGGTTTTGCGGCGATGGGTGAAGTGTATGCCCGCCATATATTCCACATGAAGAACCCCTCAATAGGCCTGTTGAATATCGGCGAGGAGTCATCGAAGGGCCCGGATTACCTTAAGCAGGCGCACCAGCTGCTCGAATCCAGCAAGCTGAATTTCAAGGGTAACGCGGAAGGCAAGGATATCTTCGCGGGGCATTTCGACGTGGTCGTGTGCGACGGTTATACGGGCAATGTGGTGCTTAAAGTATCGGAGTCGATAGCTTCCACGATCGCTTCGTTCATAAAGGACCAGATCAAAAAAGACCCGCTGAGGATAATCGGCGGCCTGCTGACAAAGCCGGCGATGGAGGCCGTCAAGAAGCAGATAGATTATGCCGAATACGGCGGCGCCCCGCTGCTGGGTGTCAACGGCATCTGCATAATAAGCCACGGCCGTTCCTCCGCGAAGGCCATTAAGAATGCCATAAGGGTCGCCGGTGAGTTCGTAGAGCACCGCGTCAACGACGACATCATTGAAGCGGTAAAAGCCCTCAAATGACGCCAAAACCAAAAATAACAAAAAAACCTAAAAAAAATATACACGTCGGCATAATAGGCCTCGGCGCGTACCTTCCGAGCAAGGTAATGACGAACCTTGACCTCGAGAAGCTCGTCGATACCTCGGACGAATGGATACGCACGCGGACCGGTATCTCCGAGCGCAGGATAGCCTGTAAGGAAGAGACGACCTCGGACCTTGCGGTGAACGCCGCGCGCATGGCGCTCAAGGACGCGAAGCTCGAGCCGGCGGACATAGACCTGATCATACTCGCCACGATAACGCCCGACATGCTCTTCCCCGCCACCAGCTGTTTCGTCCAGGCGAAACTGGGCGCCGTGAATGCCGCATGTTTCGATATCAACGCCGCGTGTTCGGGTTTTATACATGAGCTCACGATAGCTCAGCAGTTCATCGAGAGCGGCATGTATAAGAATATACTCGTGATAGGGGCGGAGCTCCTGTCGCGTTTCGTGGACTGGAAGGACCGTTCGACATGCGTGCTCTTCGGCGACGGCGCCGGAGCGGCCGTCATAGCGCCGGTAAAGAAGGGCGGGCTGTTGTCCTCTTATATAGGGGCCGACGGCACCAAGAGCAGGCTGCTCATGTTCCCCGCGGGCGGTTCGGTGACTCCCGCTTCGCACGAGACCGTGACGCAGGGCCTGCACTTCCTGAAGATGGAAGGGAATGAGGTCTTCAAGAACGCCGTCCGAGTCATGACCAATGCCTCCGCGCAGGCTTTGAGCAGGGCAGGGCTTACCACTGAAGATATCGATTGTGTCATACCGCACCAGGCGAATATAAGGATAATAGAGGCGGTCATCGCCCGCGTAGGTATCCCGCTCGAGAAGGTATTCGTGAACGTCGAGAAATACGGCAATATGTCGGCTGCCTCGGCCATAGTGGCGTTGTTCGAGGCGGTCAAGGAAGGCCGCGTAAAGAAGGGCGATAAAGTCCTCATGGTCGCGTTCGGGAGCGGTTTTGTCTGGGGGTCGTGCGTAATAGAATGGTAGATACAGCGATCATATTCCCCGGCCAGGGGGCCCAGTACGTAGGCATGGGTAAGGAGTTGTACGAGCAGTTTCCCTCCTCAAAAGTGATATTTGAAAAAGCCAACCAGATACTCGGTTTCGATATAGCTAAGTTATGTTTCGAAGGGCCGAAGGAAGAACTGACAAGGACCGACGTTTGCCAGCCGGCGATACTTACCGCGTCGATAGCCGCGTTGAGGGCGCTCGAATCGGTCATGGATGCTCCGATAGCGCCGAAAGCGGTCCTCGGCCTGAGCCTCGGGGAGTATACCGCGCTCGTCGCGGCGGGTTCCTTATCTTTTGATGACGCGGTGGTCCTAGTAAGGAAGCGCGGACAGTTCATGGAAGAAGCGTCGCGCCAGAATCCCGGCACGATGGCCTCGGTCATAGGTTTTCCGCTGGAAGAGACAAAAAAAATATGCGATGAGACCGGCGCGGAGATCGCGAACCTCAATTCGCCCGGACAGATAGTTATATCGGGGACGAAGGATAAGGTCGAGGCGGCCTCTAGCCTTGCCAGGGAGAGGGGCGCGCGGAAGGTCATACCGCTCGATGTCAGCGGAGCTTTCCATTCAAGCCTCATGGAGCCGGCGGCCTTGAAGCTGAAAACGGAGATAGACAGCGTAGAGATAAAAGCGCCGAAGATAAAAGTGGTCACGAATGTAAATGCGGCATTCGAATCATCGCCCGACGAGATAAAGGCCAACCTCGTGGCGCAGGTAAAATCGTCCGTGCTCTGGGAAGGTTCGATAAAGCTGCTCGCTGCGCAGGGCATAAAGAGATATATTGAAGTGGGGCCGGGAAAGGTGCTCGCGGGGCTGTTGAGGAGGATAAACCCGTCGCTCGAGTGCCTAAATGTGGAGGCTGCCTCCGACGTTTCTGCGGTAAAGGAAGCGTTGTCGCAGGGTTAGAGAGGAGATCGATATGATATTCAAGGACAGGGTATGCCTGGTGACCGGAGGGGCCAGGGGAATAGGCAGG
>JBAYMW010000140.1:0-3442 GCA_041663405.1 Candidatus Omnitrophota bacterium | reverse complement strand
CCCCATCTCGAGGAAGGTCTTGAGCTTCTTCGAGCGTATCGGATGGCGCAGCTTGCGCAGGGCCTTAGCTTCTATCTGTCTAACCCTTTCCCTGGTAACGTTGAATATCGAGCCTACCTCCTCGAGCGTCCTCGGGCACCCGTCGCCGATGCCGAAACGGAGCTTCAATACCTTCTTCTCCCTTTCGGTCAGCGTCGTAAGGACGTCCTCGAGCTGTTCCTTAAGCATCGAATATGCGGTCGCGTTCGCGGGCGATATGGCGCGCTTATCCTCTATGAAATCCCCGAAATGCGTGTCGCCTTCGTCGCCGACCGGCGTCTGAAGCGATATCGGTTCCTGCGCGATCTTCAGTATGCCGCGCACCTTCTCGGTCGCCATCCTCATCTCATGGGCGATCTCTTCGGGCAGCGGCTCGCGCCCGGTCTCCTGCACGAGGTTACGGGATACGCGGATAAGCTTGTTGATAGTCTCCGTCATATGCACGGGTATCCTGATCGTGCGCGCCTGGTCCGCGATCGCGCGGGTTATCGCCTGCCTGATCCACCATGTCGCGTACGTCGAGAACTTATATCCGCGCTCGTATTCGAACTTGTCGACCGCGCGCATCAGGCCGATATTGCCTTCCTGTATGAGATCGAGGAACGAAAGCCCCCTGTTCGTATATTTCTTCGCTATGGATACAACGAGCCTCAGGTTGGCTTCCACGAGTTTCTTCTGCGCGCTCTCGAACTGCCTCTCGCGCCTCCTGACGTAAGCCATCCTGTCCTTTATCTTAAGTAACGGCTCTCCGAAATCGCTGAGTATCTTGCGCTTCCTCTCCTTGATCTCCGATATATGGCCCCTGGCGGCCCTGCCCCTTAGCCTTATGACGTCCCTGTCTATCTTCTCGATATCGGCAACCAGGTACTTCATCATATTCGAGATGTCCTCGACCACGGAGGTCGAGAACTTAAATTCCATCAGCAGCGGAACGAGGTTCGTGGTCTTCTTTGCGCCGCGCAGCCTCTTCGTGAGGTTCTGTATCTTCTTGATGACCTTCTCGATCTTTTCCGTAGGGTCAATATCTATGGCCTCGTCTATATTGACCTGCCTTTCGAGGATATCGTTGACGAGTTGGAGTATCTCCCTCCTGCAGAACCTGCATTCGAAGACAGCCTCGCGGAACCTGAACTCCGCCTCTTTTATCTTCTTCGCTAGGTCAAGCTCCTGCTCGCGCGTCAACAGCGAGATCTGCCCCATCTGCTTGAGGTACATGCGGACGGGGTCTTCCATTACAGCCATGCGGGGCATCTCTTCCGCCTCCGCCTCGGGCTTATGGACCTCCTCCTTCTCCTCTTCCGCCGCCTCTTCCTTGAGCTCCTTCTCCTCTTCGGAATCGATTATCTCGATCTTTTCCTTGTCGAGGACCGCAAATATCTCATCTATATCTTCGGAAGAAGTCACCTCCTCGGGAAGCAGGTTATTCACCTCTTCGAAGGTGAGGTGGCCTTTCTCCTTGCCGAGGGCGATGAGTTTCTCAAGTCCCTTGATCCTCTTTCTTATGTCTATCTTCTTCAAAGCAGTCATCTCCTGGCGAGCTCTTTATGGTGTTTTATAAGGCCGCTGTATTCGGCGACCAACTGGTTGACCTTGCCGTCATCACCCATGACCTGAGCCGCTTTAATAAGGTTCTGTAATTCCGAAAGCCTAGCCTTAGCGTTCTTATTGACCATCCACTTTATACAGTCATCGAGGTTCTTCTGCTTGTCTTTAATATCTTCTATAAGGCTCGAAGACTCCGCTATCATCCTTGTCAGGTCCGGCTCCGCCAGCCTGTTTATCAGCTGCGACGGATTGAACGACTTGCCGTCACCGAAGGACGCGAATATCTCCTCCGTTATCTTCCTTGTGAAAGGGTCCTCGAAATCCGAGGGCTTCAGCTTGCCCTTAACCTCGTTTATCGTGTCGGGGTCATCGAGCATCAGGCCCACGATTATCTTCTCGGCCATCGCCGCCTGGGACGCGCTTCCGGAAACCAGTTCCTCGGGAAGCTCGTACCCGCGGTCAGGCTTTATCTTCTTTATCTCCGAGAGGAGCGCCTCCTCCCTTATCTGGAGCTTCTCCGACAGCCTCTTTATGAATTCAAATTTCAGCACCGCGTCCGGTATCTTCGCTATCGTCGGCAGCATCTCGGAGCATATCTTAGCCTTGCCCGAGGATGTGCGGCTGTCATGCCTGGATGAAAGTATCCCGAGCTTGTATTCCAGCAGGTCGGACGCCGACCCGATAAGCGCATCGAACGCCGCCGCGCCCTTGCCCCTTATGAACGAATCGGGGTCGAAACCCTTGGGAAGCACGGCTACCTTCACCGCCATTCCCTCCTGCAGGAAGATGTCGAGGCCGCGCAGCGAGGCCGCTTCCCCGGCCGAGTCCCCGTCATAGAGCATCACGACGTTCTTCGTATATCTTTTTATGAGCCGCGCCTGCGAATCCGTGAGGCTCGTGCCCAATGAAGCCGCGATATTCCCCACGCCCATCTGGTAAGGCACAAGGAAGTCGAGGTAGCCCTCCACAACTATGCAGAGGTCCTTATCCTTTACCGCCTGGACCGAAAAATTAAAACCGTAGAGATGCCTGCTCTTTATATAGACTTCGGTCTCGGGCGAATTGATGTACTTCGGCTGCGAATTGTCCAGGACCCTCGCGCCGAACGCCACGACCCTGTCCTTGATGTCAAATATCGGGAATATTATCTTGTTCCTGAACCTGTCGTAGTGCCCGCCGCCTTCCCTGGGAAGGACGAGCCCCGAACGCTCGAGCACGGCAAGGTCCAATCCTTTGCCCTTCGCGTAATTTATCAGTCCGCTCCACTCATCGGGCGCGAACCCGAGCTTCGCTTTCTCGGAGGCCTCTTCGCCAATACCGCGGCCTTTAAGGTACTCCGCGGCGCGTTTGCCGGCATCGGTATTCAACAGCATCGAACGGTAGAATGCCGCGGCCAACTCGTTCGTCTTATATATCTGGACCGCATAACTGCTCGTCTCGAACTGGCTGCGCGTGAAGCTCGGAAGCTTCACCCCCGCCTTTTCCGCCAGGGTCCTTACCGCCTCCGGGAAATCAATGTTCTCCATCTTCATCACGAACCCGAAGACATTCCCCCCGGCGCCGCATCCGAAGCAGTGGAATATCTGCTTCGCGGGACTTATCATGAAGGACGGCGTCTTTTCCTTATGGAACGGGCAGTTCGCCTTATAATTCCTTCCGGCGCGCCTGAGCGGTATATAGCTTCCGACCACGGTCACTATATCGGACTTGCTCTGTATCTCTTCTAATACCTGTTCCGAAAACGCCATTATTTCCCGCGGCTTACCCTTTCGAATCCCGAACAGCCGATGAACTCAAGCTTGTCCTCTTTCGCCAGCTTGTCAAAAAGGAGGTTAAGGCCCAGGTTATCGCTCGATAT
>JBAYMW010000139.1:0-3465 GCA_041663405.1 Candidatus Omnitrophota bacterium | reverse complement strand
ATATCGATAAAAAAGATAGACGATTCCTGCTGCGGCATGGCCGGCACGTTCGGCCTCAAAGGGGAGAATTACGACTTGTCGGCGTCGATAGGGAAGAGGTTATTCGAGCAGATAAAGTCATCCGGCGCGGATTATGTCGTAACCGGCTGCGGCTCATGCAAGACGCAGATAATGCAGTTCACGCCCGCAAAGGTCATACACCCGGTCGAACTCCTATCAGAATATTATTTTTGATTATTTCCGCGGCGCGTTTGCTTGCGCCGGGCATTCCCAGCTTGCCCTTTATTGCCGCCAGGCGCGTCTTTATGCTTTTACTGCGGGCGGGGGAGAGGAGTATCGATACGGCCTCATCAGCGATCTTCCCCGGTTCGACGCGGAAACCTACGAATTCCGGCACGACTTTTTCCCCGGCCACTATATTCACAAGCCCGATGAACGGGATCCTTACCAGTAATTTCCCGAACAGCCAGGTGAGGAAAGACACCCGGTAGACTACTATCATCGGCTTTTCAAGTATAGCGGCCTCGAGCGTCGCGGTCCCCGATGCCACAAGGACAACGTCCGCGGCGTTCATGCAATCATAGATGTTATACTCCCCGCCGAATTTCGCGACCATGAACTGCACGCCGCCGCCTAACTTCTCCTTGATCATCTCCGCGGCCTCCGCCATTACCGGAAGGTTCTTTTCGATCTCCCCGCGGCGGGAGCCGGGAAGGATAGCGACGGTCTTTTTCGACGCATCGAGGCCGTGCTGCTCCAGGAATTCGTCCCTCGGGCAGAGCGTCCTGACGGAATCGAGCAGCGGATTCCCTACGAATTCCGCAGAGATGCCGTATTTCGCGTAAAAGTCCTTTTCGAACCCGAGGATCACTATCATCTTGTCGACGGACCGCTTTATGATCTTTACGCGGCCCCTGCGCCAGGCCCATATCTGCGGGCTAATATAATATATGACGGTTATGCCGCGTTCTTTCGCCTCACGCGCAAAACGCAGGTTGAATTCGGGATAATCTATAAGGATCACGCAGTCGGGTTTTTCTTCTTCAAGTTTTTCGACAAGCATCCGGAAAACCGCCTTGAATTTCCCCAAGCTGCTCAGGACCTCGCCGAGGCCTATGACGGAGAGCTCGCTAATATCCTGGAAGGAACGGACTCCCGCCTTTACCATCAACGGGCCGCCCATCCCGGAAAATACCGTATCGGGGGAAAGCCCCTTGAGCGCAAGTACGAGGTTTGAGCCGTGCAGGTCGCCTGAGGCTTCTCCGGCGATAATGAATATCTTTTTAGGCATTGTTTTTCAGGTTATCTTTAATAGCGTCTTCGATCTGCAGCGCGATCTTGAGCGCGTCGCGCCCTTCCTCGCCCGAGACGAGAGGGCGCTCGCCGGCCTTCAAACACGCGATGAACGATTCGAGCTCTTTTTTCAACGGCTCTTCTTTTTTGATGTTTATCAGCTTGCCGGTTATCCTGTTGTTTATCTTGCGGTAGATGACCGACTCCTGCTTGACATAATCGAGAGATATATAGCAGTCGTCCTTAAATAGCCGTATCTTGCGCATCTCCTTGTCGGTCACGCGGCTCGCGGTCAGGTTCGCCACAGCGCCGTTCTTGAACCGTATCCTGACGTTTGCGAGGTCCTCATGGTCCGTCAGTATGTTGACGCCCACCGCATCTATCGAGGCGATCTCCGATTTCACGAGCGCAAGTATGATATCAATGTCATGGATCATCAGGTCGAGGACGACGCCGACGTCGAGCGCGCGCTTCTTGAAAGGCCCGAGCCGGTGGCATTCTACGAACCTGACATTCCCGGGGATCTCGTCGAGGGCCATTACGGCCGCGTTGAACCTCTCTATGTGGCCTACCTGGATCGTCAGGCCTTTCTGTTTCGCGATCTCCAGCAGGTCGTCGGCCTCCCCGACGAATTTCGTCATCGGTTTTTCTATCAGGACGGATATGCCGTTCTGCAGGCAGTCCTTTGCGACATGGTAATGCAGCTCGGTCGGGACCACCACCGAAGCGCAGTTGATCACGCCGAACATCTCCTTATAATCGGAGAACGCGGTCGTCTTGTATTTTCCGGCGAATTCCTTCGCGCGCCTTATGTCGGCATCGCAGATGCCGGCGAGCTCCACGCCCTCGATACCGGCGTAGATGCGCGCGTGGTGCTGGCCCAGATGGCCTACCCCTATGACCCCGACTTTTATCTTGTCCATATCTGCCATTATTCTATCAAGTCGCGCCGGGATAAACAATAATTATTCGATTGTCTTTGGAATCAGATACGGATATAATAAGCGCAGAGAACACAAACAGGAGGATGTCAAAATGTATATTAGCAGGAAAATCTCCTTTCGCGCGAAAGCTTTTTATTTATTGCTTGGTTTCGGCATCGTCTTTTCCTTGTCTATTGTTCCCGTTTACGCAGGTTCGTTCACGGTCACGAACTACTCTTCCGGCGGCGACGGTTCCTTGAGCGATGCGATAGACGATTTGAACTCGAGCGGCGTATCGGGCAGCATCACGTTCAATGAAAGCTCCTCCTCCGGCACTATAGACATGTCCGGTTATACCACATCCCTGGGCTTCGAAACGACATTCAATCCGGCCAGCTATGATGTTACTCTCACGAATTATGTCGGCGGATGCACCAGCTGGACCAATATTACCGGGGCGACTACCGGTGTCCTGAACATAGGTTCCGGTTCTACTTGGTCAAATACATGGGGGCTGGTAATAGGCAAGACCACTACGGGCGCCCTGACAGTTTCCAATGGAGCTGATCTTACGGTATCGAACGGCGGGGTATTTATTGCCTCCGAAGGCGCCGACGCCGTAGGTACCCTGACCGTCACCGGCTCCGGCTCAACCCTGACAAACGCCGCCGATCTTAATGTCGGCAATTCCGGCGACGGAACCCTTACGGTCTCCGCCGGAGGCGTATTCACAAATACTACCGACCTCTATGTTGCGGATGATACCGGTTCTACGGGTACCCTGACCGTCACCGGCTCCGGCTCTACTCTGACGGGCCGCGACCTGTATATAGGCAATTACGGGAGCTATGCCCTTACGGTCTCCAACGGCGGTTCCCTGTCCGGCTCGTTCGTCGCGCTTGGTTACCATTCCGCCTCATCCGGTACGGCCATAGTTACCGGCGCGGGTTCTTCATTCACGGCTTCAAGCGGTATGTATATAGGTTATGACGGGGATTGCACAATGACCATCTCCGCCGGGGCCGACGTCACGACTGATGAGGGTTACATAGGCAGTAATTCAGGATCTAACAGCACCCTTAACGTCACCGGCGCCGGTTCCACCTTTGCGTCGAACAACAGCCTGTATGTAGGCTGTTGGGATACAGGGGCCTTGAATATCTCAGACGGCGCTGCCGTAAGCAATACTGCCGGTGTGGTCGGGCGTGGCGGCGCCGCTACAGGTACGGTGGCCATCAGCGGTTCCGGT
>JBAYMW010000138.1:0-3565 GCA_041663405.1 Candidatus Omnitrophota bacterium | reverse complement strand
GCGGTCGCGGAAGCGTACCCCGAACTGAAGGCGAACAACAGTTTCCTCGACCTGCACAAGAACCTCGTCGAGATAGAGGACCAATTGCAGATGGCGCGCCGGTCTTACAGCGGCACCGTAAGGGATTACAGCATCGTGTCGCAGCAGTTCCCGAGCAACCTCATAGCGGACGGTTTCGGGTTCGGCAAAGCCGAGTTCTTCGAGATAGAATATGCCACGGAGCGCAAGACACCGGAAGTGAAAATCTGAAGGACAAATAGAGCATGAAGCATATATTTGCCGCCATAGTATCGGCCGCATTATTATTATCCTGCGCGGCGTCGCACGCCTCCGAACGCATACTCTCCTATGACAGCCGCATAGAAGTCCATAAAGATTCCTCACTGGCCGTCACCGAGACGATCAAGGTGATCGCGGAAGGCGCGCAGATAAAACGCGGCATCTACCGCGATTTTCCCACGAAGTACAAAGACGAATATACGGTCGGCCTCAATATCATCAGCGTAAAGAGGGACGGCACGGCTGAAGCGTATCATACACAGGCCCAGCCTAACGGCATCCGCGTATACATAGGCAAGAGCGACGTATTCATCCCGTACGGGGAGCATACCTACGAGATATCGTATAATACCGACAGGCAGCTCGGATATTTCGAAGACCACGACGAGCTCTACTGGAACGTCACGGGCAACGGCTGGGTATTTCCGATAGACCAGGCAACCGCGACGGTAGTCCTGCCCGAAGGCATACCCGAAAACGAAATTAAGATGGACGGCTTCACCGGCCCGCAGGGGTCGAAGGCGCGCGAACTGAACGTGATGCTTACGCACGGCCGCCCGTACTTCATTACGAATGCGCCCCTGCGTTCCTATGAGGGGCTCACGATCGTCGTCGGCTGGCCCAAAGGTTTCGTCGAGAAGCCGGTTGGCAGCCATATGCCGGTCCCGACGGCAAAAGGCCTGTTTTTACTCATATTCCCTCCTATGAATAAAATATTTTTTAGCGAAGCGCTCATATTATTACTGGTGTTATATTATGTGGCAGTATGGGCAAAGGTCGGCAGGGATCCCGAGAAGGGCGTTATCGTGCCGTTGTTCGCCCCGCCGAAAGGGATATCCCCCGCGGCATGCAGGTATATCTCTAAGATGGGCTTTGATAACAAGGCATTGACTGCCGCGCTGGTCAGCGCCGCCGTCAAAGGATGCATTACAATAATAGAAGAGAAGAGGGGTGAGTTCGCGATAAAACGGGTGTCGAAGGATGTATCCCTGCTTAGCGGCGACGAAAAAAAGGCCGTCGAATGGCTGCTCAAGCTCTCGGATTATATTAAGCTTGAGCAAACCAACCACGCCGATATCAGTACGTCCATCGACCGCCTGAAGGACGCCCTCCGGACAAGTTACGAGAAGGTCTATTTCCTTACGAATACGCAATATTTCATTCCCGGCGCGGTGCTCTCATTCATAATACTCGTGCTTGCCGCGTTCATTACGACGCCCGGCATTAACCCCGAGAAAGCCGCGATCATCCTGTTCGTGAGCGTATGGATCTCCGGATGGACCGCAGGGGTCGTAGGCCTGCTCATGGCAGCCGGCGGCAAATGGAAGAGCTTTGTAATGCGCGGCGGAAGGTTCTCTTATTTAGGGGAGGCGATCTTCCTGTCGTTTTTCGCGGTCCCGTTCATCTTCTTCGAGATCATGGGCCTCGGTTTCTTCACGGCGGCGTCCTCGCTGCTGATGCCGGTCATATTGTTTGAGCTCATATTCGTCAACATACTATTCTACCATTTGTTGAAGGCAAGGACCCTCGCCGGAAGGGCCGCAATGGATTCTATCGAAGGGTTCAAGATGTACCTTGCCACCGCGGAGAAGGACGAGATAAGGGCGATGGGAGCCCCCGCGCAGACGCCCCAGCTCTTCGAGAAATACCTGCCGTACGCGATAGCGCTGGATGTCGAGAACATATGGGCCGAGAAGTTCACCGATGTCCTCTCAAAGGCGGGCATCGACAACACCGAATATTCCCCGTCGTGGTATTCGGGGACTTCATTTAACAGGTTCGGAATGGGTGGTTTTGCGTCAGCGATGGGCAGTTCGCTCTCCAGCACCATATCATCGTCTTCGACCGCGCCGGGCTCAAGCTCCGGTTTCTCAGGCGGCGGCGGAGGCGGTGGAGGCAGCAGCGGCGGTGGCGGCGGAGGAGGAGGCGGCGGTGGCTGGTGAGAGGACACACCCATGATGCTCGATATTAAGAAATTGTCGGTCAACATAGGCGATAAACCTATTTTAAAAGGGATTGACCTTTCCATCAAGAAGGGCGAGGTCGTGATCCTCTTTGGGCCGAACGGAAGCGGAAAATCGACGCTTATAAAGACGATCGCGGGTTTCAGCGGATATTCCGTCACGGGAGGGAGCATCGCGCTGAAGGGCAACCCGGTACTGCCTCTACAAACGGAAGAGAGGGTCAAGCTCGGCCTCGGGATCATGTTCCAGCATCCGCCGACGATACGCGGAGTCAAACTCCAACAGATAGCGCGTTTTCTCTCGAAGGACGAGCAGAAGATAAACGAGCTCGCCGCGAAGTTATCGCTCAAGGACCACCTGAACCGCGACATAAACCTCGGGTTCTCCGGCGGCGAGATGAAGCGTTCGGAATTATTCCAATTGATACTGCAGAACCCCGACCTGCTGCTCCTCGACGAGCCGGAATCCGGCGTCGACCTCGAAAATATCTCGATAATGGGCAAGGCGCTCGACCATTACCTTAAGCAGGAAGGCAAGTCCGCGCTGATAATCACCCATACGGGATATATCCTCGATTACGTTAAGGCGGCCCGCGGCTGCGTCATGATAGACGGCAGGTTCTGGTGCGCCGGCGAACCGAAGGAGATGTTCAAGAACATCCGCTCGAAGGGTTACGAACATTGCAAGGTGTGCGAATGCCCGCAGACGAACTGAAAAATAAAGTGGAAGGTATGGACGTCGAGAGGGTCTCATCCTCAGGGATGGACCTGTCGGAGAAGACGCGCTCGGCGAGCTTCCTCCAGCAGGACTCGCAGGTGCAGTTCCGGCGCAGCCTCTTCGACGGCGTCGAGATAATGAGCACGAACGAGGCGCTCGAAAAGAGCCCCGAGGCCAGGGAGTATTACGGCAAGGCGTTCAAATCCCAGGGCCTCGAATATCCGGAGGATACAGACGGCGGCTATTTCATCCGCGTGAAGAAGGGCAGGACCGTCGAACTGCCGATACAGGCGTGCCTGCTGCTAAAGAAACAGGGCTTCAAACAGAAGGTCCATAACATAGTCATTATAGAAGAAGGCGCGAAAGTATATTTGATAACAGGCTGTTCCGCGTCGAAGGCCGCGGACGACGGGTTCCACCTCGGCATCTCGGAATTTTTCGTAGAGAAGGACGCGTACCTGAATTTCACGATGATACACACGTGGAAGGAAGACGTGACCGTCAGGCCGATGGGCATCGCGCTCATCGACGAGGGCGCGACATATATCTCGAATTACATCTGCATGAAACCCGTAAAAGAGATAACGATGTACCCGACCGCCGTC
>JBAYMW010000137.1:0-3587 GCA_041663405.1 Candidatus Omnitrophota bacterium | reverse complement strand
AAACGAGTCCTTCATCCTATTCTCCCTGAGCGTCTTCTTGACCGCCTCGGTCATATTTTCCTTGGACATCGGGATATCGAGCATGATCGCATGGGCGGACTGGTAAAGCCTGTCGATATGCTCCTTGCACTTGAAGATAAGCCCGTCATATGTGCGGATGCCCTCGAAGACGCCGTCGCCGTAAAGCAGGCCGTGGTCGAAGACGGAAACCTTCGCGTCTTCCTTCTGGTAGAACTTACCGTCGATGTAGATTTTCAGTCCCATGATAATGATCTCCTGATTATTATACTATTGCCCCGTCCCTTATCTGCACGACCCTGCGGGCAGCTTTCGCTATCTCGGCGTCGTGAGTCACTATAATAAGTGTCATTTTACGCTTTTTATTCAATTCCCACAACAAATCAATTATATTCCTTCCCGCACCTGAATCGAGGTTCCCTGTGGGCTCGTCGCAGAGCAGGAGTTCCGGCTCATTGGCCAGCGCGCGCGCAATGGCGACCCTCTGCTGCTCGCCTCCGGAAAGCTGCCCGGGTTTATGGCGCATCCGGTCTTCAAGCCCGACGGCGCCTAACAGCTCCGCCGCCTTCTCGCGGCCGGCTTTCCCCCCTTTGCCCATTATCAGCATCGGAAGGAGCACGTTCTCCAGCGCGTCGAACTCCGGAAGCAGGTGATAGAACTGGAAGACGAAACCTATCTTCTCGTTCCTGATCCTCGCGCGCTCGGTATCGGAGAGCGAGAATATCAGTTTACCGCCTATGCTTACCTCTCCCGCCGTCGGGATATCAAGCCCTCCCAAAAGGTGGAGCAGCGTCGATTTGCCCGCGCCCGAAGGGCCAAGAAGCGCGAGTACTTCGCCCCTGTCGACCCGCAGGTTGACGTCCTTCAGGACTTCAAGCTGCTTTGCGCCGTTGCTGTAGACCTTGCTCAGGCTTTTGGCTGTAATCATATCATTCGTACCTCAAAGCGTCCACCGGATTGAGCCGGGAAGCTTTCCATGCCGGATAGATGCAGGCAAGCAGGCTGACCGCCAATGCCGCGACGACTATCGCCGCGACGTCACCCGCCTGTATGTCGACCGGGAACCTGTCGATGTAATAGGTGTCCCTCGGCAATTTTATGAACTGGTATTTTTCCAGCAGGTAACCGAGGCCGAGGCCGCCCGCGACTCCGAGCGTCGTGCCTACAAGCCCTACGATGAATCCCTGCAGGGTGAATATCGCCATGACAGAATTACGCGTTGCGCCTATCGACTTGAGTATGCCTATATCCCTGGTCTTCTCCGTCACTACCATTATCAGGGTGCTCGCTATATTGAGGCACGCGACCGCCACTATAAGCGCGAGTATCCAGAACATCGCCAGCTTCTCGAGCTTCAGCGCCGCGAAGAGGCTCTTGTTGAGGTCTATCCAGCTCCTGACATAATACGGGAATTTCAGCTGCCTCTGGAGTTCGGCGCGCAGCGCCTGAGCCTTATAGACATCCCTTATCCTGACGCTCAGGCCGCCGACCCTGTCTCCGGAGTCAAAGAGCTCCTGCGCGTCCTTAAGCCCCACGAACGCGAGGCCGGAATCGTATTCGTAATATCCCGAATTGAATATGCCGGCGACCTTGAAATCCGTTGTCGTCCCGTCGACCGGCGATACCGCCGATATAACGTCGCCTGTCTTCAGCCCGAACCTCAGCGCCAGTTCGGAGCCTATAAGCATGCCCCTGTCCTTCGCGCCGTAGATCGAGCCGGTCTTGACATAGCTCGCGACCTTCGAGACCTTCGTCTCCTCTTCCGGCACTATGCCCCTCACGACGAGGCTCTGCATGCTTTCGCCTATCTTCGCGAATACCTGCCCGTCAAGGAAAGGCGAAACCGATACTACCTCAGGGCTCGCGGCCTTTATCTTCCCGATGACCGCGGCCGGGTCATCGATGCCGCCCTCCTGCTCCACGACAAGGTGCGAGTTGGCGCCGATTATCTTATCGCGCAGCTCGTTATCAAAACCCGACATTACCCCGATAACGACGATAAGCGCGCAGACCCCTACCGCGACCCCCAGGATGGATATGAGGCTTATGATGGATATGAATTTCTCTCTTCGCTTCGCGGTAAGGTACCTCAAAGCGATCAACAGTTCATAACGCATGAGGTTATTGTTCCGGTTTTAACTGCGGGAAGAGTATTACGTCCTTGATCGAATCCGAATCCGTAAAAAGCATCGCAAGCCTGTCGATGCCTATGCCGAGGCCTCCCGCAGGAGGCATCCCGTATTCAAGCGCGCGCACGAAATCATCATCTATGGACTTCGACCCCGCGGCCGCGGCCTGTTCCTCGAACCTGGCCTTCTGCTCGATCGGGTCGTTCAGCTCGGAGTACGCGTTTGCAAGTTCCTGGCCGTTTATGAAGAGCTCGAACCTTTCGGTCAGCTCCGGATCATCCGGTTTCTTTTTCGACAGCGGGCAGAGCGCGGCCGGGTAATCGATCACAAAGGTCGGCTTCAGGAGTTGCGGTTCCACGGTCTTTTCGAAAATCTTGCTGGCAAATTCCTCGTCGAGCTTAGCCTCGCGTATATCGAGGCCCATATCCTTCGCAACCTTTTTGAGGTCCTTCTCTTTCTTATAATCTATCCCGGAATATTTAATTATCGCCTCGCGGAAAGGTATCCTCTCCCAGGAGGGCGAAAGGTCCATCTCTCCGTCGCCGTGCTTGATCTTATAGCCGCCGAAAAGGTGCTTCGCCGCGTCGGTGATGAGCTCTTCCGTGAGGTTGATCATATCCTCGCAATTGCCGTATGCCTGGTAGACCTCTATCATCGTGAACTCAGGGTTATGCCTGGGCGATATCCCCTCGTTCCTGAAGTTCCTGTTTATCTCGTAAACCTTCTCGAACCCGCCGACCAGCAGCCTTTTCAGGTAGAGCTCCGGCGCTATCCTCATGAACAGGTCTATTCCGAGCGCCTCGTGATGCGTCTTGAAAGGCTTGGCGGTGGCGCCGCCGGGCATCGCCTGCATCATCGGCGTCTCGACTTCCATGAAACCCTTGCCGTCGAGGAACGCCCTTATGCGCGCGATCATCCTTATGCGCAGCTCGAAGACCTTCTTGACCTCATCGTTGACGATCAGGTCGACATATCTCTGGCGGTACCTCGTCTCGACATCCTTCAATCCGTGCCACTTCTCGGGCAGGGGCTTTATCGATTTCGAGAGCATCGTGAAATCTTCCGCGTGGACGGTCGGCTCTCCGGTCCTCGTCTTGAAGGCCTTCCCGTTTATCCCGACGATATCGCCTATATCGATGTTATCAAAAGCTATCTTAGACTTTTCGGGGAGTTCGGCGGCCTTGATGTAATTCTGGATCTTGCCGGTGGAATCCTTGACGTCTATAAAACAGGACTTCCCGTGGGAACGGACGGCCATGACCCTTCCGGCGATCGTGACCTTCTGCTCTTTTGCGGCAGCGTCCTCGAAGTTTTGCAATAACTCGTTGATATTTATGGACTTGGCAAATTTCCCCCCGTAGGGGTTGACGCCATTCGCCCTTAAATTATCGAGTTTTAACAGTCTTTGTTTTATCAGATCGTTTATTTCTTCCAATTTTT
>JBAYMW010000136.1:0-3642 GCA_041663405.1 Candidatus Omnitrophota bacterium | reverse complement strand
TTCGTTCTGCATAACGAGCCGCTCCTTCTCCGCGAGTTCGTTCTTTATTATATCGCAGAAGACGCACCTGCCAAGCTCATCATAATAGCGCTGCGCCGCCTCTATCGCGAACCTTTCGTGCAAGGGTATAAAGGACGTGGCCACTATCTGCGAATGGGCATGCTGCTGGGAAGCGCCGGCGCGGGAGCCGTGGTTCTTGAATATCGTCACGATCTTATACGCGGGGTCCCAGTCGAGGGCGATGTACCTCTCGTGGTAAGCCTTGATTATACTCGAGACCTCCCCTGCGCCCATAGTCGCAATGCATTTATTATGCGCCGGATTCTCGATCACCAGCTCATGCTTGCCGGTGCCCTCCATATGAAGGTATATGCCTGATTTGTGGCGTTTGGGTTCAACGGGAGAGCCCTTTACCGGCGGGACCAGCACGGGATATTTATTAGGGATGACCCTGACCTGCCAGCCCTTCTCCATCGGCTTCGTTCCCGCGGCCCTTATCGCGAAAATCTCTTCGCCGCCCAGAGCTTCGTTCCCCTCGCAGAACGGGCATTTAGCGTCAAAGGGCGGGATCTCGGGGGCGGCCGGGATGTTCTTCTTGAAGTCTTCCGGCCTCTTCGCCCTTTCAGTCGCTATTATGACCCACCTTTTTGTCGCGGGGTTCTCCCTGAGTTCGGGCATCTATTTGCCTCCTTCTTCCCTGTGGAGCACTGATATCAAGATACACAGGATGAGTATCCCGAATACGACCCCGAGCGAGGCCATGATCGGGATCTCGTAGAAATGCGATATGAGCATCTTGACTCCGACAAAACACAATATCGCGGATATCCCCAGTTTCAGGTACCGGAAGAGCCCCATCATCCCGGATATCACAAAGAAAAGAGAGCGCAGGCCCAGTATTGCGAAAATGTTAGAAGTATACACGATGAAAGGGTCGGTAGTTATCGCGAGCACCGCCGGTATCGAGTCCATCGCGAATATGACGTCGCTCGACTCGATCAGCAGCAGCGCTATGAGCAGCGGCGTCGCGGACCAGAGTCCGCTGTGCGAGACGAAGAACTTGTCATCGTGGTATTCCGGGCTCACGCGGAAGAATTTCCTGAACAGGCGCAGGACCGGGTTCTTCTCGGGATCGAACTTCTCTTCCTTCTTGAAAGCAAGCTTGAACGCGGTAAACACCAAAAACGCGCCGAATACGTATATTATCCAGTCGAACGCCTTGAAGAGCCCGACGCCGACGGTTATGAACAGGGCCCTCATCACTATCGCGCCGAGGATGCCCCATTTCAACACGCGCGGCTGGTATGTGGGCGGTATCCTGAAATACTCGAATATCATTATAAATACGAAGAGGTTATCTACGGATAGCGATTCCTCTATGATATAACCCGTCAGGAACTCAAGCGCCTTTATCTTCCCGAGCATGAAATAGATGCCGGCGCAGAACAAGAGCGCCGCGCTGACCCATATCGCGACCCAGCCGAGCGCTTCCTTCAACCTTACCGCATGCGACTTCTTGTTCAGCACAAAAAGGTCAAGGTACATCATCGCGGTTATCGCGACACCGAATATCACCCATAGTTCTATGCGAGCAGTCATGTGTTGCCTATCTCCTTCCGCAGGCCGGGCATTTATTATCCTGTTTGAATTCCGATATCTTCATATTACCCGTGAACGCATCGTACCTCAAAAGCTTCCCGGACAGCACCTTTCCCGCGCCCATAAGGTATTTTATGGCTTCGGTCGCCTGCAATGTCCCGATCACTCCGGGGACAGAACCGAGTATCCCGGCCTGCCGGCAATCGCGGAATGACCCGGGCCCGGGCAATTCGGGAAAGAGGCACCTGTAACACGGCTTTCCGCCGGGCAATACAAAGGTCATCTGCCCTTCCGACGCGTATATGCCGCCGTGCACGAGGGCCTTTTTCGCAAGGACGCAGGAATCGTTCAATATATATTTTGTCTCGAAATTATCGCTGCAGTCAAGCACCACATCGTAGCCTTCGATGAGGCCCTTTATGTTGTCCGCGACGGCCCTTAACTTATACGTCCTGATATCCGTCTCCGGGCTGAGCTCCTTGAGCCTCTTCTCCGCCAGCGCTACCTTGGGTTTGCCTACATCGCCGGTCGAATACAATACCTGCCTGTGCAGGTTGGAAAGTTCGAGGTCGTCGCTGTCCGCAAGGCCTACGGTCCCGACGCCGCAGGAAACAAGATACATCGCCGCCGGAGAGCCGAGGCCTCCGGCCCCTATCACGAGCGCTTTCGATGACAACAGCTTCCGCTGTCCCTCCTCGCCTATCATCGGCAGGATGACCTGCTTGCGGTATCTCTCCCGCTCGGAAGAAGTAAGCTCACGCGACATCTACCGGCTCCTCCCTGGCCAGGCCGTCCGTTATCCTGAAAGAGCGGACTTCGGGCGCGTTATCCATCAGCGAGACTATCAGGTATGAACAGCCCGGATGCAGCGCCATCCTGATATCCTTTGAAGACGGATAGGGCCTGACGTTCGGATGGGAATGGTATATGCCGATCATGTCATCGCCTTTGGCGCGCATCTGCCTGGCCGCCTCCAATTGGTCCTTAATAGATACCGAGTAGCTCATAGCCCCTTGTCCGGCGTTCACCATACGGTAGACCCTCGACACCCTGTTCCCCTTTCCGGCAAGGAGCCCGCAGGCTTCGTCCGGAAATGCCTTCCTGGCATGACATATGATATCTTCGAGATCGGACCTCTTTAGCGATATGCTCATTTTAATATAAGTCTAAGCAGCCTTAACAGGAAATACGTCATTATTGAAGAGGAGAACGGGACTATTACCCAGATCAGGACCGTCCTGGTAAAATGATGTTTCTTGAGGCTCTGCATTATTCCGAGGTCGGCGCATCCGAGCCCGGTCAGGCAGGCCGCCACTGTGACCGAGACAGAAAGCGGTATGCCGTTGATCGCAGCTATGAACAGGGCCATCGCGCAGATAAGCTCGATAATGATCGCCCTTACAAAACCTATCTCGCCCATCTCCCTCTCGTCCTTCTCGAGCGCGCCCTTGCCGAATATCAGCGCGCCGGCGGCGATGCCCGCGCCCCCGAGCAGCAGGGCCCAGCTGTTGTCAGTGAAACCCGCGGCCACTATCGGGGCCATCGCCTTGCCCACGCCGTTCGCGCCTCCGGCAAACGCGACGAAACAGCCCGAGAACGTCAACAGCGCGCCGAGCAAGACCTTGGCCTTAGGTCCTTCCTTCAGGAAACGGAAATAACTCACTGGCTTGAAATTAAGCACCTTCCCGGCAATAAACGCGATGCCGAAAGCCGCTATAGGCGAAATGAACCACCATACGAGGATATCCACGAACCTTTCGGTGTTCAAACATTCGAAATATATGCCGACGGCCGCGAAAGAGGATACTATTGCGTATGTTGTGGGTATCGATACCTTGAATACGTTCGAGATGAAGTCGAATGCGGCGGCAACGGCCATAACTACAAAAACGACGTAGAATACGGACTTGAAGGTCCTGACCGGCACCAGCCCTTCGCTGAGGGTCTTCAGGACGGGAAGTCCCGAGATTATAGCGCCGAGGATCACGAATACGGCGATAAGCGTCAGGGCTTCCTTCCTCGTACGCGCGCCGGTCCTGTATG
>JBAYMW010000135.1:0-3648 GCA_041663405.1 Candidatus Omnitrophota bacterium | reverse complement strand
GGCCACAGCGACTGGGAAGAGATAGGGGACAACCTCTTTAATATCGGCGAGGTGACCTTCAAGACCAAATTCTTCGATCTCCCGGGCAACTACAGGTTCCTCGGCTGGTCGAACAAGGCCCGCCATACAGAATGGCTTGACCCGGATAAAGAGAAAAAAAGCGCGTACGGCTTCGGCCTGAGCTTCGACCAGAAGGTCCATGATACGGTCACGCTCTTTACCCGCTACGGTTGGCAGGACCCGAAGGTCTACAACCCGGATATCACGGCCTCGGGAGACCTGAACTATTCATTGAAACATTCCTGGAGCGCGGGCTTGCAGGTTGAGGGCAAGCCGTGGCGCCGCGAAAACGATGTCCTCGGTCTCGCGGTAGGCCAGGTTATCCCTTCCGGCGACTACAAAAAGTCCTTTGACCCCGGGCTTGAGTGCAGGAACGAGGGGCATTTCGAGGCCTATTACAGTATACATATAAACGACCACCTCTCGATAAGCCCGGACTTCCAGTATATCTGGGACCCGTTCGGGAAAGACATCGCCGACGATACGGATGATATATTCGTCTACGGTTTAAGGACGCAGGTGGATTTTTAAGCGGCGCCGGGCTAATGACGGGATCTGCGTAAAATCCCAGGATTTTTTTACTTGGGATTTTCGTTTTTTGATGTATAATCTAATAGCCGTAAGTTAATCCCGGTTAGGAGGCATTCCCAATGAAGAATACGACCATTATCCGCATTGCAATTTCCGCGTCGCTCATCCTTTGCTTGAACACGCTCTTCGCATCCGATTGGTTCATCAGCAAACAGGACAGGATAGGCAAGAGGGACCAGCAGCTGCAGGATCTGCAGAAGCAGTTCCAATGGTGGCCTACCGATGCGCAGCCTTCGCCCGTAAAGGACGCGGATATGGGCGGATACTGGTGGATGCCTAAGGAACCCGGCACCGCGGCCCCGTGGGGGAACAGGGGGTACGTATACGTCTATAAACTGATCTTCGATTACCAGTCAGAAGAACTTCCGCCCCCTAAACCGCAGGAATTAAGGCCGTCGCTGCTGATCAAGAAGATCATAAAGAACGTGAAGGTATATTTTGATTATGATAAGTCGGCGCTCAGGGATGACGCGAAGAAGATACTCGAACAGGCCGTCTGGACATTGAAGCATAACGCGGACGCGAGCATACTGATAACCGGCAACTGCGATATCCGCGGAAGCGAGAAATACAACGAGAAGCTGGGGCGCCGCCGCGCGGAAGCCGTGAAGAGGTTCATGATAGAGAACGGCATAGAGGAATCGGAGATAAAGATAGTCAGCCGCGGCAAGCTCGATGCGATAGCGCACGTGACCGACATGGTAGGCATGCAGAAGGACCGCAACGCCCAGTTCATGATAGCCGAAGTAGAGGAGGTCATGGTCCCCTATAACGGCGAGGCGACCGCAGAGATATCGGAAGAGAAGACAGTCGAGAGCAAAGTGGAGGTCTCGACGAAAGAATATACCGTGAAGAAGGGTGATACGCTATCTTCGATCGCCAGGGCCGAGTACGGCAAAGCGAGGAAGTGGCAATACCTTTACGAGATGAACAAGGAAAGGATCAAGGACCCGAACAAGCTTAAGGCCGGGACGAAGATCATAATCCCTATAGAATGAACTTCGGGTTCTTTACGAGCGGGTTCTTCCTGATCTCTTCCGCCACGGCTTTATTGAGGCCCGGTTTACCCAGCTTGTAATACATATAGTTCTTATACCCCTCGACGCCGGGCTGGTCGAACGCGTTTATTCCGAGCAATTCTCCCTCGAAAGCCGTCGCCATCTCGAAGAAATAGATGAGGGCCCCCCAGTAGTAAGCGGATATCTCCGGCACGATTATAGTGCAGTTCGGCCTGGATTCCCTGACGAGCGCCCATTCCGTAGCTTCCTGCGCAAGCCCTATTAGCCCGGAAAACTTTTTCCCGGAGAGGATCCCGTTGCCGGCAGGGACCTTTATCTCGGAACTGAACTTCCCAACGCGGATGAATGTGACCGCCTTGTTGTTCATGCCCTCGATGTTGTTCTGCTGTATCGAATGCAGGTCATTGGTGCCCCGCGCGGATATCGGCGTGCGGCCGACGTTGACCGTCCGGCCGTCGTCGTTAGCCCATTGCTCGCTTCCGTCCGGGAACTTCTTTATCTTCCTCGCATATTTCTTCCCTAAGCTCTCGGCCAGCATCTGTATATACCAGTCGGCCGTGGATTTCAGCGTCTCGCAGAACGGCATTATGATCGCGATATCCTTGCCCTTCATCCTGTAGAGTATCGTATGCAGCGCGGCGTACATATATGCGGGGTTGGATGACAGCTCCTGCTTTGTGCAGGCCTTATGCATATCAGCGGCGCCTTCCAGGACATCGCCGACCTTCACGCCTATTACCGCCAGGTGGAGCAATCCCATGTTCAGCTCGGAGAACCTTCCGCCGACGCCCTTCATCAGCGATGAATTCCTGAAGCTGAGCGCGTCTTCCTGCTGCTCTGCATCCGCCTCGCTGCGCAGGCTCCCTGACTCCGGGTCGGTAATAGCGAATATCTGCCTGCCATACCTTCTGCCGGCGCCTTTCCTGAGCCATTCTTTAACCGCGATAAATGCGGTCTTCGTTTCGGTCGTCTCGCCGGATTTTGATATTACGATAACGAACGTTTTTCTCGGGTCCAGGTTCTTCAGCAGTACCGAGAGCGTATCCGGGTCGAGGTTGTTCCCCTCAAAATACACGCGCGGCCTTTTTTTCCTCACGCCGGCAAAATCGTTATAGTAGGGAGGGCAGAGCGCGTCCTGCGCCGCCTTAAGCCCCAGGTATGAGCCCCCGATGCCGAGAGATATCACGTTTTCATATTTCCCGGCTATTTCATCGCCCAGTTTCTGTATATCCCTGACCGTCTTCGCGTCCTGGAACGGCAGCCGCGTCCATTCGAGCCCGATCTTTACCCTGCTTGCCTTGTCGGAGAGCACGCGTGAGAGGTGGTCATGCGCCTCATTTATCGAATAGGAGAGCGCGGCGAGTTCCTTCTCATCGACGCCGTTCTCGTTGCCGACATTAAAGCCGAACATGTTATTGAAATCGAAATTTATGCCTTTCATGGGAGATATCCTTTCTGTTTTTGGTTTGCCTATTTTACTACTCTTTGATACAATAAATCAACAAGGATCCGCGAATGGAAGGAGTCTGAAATGGCCAATATGAGGGTATTGCTCGTTGACGACGAACAGGATTTTCTTACGCTTATGAGCCGCAGGATAGAGAGCTGGGGCTATGATGTGGTGCCCGTATCGGGCGGCAGGGAAGCGCTGGAGGCCATAAAGTCCGGCAAAGCTGATATAGTCATCCTTGACTATATGATGCCCGATATGGACGGCATAAAGACCCTTAAGGGTATCCGCAAGATCAAAGATAAGATGCCCGTGATAATGTTCACCGCCCATCTCGAAGAGAAGGCGATGAAGGGCACCGAGAACATGCAGGTGAGCGCCTACATACCTAAGCTCAGCGTCTATTCCGACTCCCAGAGCGCGCTGAAGACAACCCTCGATATACATAATAAGCTTCTTGAGAAAATGGATGGCTGACAAGAAGTTCCTGCCTGCCATCGGTTTCCGCGTGAGAACCGCACCGCTGCT
>JBAYMW010000134.1:0-3697 GCA_041663405.1 Candidatus Omnitrophota bacterium | reverse complement strand
TGATAGCCAAGGCCCTCGCGCAGGAACCCGGGCTGATGCTGCTGGATGAACCGACATCGCACCTTGACATATCGCACCAGGTCCAGGTGCTCGATATTCTCAAGGGGCTCAGCGCCGGGAAGATCACCGTGATAGCGGTCCTGCACGACCTGAACCTTGCGGCTGAATATTGCGACCGGCTTATGCTTATGGATAAAGGACTGGTCAGGTCATCGGGGACGCCCAGGGAAGTTCTGGATTACAGGATCATCGAAGAAGTTTACAATACGGTTGTTGTCGTAAGGGAAAATCCCGTCAGCGGGAAACCGTACGTTTTACTCGCACCCGGATCGAAGAAAGGAGGAGACCGGCAAGTAAGCGGCAATAAATAGTGTATCATCGCACACAGGTGTTTTTGCTTAAAAGGGAAGCCGATAAAAGGCGCGGTACCTGCCGCTGTAGTCCCGACCTTTAGCTAAAGGAGAACCGAATGGCGAAAGATCCCACTGTCCCGGAGACGGGGCGGGAAGGGAGCCAGGAGGGCGGGACAGCCAGAAGACCTGCCGGTGTGCGCATCTGTTCTCTTAGATCGCCTCAGGAGATGCGAGGCAAAAAGGACAAGGAGTTAAGTCGATGTTATTGAGGAAGATCGTCTGTACGCCGGTAATTGTTTTGGGTTTTTTCTCTTACTGTTCCGGCGAAGAGCCGCTTAGCATAGAGCTTGAAAAGATAATAGTGACCCCGCTTAATTCCGGACAGTCCTATTCCGAGATATCAAGGAACCTGGAGATCGTGGACTATTCGAAACCGGAGCTGCTTTCCATGCAGACGATAGCGGTCCCGCTCGATAAGCTCACCTCGGTCTACACTACGGATTACGGCCAGCTTGGGGCGACCAAGGATATACACATCAGGGGTTCCTCCGCGGAACAGGTGCTGATAATGGTGGACTCCCGGCCGGTCAACAACCCGCGGACGGGTATGACGGAGCTTTACCAGATATCGCCCGATACTATCGATAGGATCGAGGTCATAAAGGGCCCCGCGTCATCCGTATACGGTTCGAGCGCTATCGGCGGAGTCGTGAATGTCATAACTAAGAAGCCGTCCGAAAAACCGAGCACGACGATTGTCTCAAGCTTCGGCACCTTTCGGACGTTCCATGAATCGCTCTCGACATCGGCGACCTTCAAGGGGTTCGGGTATAGGTTAAACTATGCGTACGATTCCTCGTCGGGCGACAGGGATAATTCAGGTTACCTTTCCAACAATTGGGACGCGAAGCTCAACTACGAGGTCGCGGAGAAAAATAATATATATTTTAACGGCGGTTATTTCCGGAGCAGGGCGGGTGCTCCCGGTTCCGTATTCATGCCGCAGGTCGACGACCACCAGCGCAATTTTAATAATTTCCTGGACCTCGGCTGGGACGCTGAGATATTTGACGGCGCGAATATGAGCCTGCGCGGATACCAGAATACCGACCGGCTGGAGTTCGAGGAAGGGTATGACCCGCTCTTAAAGACGGTTGCGCGCACGAGGGTAAGGGGCATCGTCGCGAAATATGACCAGACGTTCTTTGACGTGTACAAACTTATCGCGGGGTTTGACGGCAAGGACAACAAGATGAACTCGTCAAACAGCGGCAAGCACAGGTATGTGGTACGTTCGCCTTTTGTCCAGAATGAGGTGAATCTCTGGGAAAAGGTGTTCGTGAATTTTGGGGCGAGATGGGATGACTACTCGAACTTCAAGAGCGAGCCGACCCAGAGCGCGGGAATATCCGTCAAGGCCCATGATTATGTCAAGCTGCGCGCAAATTACTCAAAAGGTTTCAGGGCGCCGACGTTCAGCGAGCTCTATTGGCCGTTCGACGGCTGGACGGAAGGCAATCCGCTGCTGACGCCTGAAAGGTCATGGTCGTGGGAAGGCGGCGTTGACATAGATTATCCGTGCGGGCTCGGTTTCAGTACCACGTATTATACGAATAAGGTCAAGGACCTTATAAATTGGGCGGCAGGGGACGACTGGGTATGGCGGCCGTCAAACGTCAGTTCGGCGAAGATAGACGGATGGGAATTTTCCTCGTCCATACCTCTGCTCAAGCACCTGAAAGCGGATGTCGGTTATACGTACATGAACGCGATGGACAGGGAGCTCGACCGTTACCTGATATACAGGCCCAAGCATAAGGTCGACCTCGGGCTTACCTGCGAATACGAAAAGGTCTACCTGAGGCTCTCGGGGCAGTCGCTAGGGAGGCGGTATGTCGATACATCCAATTCCGAAGTGCTGAAAGCGGATTTCATCGCGAACCTTGAAGCGCAGTATAAAGTAAACAATAGTTTGACTACTTTCCTTTCGATTGATAATATATTCAACAAGAACTACCAGAGGATATTGGGTTATCCGATGCCCGGGTTCGCGATCAATGGCGGAGTGAAATGTGAATTTTAGGTATTCCGAGGATGTGGACAGGACCTTCAGGACGACGCTGCTCTTCTCCGCGGTATTGCATATATTCCTTTTGTTCAATTGGCCGTTCTACAGGCATATATTCACCGACAGGAAGACGCCAGGCGATATCGAGGTCACTTACCTGAGGGCCGAGAATATCCGCGAGAAACCGGGGCAGGCCGCAAGGAGGTCGCTGCCGCAACCGGAGGTATCGCGGCCGGCGAAGCTTGTCGCCGAATCCAAGCCTTCCGCGGAAGCGAAGGCCCCGGCAAAGGCGGAGGCCGTAAAGAAGGAACAGCCGAGGGCCAAGGCCGCCGGCGAACCCGCAAAGGCCGATAAGATGGAATCCGATACGGCATCCAAGGTAGTGATAAAACAGCCGATCGTCCCCCAGATACAAGCCACGGCATCGGTCGATATGCAGGGGCTCAAGCTTATGCCTTCTTCGTATTCCCAGGCCGTTCGCAACAGGATAATCGAGAACCTGGATACGCTGAAATCCGCGGTAGAGGGAGAGGTCTGCGTACGTTTTATCGTATTTTCGGACGGGAAATTGAAGGAGGTAAGGATACTTGACGATAAATCGTCAAGTAACGGTTTCCTGAGGTCTGCGGCCTTCAATGCGGTGAGGGATGCCGCGCCTTTTGCGGCATTCCCGGCAGGCACCAGCCTCTCCGAGATAGCCTTTACGTGTGAAATATCCTTCACTGAGAAGTGAGGCAATTTCCCTTGACAAGATATATAACTGTCTGATATATTGACCCTAACGAAGACCATAAAGAAAGGGATGATATCTAATGCCAATGGTAGAAGTCGGCCAAAATGAGCCTCTGGAAAAGGCTTTAAGGCGGCTCAAGAAGAAGATCGAAAGAGAAGGGATCTTGAAAGCTATAAGGGCGCGCAAGCATTACGAGAAGCCTAGCGTCAAGAAAAAGAGAAAACAGATGGAGGCGCTCAAGAACAAAAGGAAAAGATATAGCTTCTAATTCTTTTATGAGCGTTAGCCAATGAGGATCGCATATTATTTCATACTGCTGTGTCTTATAGCCACAGCAGTTTTTATTTTCCATCCGGCCGTTCCGCCGGCATTCGACTATGTAGACAACGTCTCCAAGGTGACGCTTGATAACGGCCTGACCGCGATCGTAAAGAGTTCCCACAAGATACCGATGGTCGCCGTCAGGCTTGTCGTCAAGACGGGCTCCGCGTCGGAAGGGAAGTTCGCGGGCAGCGGCATCTCCCATTTCGTGGAGCACATGCT
>JBAYMW010000133.1:0-3740 GCA_041663405.1 Candidatus Omnitrophota bacterium | reverse complement strand
CGCCGAAAGCCATCTTGTATACGGACATACCCTTGCCCCGTCCGAAGCGGGGGCGGCCGCTGCGCACGCCCGAAGTCAGGACCTCGCCCCTTACCGCAGCGTGTGCGCCTTCCTTGAGTTCGTTGATAGGATTGAAACTGCTGCGGTCTTCATACCTGCGGGGAAAATGGTAAAGCAGATCCTCGACAGTATCGATATCGAGCTTCTTTAGTATCTCGGCCCGCGCCGGGCCGACGCCCTTCACAAACCGGACCGGGATATCGCCTAAAGGCTGCTTTTTACTGTTGATGTTTTTGCCCTGATATGCTATCATTATACCCTCAATGATACATTAAGGAGGAAGTAATGTCAAAAGTATGCGATATATGCGGAAAAGGCAAGATGGCCGGAATGAAGATCAAGCGCCGCGGTATGGCCAAGAAGGACGGCGGTGTCGGGCGCAAGATAACCGGCAGGAGCATAAGGCGCTTCACCCCGAATCTGCAGAAGATCAAGGTCAATATGAAGGGCACGATAAAAACGCTCAAGGTCTGCACCGCCTGCATCAGGTCGGGTAAGATAGTAAAAGCATAACCCCCGACGGGGGGTTAAAGCTTAGTTCGCAAGTCCTTAAGCTGCAGTTGGATCATCTCCTGCCCCTGCCAGACATTAACCGAAGGCGTAAAAGCAAGATCGAAGTTTAACGAGGCGGAATCGAGTTTATAATCCAGGGCTTTCCTGAAACCGACCGCCTCGTAAGTCATCTCCCCGTCCGTCACCCATATCTTAAGGGTATTCGAGCCGAGGACCTTCGGCGGCGACTTAAGCGTAAGCCCCTTTACCGCGAAGACCGGTTTCCTGTTCCCCATCCCGTAGGGCTCCAGCATCGCGAGTTCCTTCATCAGTTTCGGGGTAATATCCTTCAGTGATATCCAGGCATCGATGTTCAGGGTCGGTATCAGGTCGAGCGGCTGGAGCACCTCGTGCGCCACCGCGTTTATGCTGTCGCGGAAAATCCCGACGCTCTCCTTTGATATCGTTATGCCCGCGGCGTGCTCGTGGCCCCCGAACTCTATCAGGTGCTCGCTGCATTTTGAAAGCGCGTCGAACAGGTGGAATTTCTTTATCGACCTGCCGGAGCCTTTCCCGCGTCCGAGGCCGTCCTCGCCGAAAGCGATAAGTATCGTCGGCCGGTAGTATTTCTCCGCGATACGCGATGCGACTATACCTATGACCCCGGGATGCCATTTGTCGCCGTGCAGGACTATGACCCTGTGTTCCTTAAAATTCACCTCGCGCTCCACTTTGGAGACGGCTTCCTTCAGTATGGCCTCTTCCATCTTCTGCCGTTCGCGGTTGCTCTTGTCCAATCCTTCCGCAAGCTTTAGCGCTTCTTCCTTATCTTCGGTCAGCAGTAATTTAAGCGAGTGCGATGATGAGTTCATCCTGCCTGACGCGTTTATGCGCGGGCCGAGTATGAAACCGACCGTCTCGGAATGGAACTCCTTTTTCCTTCCTATCCCGGCAACCTCTATCAGCGCGCGCAGCCCGGGCCTCTTCGTCTTCGCGAGATATTCCAGCCCGTGCTTGACGAGTATCCTGTTCTCCCCGGTAAGGGGCGCTACATCGGCGATGGTACCGAGCGCGACAAGGTCGAGGTCATTTTCGAGAGGCTGCTGCGGGCCGGGATGCGGATGCTTTAAAGACTTCCTTAATGCCTGTGCAAGTTTATAGACCAGCCCTACGCTGGCGAGATGTTTGTACGGATAGCCGGAACCCGGCACAAGCGGGTTTAAGATACCGAACGCATTCGGTATCTTGTCCTTTATCGGTTCGTGGTGGTCGATTATAAGCGAATCTATGCCCTGCTTGTTGAGGAAATCTATCTCATCCGCCGCGGTGATGCCGCAGTCGACGGCGATCGCGAGTTTCATTCCTTCCTTGCCGGCCTTTTCGAGCGCCTCGAGGTTAAGGCCGTAGCCCTCCTTGACGCGGTCGGGTATGTAATTATGGGCGTCGGCGCCGTATGCCTTAAGCGTATTAAAAAGCAGCGCGGTCGCGGTAAGCCCGTCGACATCGTAATCGCCGAATATTATTATCTTTTCTTTGTTTTCAACGGCTGACCTGATCCGTTCGACGGCCCCGGGCATGTCCTTGAAAAGGAAAGGGTCATGGAGTGACTTCAGGTCGCAGGTAAGGAAGGCTCTCGCTTCATCGGCCGACGCGACGCCCCTCTTCAGGAGCAGGTTCGCGACTATCGGGGAGATGCCGGAGGCCCCGGAAAGGCCCTTCGCGGCATTTGCGGCATCCGGTGTTCCTATCTCCCAGGCCTTCTGCATCTTATGCCGGCTCTATATGGACCATTACGTCGGTGACGCCCGGGAACTTTTCCCGGATGAGTTTTTCTATAGCGGTCGAGAGGTCATGCGCCTTTCCGACGCTCATGTTCCTGTCTACCGTTATATGCAGGTCGACATGGACATCGTCCGTCCGGCCGCGCGTCCTTATCCTGTGGCAGCCGACCACTTCTCTCAGCTCGCAAAGGGCCTCTGTGATCTGCTGGGAATTGATCACCGCATAATCGGTGAGGACCCTCGAGCTGTCCATGAGTATCCCGACGCCGACATAGCCGATAAGCACGGATATGACCATGCCCGCAATGACGTCTATTATGGGGAGGCCTAGCCTCACGCTTATCAAGCTCACGATGACCATGATGGAAGCGAGGATATCGGAGCCCGTATGCATGGCATCGGCGACCAGGAAATCGCTGTTGAGCTCTTTGCCCTTCTTCCGTTCGTACCGCATGACGCTGAAGTTGACCGCGAGCGTCACGCCCATTACGATAAAGCTCAGCAGGTTGGCTTCGGGATTTATAAGCTCCTGGTGGACCAGTTTATGGACCGAATCGCTCAACAACTTGAACGCAACCAGGAACAGCGCGACCGCGATAGCCATCGACGCGAGCGTCTCATACTTCCTGTGGCCGTAGGGATGCCCGACGTCCCTCGGGCGGGCCGCGACGCCTATTCCTATGAGGCCGATTATGTTCGATGTGCCGTCAGACAGCGAATGGATGCCGTCCGCGAACATCGAGGCCGAGTGGGTCAGGTGCCCCCAGATGATCTTGGCCAAAGCCACGCCCCAGTTAAGGACGAGGATTATTATAAGCAGCCTGCGTATCTGCGCAAACTTGTTATTGCTCATAAACCCCTTTTCTTATTGCCGTGGAACAACAGCACAAGCGGGCTCGCGATGAACACCGTCGAGTAGACGCCAGATATGAAACCCACCATCAGGCAGAAAGCGAAATCATTCAATACCGATCCGCCGTACATGTACAGTATCACTACGACTACGAGAACCGTGAAAGACGTCAACAGCGTCCTCGACATCGTCTGGTTGACGCTCAGGTTGATCAGCTCCTTCAGCGACATCTTATGGTTCAACCTTGCGTTCTCCCTTATCCTGTCATAGATGACTATCGTGTCGTTTATCGAAAAACCGGCGATCGTCAGGAGGCCGGATACGATCAATAGCGACATCTCGCGTCCCGTCAGCGCCATGAAACCCATCGCGATAAAGACGTCGTGGAACAGCGCGAGCACGCCCGGCACCGCGAAATACCAGTGCTTGAACCTGAACGCGACATAGACCATGATGCCGAGCATCGAGAAGACTATGGCGTATATCGCCTTTGTGCGCAGCTGGCTCCCGACCGAAGGCCCGACCTTGTCTACCCTGATCACCTCGGCCTTATT
>JBAYMW010000132.1:0-3757 GCA_041663405.1 Candidatus Omnitrophota bacterium | reverse complement strand
TATAAAAGATGCGATCGACAGGTGCTACAACGCGGTCAACCTCGTGGAGTTCGAGGGGATGCATTTCAGAAGGGATATAGGCCACAGGGCGCTGAAGAGGTGAACATAAGGAGTTTCGCATGGAAAAACCTAAAATAGCAGTGATACTGGGATCCGATTCCGACCTGTCCGCGATGGAAGAGGGGCTGAAGGTCCTGAGGGATTTCAAGGTATCTTTTGATCTTAAGATAATGTCTGCTCACAGGAGCCCTGCGCTCGTGCACGAATTTGCCAAGAATGCCGAGAAGGAAGGCGTGAACGTCATAATAGCCGCCGCGGGCGGCGCAGCCCACCTCGCCGGCGTGATAGCTTCGATGACGCGGCTTCCGGTCATCGGCGTCCCTATGGAGACGAGCAGCCTGAACGGCATGGATTCGCTCTTCTCGACTGTCCAGATGCCGTACGGCGTGCCTGTCGCGACCATGGCGATAGGGAAGTCCGGCGCGCGCAACGCGTCGATATTCGCGCTGCAGATACTCGCGTTAAGCGATAAGAAGATCGCCGGGGAGCTCAACGCCTTCAAGAAGAGGCTCGAGTCCGACGTGATAGCGAAGAATAAGAAACTCAGCTTATGACGATAGTGGTGCGCATCGACGCCTCGCGGCCGGAGGCGTCAAAGATCAAAGAAGCGGCCTCGATACTGAAGCACGGCGGGCTCGTGGTTTTCCCGACTGAAACGGTATACGGCCTTGGCGCCAACCTTCTCGATGCGGAGGCGGTTAAGAGGCTTTACAGGATAAAGAACCGCCCCCCGGGCAAACCGCTGACCGTGCATGTAGCGGATATCAAGGCCGTGAAGAAGATGGCCGGCCGAATCCCGGCGAAAGCCGCGAGATTGATGAAAAAATACTGGCCGGGCCCGTTGACATTGGTCCTTAAGGATAAGAGCGGCGGGAAGACCGGGTTCAGGATGCCGGACAACAAGATAGCTTTGAAGCTTATCAGTGCGGCCGGGGTGCCCGTAGTCGCGCCAAGCGCTAATATTTCCGGCAACAAGTCGCCGGCCAGCGCGAGGGAAGCCCTGCGGGACCTGGACGGCATGGTAGAGGTCGTCATAGACGGCGGCAGGACAAAGATAGGGATAGAATCTACGGTAGTCGACATGTCGGGCAGGAGGCCGGTCATATTGCGCGAAGGCGCGATCGCCGGGCCCAAAATATGCGAGGTCGCCGATGGTTAAATCCGTCCTTATGGTATGCACCGGGAATTCGTGCCGCAGCGTAATGGCCGAAGGCCTCCTGAAAAAATGGCTGAAGGAGCATAACTGCGCGAATATCAAAGTAGCTTCGGCGGGCATCGCGACGATACCGGGCATGATGGCGAGCTCGAATGCCGTCGAGGTCATGAAGAGGGAGCACGTGGACGTGTCTAGCCACAGGGCGCAGGTCGTCTCAGGGCAGCTGATAAAAGAATACGATGTCATACTTTGCATGGAACCGGTACATTCTCAGACGGTGAAGGAATTATTGCCGGAAGCGGGGCCGAAGACGCACCTGCTTGTTGAATACGCGTATGAAGACGACGCGGAAAAACCTAAGAACCTCTGGATCACCGACCCGATAGGAAAACCCAAGGAAGTATACGAATCGGTCCTCATGACATTAAAAGACGCGATAGAAAGGGTAGGTAAGAAGATATGCGGATAGCTATAGGAGCCGACCACGGCGGTTTTGCCCTGAAGACGAAGATCATCAAGTACCTTAAGTCAAAGGGCCACGAAGTGAAAGATCTCGGGTGTTACTCCGCGGAATCGTGCGATTACCCGAAATACGGCTATGCCGTTGCGGAGGCCGTCGGGAAGAAGAGATTCCCCCGCGGCGTGCTCATATGCAAGAGCGGCATCGGGATGTCGATAGTCGCGAACAAGGTGCGCGGGGTCAGGGCCGCGCTGGTATTCGATATCGAGGCCGCGCGCTCGTCGCGAGAGCATAACGACGCGAACATCATAGTCTTCAGTGCGAGGAATACCAACGTATTCAAGGCGAAGAAGATCCTCGACGTATGGCTCTCGACAAGGCGCGCGGGGGGAAGGCATTTGAGAAGGGTAAAACAGATATCCGACATGGAGGCCAACAGATGAAGAACCTCAAGAAGACCGATCCCGAAGTATATGACGCCATAATAAACGAGACCAGGCGCGAGGAAGGCAATATCGAGCTTATCGCGAGCGAGAATTTCGTAAGCCGCGCGGTGCTCGAGGCTCAAGGGTCCGTCCTTACGAACAAATATGCGGAAGGCTACCCGTCGGCGCGGTGGTACGGAGGCTGCGAGTACATCGACGTCGCGGAGAAACTCGCGATAGAGCGCGCCAAGGAGATATTCAAGGCCGAGCACGCGAACGTCCAGCCGCACTGCGGCTCATCGGCCAATATGGCGGTATATTTCGCCGCGCTTAAGATGGGCGATACGGTCATGGCGCTCGACCTGGCGTGCGGGGGGCACCTCACTCACGGCCATAAGGCGAATTTTTCCGGGAAATATTTTAATATAGTCCCTTACATGGTCGACCGCAAGACCGAGATGCTCGATTATGCCGAGATAGAACGCATAGCCCTCGAGTGCAGGCCCAGGATGATACTTGCCGGCGCGTCGAACTACCCTCGCGCGATGGATTTCAGGAAATTCCGCGAGATATGCGACAAAGTCGGCGCGTACCTGATGGTCGACATGGCGCATTTCGCGGGGCTGGTGGCGGCCGGGCTGCATCCGGACCCCGTCCCCTACGCGGAGTTCGTCACCACGACGACGCACAAGACATTGCGCGGCCCGCGCGGCGGCATGATACTCTGCAAAAAAGAATTCGCGAAAAAGATCGATTCGATGGTCTTCCCGGGGATACAGGGCGGACCGCTCATGCATGTGATAGCCGCGAAGGCGGTCGCGTTCAAGGAAGCCCTGAGGCCGGAATTCAAGGAATACCAGGGGCAGATACTCAAGAACGCGCGCGCTCTCGCCGCGGCCTTCCAGAAGAAGGGTTACAGGATAGTATCCGGAGGCACCGATAACCACCTCTTCTCGATAGACCTCAATAGCAAGGTCCTTAGCGAAGCTAAGGGCAAGGGCCTGAACGGCAAGGACGCGCAGGAAGCGCTCGATAAGGCGAGGATAACCGTCAACAAGAACACTATACCGTATGACCCGAACCCTCCGATGAAACCGAGCGGCATTCGCATCGGCGTACCTGCCGTGACTACGCGCGGGATGAAAGAGAAAGAGATGGAGGAGATATCCTCGCTTATGGACGAGGTATTAAGCAATATAACCGATGCGGCTGCGGCCGGTCGCGTAGGCGAAAAAGTCGGCGTCCTCGTGAAGAGGTTCCCGCTTTATGCCGACCTGCTGAGAGAGGTCTGATATGGCCAAAAAGAACAAACTAAAGGTTACGAGAAAGAAGGAACGTCCGGACTGGGACGAGTATTTCATGGGGATCGCGAAACTTGTAGCCGAACGCTCCACTTGCCTCAGGAGGTCGGTCGGCGCGTTGATCGTAAAGAACCGCAGGATACTCACTACGGGATACAACGGCACACCGAGCGGCATCGCCCATTGCGAGGATGAGGGCTGCCTGCGCGACAGGATGAAAGTCCCGTCGGGTGAACGCCATGAGCTCTGCCGCGGCCTGCACGCGGAGCAGAACGCGATAATCCAGGCCGCGCTCTACGGCGTCGACATACACGGCGGGACGCTCTATTGCACGAACCAGCCCTGCTCGATATGC
>JBAYMW010000131.1:0-3757 GCA_041663405.1 Candidatus Omnitrophota bacterium | reverse complement strand
TTCCCTAAAGGAAGCGATCGCGCTTTTGAAGAAAGCCCCCAAGGCGAAGTTCGACGAATCAGTCGACCTGGCGATCAAGCTCGATATCGACCCGAAGCAGAGCGACCATATGGTCAGGGGCACTGTGGTACTTCCTCACGGCACCGGAAAGACCAAGAGGGTCGCTGTATTCTGCAAGGGCGAAGCGCAGCATAAGGCGAAGGAAGCAGGTGCCGAGCATGTCGGAGCGGAAGAGCTTATCGAGAAGGTCGGCAAGGGTTTCTTCGATTTCGACGTATGCGTCGCGACTCCCGAGATGATGAGGGACCTTAGCAAGCTCGGTAAAGTGCTCGGACCGAAAGGCCTGATGCCTAACCCGAAGGCCGGTACGGTCACCGAAGACGTCGCGAAGGCCGTGAAAGAGGTCAAGGCGGGCAAGGTCGAGTTCAAGATGGACAAGATATCGAACATAAATATCTCGGTAGCGAAGGCTTCTTTCGAGGACGGTAAGATCTACGATAACGCGTACACCCTTATAGAGGCGGTGCAGCATGCGAGGCCGGGAACTCTCAAGGGAAATTACATCAGATCGATAGCCATATCGACGACAATGGGTCCCGGCGTCAGGCTGGACCTTTCGAATCTGGCAAGGGGTTAACGAGAGATGGAAAAACTAAGCCGTAAGTTAAAGGGATTGATGGTAGACGAGGTGGCGGGCCTTATAAAGAAGAACCCGTACCTCTTTTTCGTGAATTTCGAAAAGGTCAAGGCATCGAAGACCGAGAAGCTCAGGAAGACGCTTAAGAAGTCATCGTCCGAGCTGAAGGTCGTAAAGAGGTCGATACTGAAGCTTGCGCTTAAGAAGCAGAAGCTCGACCCGCTCTGCGACATGGCGGATATGTCGTCGGGCGTCGCCTTCTCTAAGGAGGACCCGACAAAGGCCTCGAAGATACTGTACGATTTCTCGAAAGTCGAGACGAACATGGCCATAAGGGGCGGTTACGTCGACGGCCAGGCCATCTCGATAGAGAGCGTCAAGGAATTGGCCATGATGCCGCCGCGCGATGTCATGCTGGCGAGGGTCATCGGAGGCATGAAGGCGCCGATAACCGGATTTGTCTATGTGTTGAACGGGAATTTACAGAAGCTCGTTAGGGTGCTTAACGAGATATCAAAGAAAAAAGAAGTCAAATAAAACAGAAGGAGAAGGAGGCTAAGATGGCAGAAGTAGCGGAGAAGGTAGAGCTCAGCAAGAAGTTGAATGACGTAATGAAGTCGGTCGAAGAGATGAGCGTTCTCGAGCTTTCGACGCTCGTAAAGGCTATGGAAGAGAAGTTCGGTGTGTCCGCGGCCGTTCCGATGGCTGCTGCAGCTGCCCCGGCCGGTGCGCCCGCCGCCGCAGTGGAAGAGAAGACGTCCTTTACGGTAGTATTGACCGATTGCGGCGCCAACAAGATCAACGTCATCAAAGAGATCCGCGCGGTAACTACCCTCGGCCTGAAAGAAGCCAAGGACCTCGCTGATACAGCTCCGAAGCCGGTGAAGGAGAATATACCGAAAGAGGAAGCTGAGATGATAAAGAAGAAGCTTGAAGCGGCCGGAGCGAAGGTCGAACTTAAATAACGTCCCACTAAACCAAACCCAGGGATAGCATATGGCGATTAAAAGGAAGAATTACGCGAAATTACCTGAACTCTACGAGATGCCGAATCTCCTGGATATTCAGGTGCGTTCTTACGAGGAGTTCCTCCAGGTCGATCTCCCGAAGTCCAAGAGGGAGAACAGGGGCCTTGAAGAGGTATTCCACGAATTCTTCCCAATAGAGAGCCCGGACGGAGCGTATAAGCTCGAGTATGTCAGCTACTCTCTCGGGAAGCCGAAGTATGACGATTTCGAATCGTTGAAGCTTGGGATGACCTTTGCGGTACCGCTTAAGCTCAAGATAAGGCTTAAGGGCAAGAAGGACATAAAGGAACAGGAAGTCTATCTGGGCGAACTGCCCCTTATGACCACGACGGGGACCTTCATAATCAACGGCGACGAGAGGGTCATCGTGAGCCAGCTGCACCGCTCGCCCGGCGTGTCATTCGAGGAAGAGACGCATCCGAACGGGAAGAAGCTCTTCTCCGCGAGGGTGATACCCTACAGGGGATCATGGATAGAGTTTGAGTTCGACGTTAACGACTGCCTCCACGCCGTCATAGACAGGCGCAAGAAGGTCGTCGCTACCGTGCTGTTGCGCGCGATGGGCTATTCGACCGACACGGACATCCTCGACGCGTTCTGCGGAGTCGAAACGAAGGCGCTTAAGGAGAAGCAGGACCTTAAGGACCTGGTCGGCCACACGCTCGCCGCTGACGTGACGGATGAGAAGACCGGGGACGTAATAAACCTTAAATATAAGAAGCTCGACAAGGACCTCGTTGAGGACCTCTGGGACAAGCACCATGTAAGGTCGATCCAGCTGCTTAGGCAGGTCTCTCCGGAGATCGAGCATACGCTGCTGAAGGACCACGTCAAATCGAGGGACGAGGCGTTAATAGATATATATAGGAAGCTGCGCCCCGGAGATCCCGCCACGGTGGAATCGGCGCAGAACCTGATCAACAGGCTCTTTTTCGACCCGAAGAGGTATGACCTCGGACGCGTCGGCAGGCATATGGTCAACAGGAAAGTCGGCCTTAACCTCCCGCTCGACCAGAGGACGGTCACGCCTGAAGATATGGTCTCCATTATCAAGTGCCTTATCAAGCTGAAGAACGGCGAGGGCGAGATAGACGATATCGACCATCTTGGCAACAGGCGCATACGTACGGTCGGGGAATTGCTCCAGAACCAGTTCAGGATAGGGCTCGCGCGCCTCGAGAGGTCCATAAGGGAGAGGCTCTCTATATATGACCTCGAGAACATAATGCCGCACAACCTGATAAATTCGAAACTTGTTTCAAGCGTAATAAGGGATTTCTTCGGACGTTCACAGCTGTCGCAGTTCATGGACCAGACGAACCCGCTCGCCGAGATGACCCACAAGCGCCGTTTGAGCGCGCTCGGGCCCGGCGGCCTCTCAAGGGAAAGGGCCGGTTTCGAGGTCCGCGACGTCCACCATTCGCATTACGGCCGCATCTGCCCTATAGAGACGCCTGAAGGCCCGAACATAGGCCTCATAGCGTCGCTGTGCACCTACGCGCAGATAAATGAATTCGGTTTCATCGAGACGCCTTACAGGAAGGCCGAGAAGGGCAGGACGACCGAGAAGATAGACTATCTTTCCGCGGATACGGAAGACAAATATATAATCGCCCAGGCGAACGCAAGGCTGGAGTCATCCGGCAGGTTCGTCGAAAGCGATGTGCTCTGCAGGCATAAGGGCGATTTCCCGCTGACGCCGAGGGAGAAGGTGGATTATATGGACGTGAGCCCGAGGCAGCTGGTCTCCATCGCCGCGAGCCTCATACCGTTCCTCGAGCATGATGACGCGAACCGCGCGCTGATGGGTTCCAATATGCAGCGCCAGGCCGTGCCGCTCATGACCACGGAAGCTCCGCTTGTCGCCACGGGCATGGAATACAGGGCCGCCAAAGATTCGGGCGCGGTCGTAGTTGCCGTTGAAGAGGGCGTGGTAAAGTCGGTCCAGGCCGATGAGATAACGATCGGGGACAAGACCTACAGGCTGCGCAAGTTCATGCGCTCGAACGCCGATACGTGCGTCAACCAGACGCCTATCGTGAAGCTTGGGCAGAAGGTCAGGAAGGGCGAAGTGATAGCCGACGGCCCCGGC
>JBAYMW010000130.1:0-3789 GCA_041663405.1 Candidatus Omnitrophota bacterium | reverse complement strand
TGTTCACCTTTACCTTTATGGTCGCCTCGGAGAGCAGCCTGTTGCCCTTATGCTCCGTCACAACCTTAAAGCCTTCAAGCTCGAAGAACCTCTTATATTTCTTGAAAGCGCGTTTCAGGAGGAGCTCGAGCGACCCCTCCGCGGCCTCAAAGTGATAGCCCTCATGTTCAAGCTTCTGTAAGAGGTTGAGGATCTTCTTTGTCTTCGGCGCTTCCTTTTTGAGGTCGAGCTCAAGCGCTTCCGCCCTCAGCAGGATAGAGCTCTTCCCTGACAGCTCGGATACGAGCAGTCTCCTCTTATTGCCGACCGCGTGCGGATCGATGTGTTCATATGTGACGGGGTTCTTCATTATAGCGTTGATATGCACCCCAGCCTTATGCGTGAAGGCGCTGTTGCCTACAAACGGCTGGTTCTCCTGCTGCTTGACATTGCTGATCTCGGCGACAAACCGCGAGGTATCGGTCAGTTCCTTCAATTTCGCCTCGCTGATGCAATCGATCTTCAGCTTCAGCTTAAGGTTCCCGATGACGGAAGCGAGGTTCGCGTTTCCGCAGCGTTCCCCGTAGCCGTTGAATGTGCCCTGGACATGGGTGCATCCTGCCTGCACGGCAGAGATGGTATTGGCGACTGCCATATCGCAATCGTTATGGCAATGGATGCCTACGGGGCAATCCAGCTTCGCCACGACTTCCTTCACGACTTCCGTAAGGTCCGACATGATCGTCCCGCCGTTCGTGTCGCAAAGGATCACGCATTCCGCGCCGGCATCGCGCGCCGCAAAAACGGATTTCATCGCGTATTCCCGGTTGCTCTTATAGCCGTCAAAAAAATGCTCGGCATCATAAAAGACCGTTTTACCCTTGGATTTAAGGTACGAGACCGTCTCGGATATCATATTCAGGTTCTCTTCGAGCGGTACCCTGAAGACGTCCCTGACATGCAGGTCCCACGATTTCCCGAAGATAGTGATATGCTGCGTGCCCGCGTCGATGAGCCCGCGGACGATAAGGTCCCTCTTGATATCGGTATTCGCGCGGCGCGTGGAGCCGAAAGCAACGATCCGCGCATTCTTGGGCTTCAGCTTTTTGGCGGCCTTAAAAAAGGCCATGTCTTTCGGATTGGACCCCGGCCATCCGCACTCGATAAAATGGATACCGAGATGGTCCAGTTTTCCCACGATGCGCAGCTTGTCGTTCACAGAATAGGAGATCCCCTCGGTCTGCGCGCCGTCACGAAGCGTCGTATCATAAAGTATGACTTGCCTCATCTCCATGCGCCCCTATTTTGCTTTTTTAAGGTCAAATTCGTCATGCAATGTCTTCAATGCCGTTTCCGCGTGTTTCTTGCTGATCACGCAGGATATCTTTATCTCCGATGTAGATATCATCTCGATATTTATCTTATTGGACGCGAGGGCCTTGAACATCCTCGCGGCGATACCGGCGTGGCTCCTCATCCCGATACCTACGATCGATATCTTCGCGATCCCCTCGTCCTTTATAACCTCTCCCGCCCCGATCTCGCGCGCGACCCTCTTGGCGACCTTCATCGTCTTCGCGAGGTCTTCGGTAAGCACCGTGAATGAGACGTCGGTTGTTCCGGTCCTGCCGACATTTTGGACTATCATGTCTACGACTATATTATTGGATCCCATCTCCTTGAAAATTACGGCCGCGACGCCCGGCTTGTCCGGCACATCGCATATAGTGACCTTCGCTTCATCTTTTTGCAGCGCTACTCCGCTAACGTCGATCTTCTCCATGGATTTTGCCTCCTTGCAGATCACGGTGCCTTCCTTGTTAGAAAAACTTGAACGCACATGTATGGGTATGTCGTAACGTTTCCCGTATTCTACCGACCTGGGCTGCATGACCTTCGCCCCGAGGGACGCGAGTTCAAGCATCTCGTCGTAGCTTATCTTCGGCAGTTTCCTGGCGTCCTTGACTATCCTCGGGTCCGCGGTATATACCCCGTCGACATCGGTATATATTTCGCACATCTTGGCTCCCAATGCCCTGGCGAGCGCTACGGCGGTAAGGTCGCTGCCTCCGCGTCCCAGGGTTGTGATCTCTTTCTTTATGCTTACGCCCTGGAACCCGGCTACGACTACAACTTTACCCGCTTTCAATTGTTCCTTGATCCTGTCGGAGGCGGATATGTCCAAAATGCGCGCTTTTGTATGGGTAGTATCTGTTATTATCCCGACCTGGGCGCCGGTAAACGATATCGAAGGCACATTAAGCTTCTGGATCGCCATCGCGAGGAGCGCGCACGATATCTGCTCGCCGGTAGAGATGAGCATGTCCATCTCCCTCTCGGACGGGTCATCAGTGACCTTGGAAGCCAGCTCGATCAGCTCGTCAGTGGTATCCCCTAACGCGGAGACTACCACAACGACATCATGGCCGCGCTTCTTATACCCCACAACCCGTTCCGCGACTTTCTTGATCCTCTCGGGATTCGCGACCGATGAACCCCCGAATTTTTGGACGATTATTGATCCCACTTTTATTCCGCCTTCCTCCTCTATTATGATGCCATGAAATTATGCATTAGTTCTTTGCCGTGCTCGAAAAAAAGCCCGCTGTTCTTTGCGGCAGATTCGCTGAATGCCGTTGCCGCGTTCTTGCCGGGTTCGATGCCCTTTCCGTATATCGCGAACGGCACCGGTTCCGCGGTGTGGGTCCTGAGCGAGACAGGAGTGAAATGGTCGGGAAGCACCATGACCCTGAAATCCTCCTTGTCCTTGAACCTTTTCAGGACAGCGCCAACAATGAACCTGTCAAAATTCTCTATAGCGGTCATCTTAGCGCGCAGGTCGCCGTTGTGCCCGGCCTCGTCGGGCGCCTCGACATGCACGAAGACGAAATCCTTCTGTTTTAAGGAATCCAGCGCGTATTTTGCCTTGCCCTGGTAATCGGTATCGTAATAACCGGTCGCGCCGGGCACGTTTATGACATCGAGCCCTATGGTCTTGCCGATGCCCTTTATCAGGTCGACTGCGGAGATGACGGAACCCTCCGAGCCGTACAAGTCCTTGAATTTCGGCATATTCGCGTCGACCCCCTGGCCCCAGAGCCATATCATGTTAGCCGGGTTCTCCTTGAGGTCGATCCTTACGTGGTTAATCTCGTGGGCGGAGAGCGGTGCCCTCGAATCCTGCATAAGCTTCACAAGGAATTCCGCGCCTTCGCCTTTCGGAAGATGGCCCTTGATGGGCGACCCCGTTATATCGTGGGGAGGCACGCATTCCGCCTTCCTGAGGGCGTCTTTCAATGAACCGTCCCGCACTATCATCAGGTGCCTGTAACTCACTCCCGGATAAAACCTTATTTTTTCCGAACCGAGTGTCTTATCGAGCGACTTTATCAGGGATGCCGCTTCTTCCGTTGTGATGTGGCCTGCAGAGTAGTCGGACATCAGCCCGTTATCGACGGTCACCAGGTTGCACCTGAAAGCGATATCATCAGGCCCCAGCTTTATTCCCATATTCGCCGCTTCAAGAGGCCCCCTGCCGGAGTAATATTTCTCCGGGTCATACCCGATTATCGACAGGTTCGCTACATCGGATGCCGGCGCAAAACCTCCCGGCACGGTCCGCACGAGCCCCGTCCGGCCTTTACGGGCCAGGAAATCCATATTAGGTATCTTTGCGGCTTCGAGCGGTGTCTTGTTCCCGAGCTCCCTGACCGGATAATCAGCCATGCCGTCGCCTACCAGCACAACGTACTTCATAGGCCGATCGCCTTCAGCACCGCCTTCATCTCCGCCTTGACGGTCTTGGGCTTG
>JBAYMW010000129.1:0-3804 GCA_041663405.1 Candidatus Omnitrophota bacterium | reverse complement strand
GTCGATCGTCAACCCGTTCGACATGTACGCTATTGAGGAAGCGCTGAGGATAAAGGAAAGAGTCGGCGCCGCCTCGACAAAGATAACGGTACTTTCGATGGGTCCGCAGCAGGCCGAGGAGGCCTTGCGCGAGGCCGTATCGATGGGCGTCGATGAGATGGTCCTGATGTGCGACCGCGCGTTCGCGGGCTCCGATACATGGGCCACGAGCTATACCCTCGCGAAGGGCATCCAGAAGCTGGGGAAATTCGACCTGATCATCTGCGGCAAGCAGGCTATCGACGGCGACACCGCCCAGGTAGGCCCCGGCATTGCGGCAACATTGGATATACCACAGGTCACATATGTCAAGAAGACGGAAGAGATCAAGGAAGGTTCCGCGCGTTTCGAGAGGATGACCGAAGAGGGCTTCGAGGTCATCGAGACCCCGCTGCCGTGCCTTATAACCGTCGTGAAAGAGATAAACATACCGCGCCTTCCTTCACTGAAGGGCAAGATAAAGGCCAAGCAGTCGAAGGCGTCGGTCCTCACGGCAAAAGATATCGACGCGGACCCGGACAGGCTCGGGCTTAAAGGTTCGCCTACGGTCGTGAACAAGATATTCACCCCGCCGAAAAGGACCGGCGGCCAGGTATTGCAGGGAGAGGTGCCCGAGATAGTGAATAAATTGTCGGACCTGATAAAAGACGTAGTCATAGCGGCGGGAAAGACCTAACATGGCAGAGAATAATCCCAGGGAATGTTCCATACAGATATTAGTTGATAAATGCACGGGCTGCACGCTCTGCGTCAAGACATGCCCTTTCGGCGCGATGTCGATGCAGGATTCCGCGCAAGCCAAGAAGGGGAAGTTAGCCGTCATAGATTTCGGGAAATGCACGCTCTGCGGCGCATGCGTCGAATCATGCAAGTTCAAGGCGATAGAGATGACCGTGTGCAAAGTCCAACCCAAGGTGTCGTTAGGCGACTACAAGGGCGTATGGGTCTTTGCCGAACAGAAGAAGGGCAAGGTCCAGAGCGTTGCTTATGAGCTTCTCGGAAAGGGCCGGGAACTTGCCAACGACCTCGGAGTTGAACTGGCCGCGGTATTGATCGGCGACGCGATTTCGAGCCAGGCGGATGAGCTGTTCTGGCGCGGCGCCGACAAGGTCTACCTTGTCGAGAGCCCGAAGCTTAAGGATTACCAGGACGAACCCTATACGAATATAATCGTCGAGCTTGTGAAGGAGTTCAAGCCCGAGATCCTCTTATACGGAGCGACGTCGATCGGCAGGTCCCTCGCGTCGCGTATCGCCGTAAAATTATACACGGGGCTTACGGCGGACTGCACGGGCCTTGCGATAGACAAGGAAAAGCACCTGCTGTTACAGACGCGCCCGGCGTTCGGCGGGAACATCATGGCGACTATCCTCTGCGAGAACTACCGCCCCCAGATGTCCACGGTACGCCATAAGGTATTCAAGGAAGCGGCCGTCGATAAGTCGCGGAAGGGCCGGGTAATAAAGAAGGGCTACTCGGATAATACTTACGATTCGCGCACAAGGATCGCCAACGTAGTCGAGGAATTAACGGCTATGGTAAACCTCACCGAGGCGGATATAATAGTATCCGGCGGCAGGGGGCTGGGCAAGGCCGAAGGTTTCAAGGTCATAGAGGAGCTGGCGAAGGTCCTCGGCGGCGCGGTCGGCGCTTCGCGTTCGGCCGTAGATGCGGAGTGGATCCCGTACTCGCACCAGGTGGGACAGACCGGAAAAACCGTTTGCCCGAAGATCTATATCGCCTGCGGTATCTCCGGCCAGATACAGCACCTTGCGGGCATGTCGTCTTCCGAGATAATTATCGCGGTCAACAAAGATCCCCTGGCGCCCATATTTTCAGTCGCGACCTACGGGATCGTAGGCGACCTTTACGATGTAGTCCCCGCGCTGACCCAGAAATTCAAGGAGATCCTGAAAAAGTAGCATCTGTAAAAAGGGGGATCCAAGTGGCAGAAGCTCCGTTAAGCAGCACCAGAGAGAAGATCCCTTTTACCTCCAGCATTAATTTCAAGTTCATCCTGATATTCATACTGCTCGTCACCGTCACAACCTTCCTAAGCGGCATGATCCTTATTTACCAGGGCCAGAGCTCTCTCGAGGACGCGGTCCTCAAGAAGAACCTTACCGCCTGCGAGAACGTCCGTAGCAAGATAGAGAGTTTCGTGCAGCAGGCGAAATCTTCCGTAGAGCTCATGACGCTGATGCCGGGCATAAAGGACCTCGACCTGTTCCAGATAGATAAGATGATGTATGAGGTCATTTCGGAACATGAGATGCTCGACCCGGTGGCGGTGCTGAACGAACAGGGCATAGAGATATCCGCGCGCAATCCGGCCGACCAGAACAAGGACATGTCGGGAAGCGACACGTTCCTTAAGTCCAAGAGCAAGAGTTACGTCTCCGACGTATATTTTTCGGCGGGCCAGCCGCTGGTCACGATAGCGTCGCCTATATTCGATTACGACAGCTTCGGCAAGAGGATAGGCGTGCTTGTGACCTCTGTCAGGCTGCGCAGCCTCTGGCCGCTGCTCGACCAGACAAAAGTGGGCGAGAAGGGCGTCATAATAGTGACGGACAAGGAAGGCGAACTGATATACCGGACCGGCGAATCGAAGACGGGCAACCTCGGCGATGACAGGACGGTGAAGCTCGCGCTTGACGGCAAGACCGGAAGCACCAATTCAGGGGGCATGCTCAGTTCTTACCTTCCGCTGGCCGGGAAGATAAAAGGCGCGGTGGCGGTAAAACAGCCGGCGCAGGAAGCGCTCTACGGCGTCGCGAAGATGAGGAGCCAATCGCTCGTGCTGCTTATCATGAGCATCATGGTCGCTATCGCGATCGGGTTGGTCCTTTCAAACAGCATGCTTGTGTCTGTCAGGAAGCTGCTTATCGGTACAAAGATAGTAGGCGAGGGAGACCTGAATTACAAGATAGATATAAATACCAACGACGAGATCGGCGAGCTCGCCAGGTCGTTCAATGCGATGACGGTAGAGCTTAAGAAGCAGAGGGAGAGGGCCATAACCGACGAGCTGACCCACCTTTATACGCATTCGTATTTTCTAGAGACACTGAAAGCGGAGGTATACAGGGCTAAGAGATACAAGTCGCGCCTGTCCCTCATGATGCTCGACATCGACCACTTCAAGTCCTTTAATGACAATTACGGGCATCAGGTTGGCGACGAAGTGCTTATAAAGATATCGGATATGCTGAAGGCGAGCCTCAGGGAATCCGATGTCGCATCCAGGTACGGAGGCGAGGAGCTCGTGGTGCTCGCGACCGAGACCGACAAGGAAGGCATATTCATCCTGGCCGAGAGGATCCGCAAGAAGATCGCCGAGGATGTGGTAGTCGAATACGACGACAAAAAATTGAAGGTCACGATAAGCATCGGCGTCACCACCCTTTCCGAGGAGGACATGCAGCACGATATCTTCCCCGATGACTTCCTGAAGCGGGTAGATGTGGCGCTCTACAAAGCAAAGGACAAGGGCAGAAATTGCGTCGTTCAGTTGTAATATCGGCCGCAGCCATGGCCGCCGTGATGGCGACCGCATTCCTCATATCCGCGGAAGTCCTGGTACGCGAGAAACTGCTAAAGAAGAATGAGAAGATCCAGAATATAGAGTTTGCCAGGGGAACATCCGTTTATTTTAACGAATCAGGGAAGCTCCAGTTCGCCTGCCTCGGCGCCGACCAGCAAGTCAGCGGCATACCGCTCGCAAAAGGTTCCTCGGTATATTTTTACGATAACGGAAAGATC
>JBAYMW010000128.1:0-3844 GCA_041663405.1 Candidatus Omnitrophota bacterium | reverse complement strand
TGCTGCTCGCTCTCTACAAGACAGGGATCGGTATCCTGGCCGTCGCGCGGCTTGCCTCGGTCCTGCCGGTGATAGTGCTGTTCGCCGTGATATTTATCGTGACCTGTAAGCTCCATTCCGCGAAGCGCGCCTTCTTCACACTGCTGGCCGTATGCATCCCATACTCGTTCTTCCTGAAGATGACAATAACGGTGCCGGTCGCGGTATCGCTGATATTCATCGTCCTGGCGTTCTTCGCTTTGGAGAGGCGGAGGATCGCGGCATGCTCGATCTTCCTCGCGCTCGTCTTCTATACGCACCTGGCGCTGCCGTGGATGGCCTGCGCGGCATTCATCTTATACGGCCTGTTCGAAAAAAAAGCTCGCAGGGACGCCTTATCTTGCGTGTTGTTCGCCATTTGCCTGTCCGTGCCGCAATTAATACATACGGCATCCAATATCAACAGACTGGCCGGCCCGCTCGGCATACCTATGCCCGAAGGAAAGATGTTCGAGATATATCCGATAATATATCTCCTTGCGGCAGTAGATATCGCCAAGGCCAACAGCGTCTGGGGAATGCAGGGTAAGAGGATCAGGTTGTTCTCTCTCTCCCTCCTTATAGGCTTCCTCCCTCTCGCGTTTAATTATGGCTTCCGTTATATAAGCGCCGAAGGGATGTTCCCGGTGCTGCTCCTTGCCGGCGCAGGGTTGGAATACATTTATGACCTGCTGAAAGGCCTTTTCAGGAATAAGCTTTGCGGCGGGTTCGCGCCGGTCATATATACTTTTATCTTTTGCGTTCTATTTACGGCCTTATGCCCGACAATATCTTCCTACGTCCCGTCCGATCCTCCGTATGACAGGCATGAATTCTCGGCCCATCTGTCCGACTCCACGATAGTCAACCTGGTTCCTGCCCTGAAAACCCATGTCAGGCCTTTCGAAATCAGTATGGCTGACGACCTGGCCAAAAGCTGGGCCGAGACAATTAAAGCAAATACGTCGAAGGACGATATCATATGTTCCAACGACGCCTTCGTAGGGGGAATGCTGTCCGCCCTCAGTGGAAGGGCAAACTCGGCAAGGACTTTTTTCGAAGTAAAAGAGCCCGATGTCCCTATATCGGAGTTTGGGGCGGCAAAAACGGTGGTATGGATACGGGAAAGTAACGGAAAATTCTCCTCCGAAATAAACGATTGCATATTGAAATTCGGATATACCGTTATATGCATGGACGAGGGGGCGGCGATACTCATTAAGGAATCCGGGGCAAAGGTATCACCGGTAAAACCAGTCATGGGCACACCCCTGGCCCTGCTGGCTCTTCTTACTGCGTTGACCGTGGCCTTCTTAGGCATTTCCAGGCCCTGATAATTTTATCGATTTGGCGCTTTCTTTATGTTAATATTAGTCTGTGAAAATCAACGGCCCTACAGCAATTTGTCTTGCCGTAATCATCCTTGCAGCTGGCACCCTGAGGTTCACCGGGTTCAAAAGTCCTCACGGGATGACATGGGACGAGGAATTTTACGTCCAGATGGGCGACGACTTAAGCAAGGACCTTTCAAACTATAATTGCCGCTTCTTCGTCGATATCTTCAAGCATTCAAACCTCGCGGTCCCGGAATATCTTAATGAACCTCTGTTCAAGCATCCGCCGCTCTTCTGTTACATGCTTTCAGCCATATTTAAGATCGGAGGGGCGACCTATGAGACCGCTTCCGTAATATCCATAGCCTTCGGACTGATGCTGGTATTCTTGTCGTTCGTGCTCGGAAGCTATCTGTTCAACAGGGTAACCGGCCTTTGCGCGGCCCTGCTGGTGGCCATAGACCCGATAAACTGGGCCTGTTCGGAAAAGATATGGATGGAGACTTCTCTCGTCGCCTTCATGTGGTTGGCGGTCTACCTTATCATAAAAGCTTCCATTGAAAAAAAATATTATTTATACTACCTTGCAGGCATCGTCTCGGGACTCGCCGTGCTCACGAAATATCCGGGGTTCCTGGTCATCCCGATCGGTTTTACTATCGTTGCCGTAGAAGACAGGCGATCTTTCAGGTCCGCGCATTTCTGGATGTGGCCGACGATAACCTTGGTAATGTTTGCGCCCTGGCTTATCTGGAACGTGGTAGTTTACGGAAACGGCCTCGCGGAAAAGATCGCGTTCCTGCATGAAATCAGGCCTCACGTTGTTTTATTATCGGCGGGTGCGATAGTTGCGGCCTTTATAACGGCCAGGTTCCTTAAGGCACCTGCGGCAAGGCTCGCACTGTTATCGGCACTGCTTATCTTTGTATTTACGCGGCAATACGCCGTTAACGGGATAGTGAACATGTTAAACGCGGCAAATGTTCCGCTCGTTGGGTGGGAACCCGGGATGTTCCAGCATAAACCATGGATATTCTATTTCAGGAGAATGATAGAGCTGTCACCTTTTTATTTCTTCGCTTTCGCCGGTTTATTATTTCTCGCAAAAAAAGGTTCAAAAGAAAAATTCCTGATAATTCCGGCATTATGGTGCCTTCTCTTCTTCGTCGTATGGGGAAGCTACCAAAGCCGGTATATCCTTTTCGCTTCCCTCGGGATGCTGGTCCTTGCCGCCAGGACCGCTATCTGGTGCTGGGAGAAGATCGGGGAAAAAACGGGTTCCGCTACAACGAGGATGCTGCTCAGGTCGTGTTTTTCTATAATACTGGCATATGCCGTGGTAAAAACTTTATCGGTGGATTTATCTGTTGTTATAACTAACGACTTTTCATATTTTTAACGGGGAGCTGCCATGAAACTCGTGATCCAAATACCTTGCCTGAATGAGGAAAAGACCCTGCCGGAAACCATGAAAGGCATTCCGGGAAATATAGACGGCATAGACTCCGTGGAAGTGCTTGTAATTGATGACGGAAGTTCCGACGGTACTTCGCGCGCCGCAAAAGAGAACGGCGTAACCCGCGTGATCCGTTTCAATAAGACCGTAGGGCTCGCCCGGGCCTTCAAGGCAGGCATCGAAGAGGCGCTACGCATGGGCGCCGATATCATAGTCAATACCGACGCGGACAACCAATATGACGGCGCCTGTATCCAGGACCTGGTCAAGCCGATCATGGAAAAAAAAGCTGACATAGTGATCGGCAACAGGGAGATACTCAAGGGGATGAAGCATGGCATTACAAAAAGTGTCCTGCAGTCCTTCGGCAGTTGCATCGTATCGAAACTGGCGGGGATCAAGATAAATGACGCGACGAGCGGGTTCCGCGCTTTCTCAAGGGAATCGGCCCTTTGCCTAAACATTTCAACCGATTTCTCATACACACTCGAAAGCATAATTCAGGCCGGGGAAAAGGGCCTAGTAGTCTCGGAAGTCCCGGTAAAAACAAACAGGTCGATGAGAAAATCCCGGCTTTTTAGGAATAACCTGCATTACATAAAAAGGTCAGTCGGCACGCTGGTAAAAGTATATGTAGCCTACGAGGGATTCAGGATATTCCTAGCGAGCGGAACCGTTCTCTTTCTGTCTGGTGTCGCGTTTGTTTTTAGGTACCTGTATTTTTATGCTTTCAATCTTAACCCCAACGGGCACATCCAGTCACTTATAATGGCCTCCATACTTATAACGGTCGGGATCCTTATAATGGTACTTGGGCTTTTGGCGGAACTTATTTGCAGTACGAGAAGGGTCGTTGACGATATCCTGACGAAAATCAAAACGGGTTCCGATGGCAAAAGACCTTTCAATAATATATGAGCCGGCCATTTCTATCGGTAGTCATCCCCACCTACAACAGGAAAGACCTGCTGAAAGAGTGCCTGGAGTCATTGTTCGACCAGACATACCCAAAAGAAGACTATGAGATCGTAGTTGT
>JBAYMW010000127.1:0-3852 GCA_041663405.1 Candidatus Omnitrophota bacterium | reverse complement strand
TTCATACATATAATATCGGAGCTCGTGAAGCCGTTAAGCCTCGCGCTCCGTCTCCGGAGCAACGTCTGGGCGGAAGACATGCTCCTGGCCGTATCGGCGCAATTCGGGATCGGGGGCGTCCCCCTATTCCTGTTCAACATGTTCCTGACCCTGCTTAGCAGCGTGATGCAGGCGGTGGTCTTCAGCTTGCTGAGCACTGTATATTTCGCGCTTATATTACCGCACCACGAAGAGTAACAACCACATTAGAATACCTTGAAAGGAGGTATAAGATGGACTACAAAGCAATGCTTTCAATATCGGTCCCGATAGGGCTTGCCATAGCGGCTTTCGGTTCCGCTATCGCCCTCGGAAAAGCCGTCGCCGCGGCGATGGAGGCTACCGCAAGGCAGCCTGAGGCGTCGATGAAGATACTTATCAACATGATAGCCGGCTGCGCACTTATCGAGGCCCTCACGATATACGCGCTCGTGCTTTCGTTCTCCCTGCTGGGTAAGATATAGTACCCCGCGATGGAACTCTTAAAGTCTTTAAGCGCTAACGAGATAGTGGCACAGGTCGTCAGTTTTCTGCTGCTGCTAACCCTTCTGCGCATATTCGCCTGGAAGAAGCTGCTGAAGCTCCTCGATGACAGGCGCGAGAGGATCGCGTCCGAATTCAGGAAGATCGAGGATGCGCAGTCGGCGGTCGAGAAACTCAGGGTCGATTATGACAAGAGGCTCGCAGGCATAGAGGCGGAATCGCGCGCGAAGATACAGGAAGCCGTCGCCGAGGGCAAGAAGGTCTCCCAGGAGATCAGGGATGGCGCGCGCCTTGAAGCCCGCGTTATACTCGACAAGGCGCAGGAGAATATAGGCATAGAGATAACCAAGGCGAAGCAGGAACTCAAGGAAAAGGTTGTCGAGCTCACGCTCGGGACCGCCGAGAAATTCCTGAAGGAAAAGATCACCGACGAGAAAGACAGGAAGCTCGCCTCGGATTTCCTTGATGACCTGGAGAAGGTAAAATGAACGACCGCGCGGTCGCCAGGAGGTATGCGGAGGGCTTTCTCGCCTACGCGAAGGAGACCGTCGGCGCGAAGGCAGGGCTCGAGGACCTGATGTCATTGGGCAGGATGCTCGAAAAGGACCCGGAGCTGCTGAAGTTCCTTAAGAACCCCGAGATATCCTATAAGGATAAGTCGGAGTTCATAGACAAGGTCTTCAAGGGCACTTTTTCCGAGGAGACCCGCGCGTTCATAAAACTTATAGTCGAAAAACAGCGCAGCGAAGAAGCGCCCGATATCGCGCAGGAAGCCGGGGAATTCTATTACCGCGAGATGGGGATCGAGAGGGCAACCATCAAAAGCGCTAAGCCCCTCCCCCCTGAGATGCTCAAGGCGATAAAAGAGAAGCTGGAGACCAAGACCGGCAAGAAGCTGGAGGTCGAGGTCAAGGTCGACCCGGCCCTTATCGGAGGCGTGCAGGCCGTGGTCGGAAATATCGTGATAGACGGCTCGATAAGGAGAAAACTTTTCGAATTAAGGGAACATCTAATGGAAATAAAGGTGGATTGAAATGGCACTCAGACCGGAAGAAGTCACTTCAGTAATAAAGAGCGAGCTGGAAAAGTTCAAGTCCAAGATGAAGATGGAGTCCGTCGGGACGATACTCCAGGTCGGCGACGGCATCGCGCGCGTCTACGGCCTCGATGACGTAATGGCCGGCGAGCTCATCGAACTGCCCGGGGGAGTTATGGGCATGGTCCTGAACCTCGAGGAAGAGAGCGTCGGTATCGTCATCTTCGGCTCGGACGAGGGCATCAAGGACGGCGATATAGTCAAAAGGACCGGCAAGATAGCGCAGGTCCCAACGGGCAAGGCGCTCGTCGGCAGGATCGTCGACGCCCTCGGAAATCCCATTGACGAAAAGGGCCCCGTCGTCGCGGACACGTTCAGGCCGATCGAAGGCCATTCGCCGAACGTCATCCAGCGCCAGCCGGTGAAGGAGCCGCTGCAGACAGGCATTAAGGCCATCGATTCGATGATACCGATAGGGCGCGGCCAGCGCGAGCTGGTCATAGGCGACAGGCAGACCGGCAAGACCGCCATTGCCATAGATACGATAATAAACCAGAAAGATAAGAACGTTTACTGCATATACGTCGCTATAGGGCAGAAGCTCTCGACCGTCGTTTCCGTATCGGAGACACTGGCCAAATACGGCGCAATGGAATACACGACAATAGTATGCGCGCCGGCCGAGTCCCCTGCCCCGCTCCAGTACCTCGCGCCTTACGCGGGCTGCGCGATGGGCGAGGAGTTCATGTATAACGGCAAGCACGCGCTCGTAATATACGATGACCTTTCGAAGCACGCGCAGGCATACAGGCAGCTTTCCCTGCTTCTGAGGCGTCCCCCTGGGCGCGAGGCGTATCCCGGCGATATCTTTTACCTCCACTCGAGGCTTTTGGAACGCGCCGCCAAGCTTTCCGATGAACTCGGCGGCGGTTCACTGACCGCGCTGCCGTTCATAGAGACGCAGGCGGGAGACATCACGAGCTATATACCGACTAACGTCATATCCATAACCGACGGACAGATATACCTCGAGACCGACCTCTTCTATGGCGGCGTAAGGCCGGCCATCAACGTCGGCCTTTCGGTATCCCGCGTCGGAGGGAAGGCACAGACGAAGGCGATGAAAGGCGTCGCCGGAAAACTCAGGATAGACCTCGCGCAGTACAGGGAGCTTGCCGCGTTCGCGCAGTTCGGTTCCGAGCTCGACAAGGTCACGCAGGCGCAGCTTACGCGCGGCGAGAAGATGACCGAGATACTCAAGCAGGGCCAGTACGAACCGCTCCCGCTGTCTAAACAGGTCATCATAATATATGCCGGGACGAAGGGTTATCTCGACGATATGCCTAACGAACATATAAAGGAATTCGAGGCGGGCCTCTACGCTTTCGTGTCGGAGAAATATCCCGAGATAGAACACGATATAGATACAAAGAAGGAGATCGGCGATGCCGTTGCCGCCAAGCTGGACAAGGCGGTCTCGGAGTTCAGGAGACAGTTCAACGAATCGCTTGCCAAAAATGATATTATCGCTTAGGCAGATAAAGGGCAGGATAAAGAGCGTCGAGAGCACGAAGAAGATCACGCGGGCTATGCAGATGGTCTCGACCGCGAAATTCAAGCGCAGCGAGAACATGCTGGAGACCGGCAGGCCTTATTACCGGAAGCTCGACTCGATACTGACCAAGCTGCTTTTGAGCCTGAATCCCGGGCAGGTAAAGGGGCACCCCCTTCTCGAGGAGAGGGAGGACGGAAAGAAGTTCGCGCTCTGCATGATAACTTCCGACAGCGGGCTTTGCAGTGTATACAATAATAACATTATCCGCCTTACGGAGAAGATGCTCAAGCAGCGCGGCAAGGATAACGTAAAGATAATAGCCGTCGGCCGCAAGGGTTTCGTCTATTTCAGCAAAAGAGGCGCGCAGATAGTGAAGAGCTACCTGGGCCTGCACGGCCGCTATTCCGCCGAGACCGCCGATAAGATAGCGAAGGACCTTATAGACATGTTCCTGAACCATGAGGCGGACGAGATATATATCGCGCACAGCCATTTCGAATCGGCTACCAGGTATAAACCGGATATCAGGAAATTCCTGAGCATAACCCCTCCCCACCCTATCAAGGGGGAGCTGGAGTTCATCGCCGATCCGGGCATAGACGAGATACTCGATGATCTTATACCGAAGTACCTTTCGATAAAGATGAGGCTCATACTCCTGGACGCGTTCACTACGGAGCATTCTTCCAGGACGATAGCTATGCAGTCCGCGACAGATAATGCGGTAGAGCTGATAGAC
>JBAYMW010000126.1:0-3904 GCA_041663405.1 Candidatus Omnitrophota bacterium | reverse complement strand
GCGTCCCAGCCGGGCGCCGAACTGATCGGCCTCGACGAGGTCTCAAGGTATCTTGAGGTCGATGCGTCGGTAGTGAGGGAATGGGCCTCGAGCGGTAAGCTGCCGTCTATCAGGGAAGGCGATAAACTGCATTTTGACAAAGCGAAAATAGATGAATGGATTGCATCGGAGCGAGTTAAATAGTCCACGGAACGACAGGAAGGAATCCGAGAGGCTTATAAGCCTCGAGGAGGCCGCCGCCCTCCTTGAATTGGACGAAGGGGACATAAAGGCCTTTGTCGCGGAAGGAAAGATCCCCGCGTACAATATCGGAGGTAAATTCCTCAGGTTCAGGAAGGGGCAGGTGGAAGCCCTCAGGAGCAGGCTCAGGATGCTGAAGCACCAGTCCGTCCCGATATACCATCTGACCCCGCCCCCGGAACCCGGTACCAGGCAGAAATACTCGTTCTTCGACAGGATAAGGGACTTCGTTTATTTTAATGACTTCTATATCCTGGCTTTCATATTGATCGCGCTCTTGATAGCCGTTATCATCACGAAAAGATAGGCATCATGGATTATTCGAAAAATTCGCTGAAGAAAGTCCTCTCTCACCTGAGGAAGGGCAAGATATCGCAGCGCGCGGCCCTGAAAAAATTGGAGCATTTTCCTTTCCATGATATCGGGTTCGCCAAGATAGATTTCCACCGCCAGGTCCGCAAGGGTTTTCCCGAGGTCATATTCGCTCCCGGCAAGACGGACTCGCATATCGCGCAGATCTCCAGGAAGATCGTGGACAGCGGAAACACCCTGCTTATAACCAAGGCCCGCCCCGAGCTCTTCCGCTTACTGTCGCGGCAGATCAGCGGACTCAGGTTCAATGAGCCCGCAAGAATGATATACCTCCAGAAGAAGAAGCCCCCCGTAAAGAAGAACACCGTCACGATAATAACCGCCGGGACCTCCGACATACCCGTGGCCGAAGAGGCCGCGCAGACGCTCGAGCTGCTGGGCAACAGGACCGTGAAGCTCTATGATGTCGGCGTCGCCGGGATACACAGGGTCGTCGGGAATATCCCGTTGATCAAGAGGTCCAAGGTCATAATAGTCGTCGCGGGCATGGAGGGCGCGCTCGCCTCGATAATCGGCGGCCTGGCCGCGTGCCCGGTCATCGCGGTCCCTACGTCAGTCGGATACGGGGCGTCCTTCGGAGGGTTATCCGCTCTGCTAACGATGCTCAATTCCTGCGCTCCCGGCGTCTGCGTGATGAATATAGACAACGGTTTCGGCGCGGGATATTTCGCGGGGCTTATAAATCCATGAAGATATTATATCTCGATTGCCAGAGCGGCATAAGCGGCGACATGTTCATCGGAGCGCTTATAGGCTGCGGGCTGGACAAGGCGGAGCTGATATCCGGATTGCGCAAGATCAAGATCGGCAAGTACGCCATAAGGACCCGCCGCGTAAAGAGGGCGGGCATAACCGGGGTCAAATTCGACGTTATATATGACAGGCATCACTGCCATGAACATACGCAGGCGAAGACCTTCAAGGGGATCTCCGGGGCGATAAGGAAATCATCGCTTCCCGGCAGGGTAAAGGAGATGTCGCTGTCGGTCTTCGCGAACCTGGCCGGGGCCGAAGCAAAAGCCCACGGCATCGCCGCGGATGAGGTGCATTTCCATGAGGTGGGGGATATAGATTCCGTCGTTGATATAGTCGGCTCATGCATCGGCATGGATGCCCTCGGGATCGAGAGGATCTTCACTTCAGGTATAGTCTCGGGGACGGGCGCGGTGTCCGTACACGGCGCGGCCTTCCCGAATCCCGCGCCTGCGACCGCCTATCTTTTACAGGGGTTCGATATCAGAATCGAGGACGTTCCCTTTGAGCTTATTACGCCCACGGGAGCCGCGATACTGAAGACATTTTCCGGGGGCTGCGGATGCCCCGGCGGGATCAGGATACTCAAGACGGGTTACGGCGCCGGAACATACGAGATACCGGGGCGCGCGAACCTGCTGAGGGCGATGGTCTGCGAGATGCCAGGGCGGACTGGATCGTCCGCATCGCACGGAGGCGGCGTCTCCGTGCTCGAAACGAACATCGATGATATGAACCCGCAGGTATACGGCTATCTCATGGAAAGGCTGCTTGAGCGCGGGGCCCTCGACGTATATCTCACGCCCGTCATCATGAAGAAATCGCGGCCGGGATGCGTGCTGACGGTGATCGCGGAAAAAAAAGATACGGATGTTTTTTCAAAGATAATATTCGAGGAGACGCCCACGTTCGGTATAAGGTATCACACGGCCGAAAGGACGGTGCTGGACCGTAAAATAGTTGAAGTAAATACAAAATATGGTAATATAAGGGTGAAGCTTGGTTTCGGTAACGGCAAGCTTATTACGGTTTCTCCGGAATACGACGATTGTGCAAGGGCCGCAAAAAAGACAGGCGCCGCTTTTAACCGGGTCCGGCGCGAAGCCGGGTCCTCAGCGAGAAGATACAAGGGGGAGAAAGTCGGGCTTTGATCAATAGAAGCAGGCTTATAGGCGAATACTTAAGGTCGATCGGGATACTCGATGAATCGCAGCTTAAGAGCGTCCTGAAGTCCCAGCTGGAATCGGGCAGCCGCCTTTCGGAAGTATTGAGCGGCATCGGTTTCATGCAGACGGAGCAGCTCAGGGACCTGATAGTCCAGGAATTCTCGCTGGTCAACGCGCCGATCTTCGATATGGAGATACCTTTCGATATCCTCTCGAAGATCAAACCCGCCGTGGCATACCGCCATAAGATAGTGCCTATTAAATTTGAGAACGGGGTATTGACCGTAGCTACGGACGACCCGCTGAACCTGCTTGCCCAGGATAACCTGGAATCCTTTACCGGGATGAAACTGGATTTCATGTTATGCTCGGGAACGAACATCAATATTGCGCTGGAGAAGCATTACGGCGGAAGCAAGAACATCCTTGATGCGGTAGCGCAGAAGCAGGACGATACTGCCGCGGTCTCCTTTAAAGGCGTTGCGGGGGAGGTCGTTAAGGAAGAGCAGAAGGATGAAGCGCCGATAATCAAGCTCGTCACGCAGATAATCTCGGAAGCGGTAAAGAACCGCGCGTCCGACATCCACGTAGAACCCCTCGAAGACAAGTTCCGCGTAAGATACAGGATAGACGGAGTTTTGCATGAAGTGCCCGGCCCTCCCAAGCAGCTGCAGCCCTCGATATTAAGCCGCCTTAAGATCATGGCGGGCATGAATATAGCGGAGAAGAGGCTGCCGCAGGACGGCAGGATAAGGATACAGGGCATGGGCAAGGACCTCGACCTCCGCGTATCGACGCTCCCTGCGCTTTACGGCGAAAGCGTCGTCATGAGGATCCTGGATAAATCGAGCTTTATGCTCGGGCTCGCGGAATTGGGTTTCCTGCACGAAGACGCGGATACTTTCGAAAAGCTGATACACCTGCCTTACGGTATGCTGCTGATCACCGGCCCGACCGGAAGCGGCAAGACCACCACGCTCTATGCCGCGCTAAGTTATATAAACAAGCCGAACAAGAAACTTATCACGGTAGAAGACCCGGTCGAGTACCAGATATCGGGCATCAACCAGGTCCATGTCAGGCCTTCGATAGGCCTGACGTTCGCTTCAGGCCTCAGGACCATGTTGAGGCAGGCTCCCGATGTTATCATGGTCGGTGAGATCCGCGATTTCGAGACCGGTTCTATCGCCATACAGGCCGCTCTTACAGGCCATCTGCTCTTCAGCACGCTGCATACGAATGACGCGGCGGGCGCGTTCACCCGCCTTATAGATATGGGAGTCAAATCCTACCTGGTCAGTTCCACGGTCCAGGCGGTCATGGCCCAGAGGCTTGTGCGCAAGATCTGCCAGAATTGCAGGGAGCCTTATAAG
>JBAYMW010000125.1:0-4029 GCA_041663405.1 Candidatus Omnitrophota bacterium | reverse complement strand
ATCTCTTCGGGGCTGCCCCAGAAGGCTACCTTGACAGGCACCCTCTTCGGCTTGCCGCCGGCCTGCTGCTGTCCGCATCCCGCCACCTGCAGTACAAAGGCGAGGACGACAAAACACGCCAATAACCTCTTTAAGCCTTTCATCACAAAGCCTCCTGTTTTTAGGCGTTCATGAAAATCCTCTGCAAGACAAGGCAGGCCGCGCCCATCGAGACTGCACTATGTCCGAGCCTTGCAGGTACTATCCTGAGGTTCCTTATGTTCTCCTCGCGCGACCAGGAATGTATGGTCCTCTTGACGGCATCCATGAAAAGCGATCCCGCCTGCTCGACCCCTCCTCCCATCACGACGACTTCCGGGTTCAGGAGATTAACAAGGAACGCTATCTTCTTCCCTAACCGTTTTCCGGCATCTTCAAGGAGCTCGTTCGCAAGCTTGTCCCCCGCCTTGGATGCCTCTATGACCAGCCCGAGATTTATCTTGTCCGGATCGTTCCCTGCCGACTCGAATATCCGCGACTTGACGCCTTTATTAAGCGCCTCCTTTGCGTAATACACGACGCCCAGGTCTATCTCCCAGGTGCCGAGGTTCAGGGACTCGCGCCTCCTCGCGTCAGGGTCCTTCTCGGAGGTGTTGAATATCCCCACCTCGCCGGCCGAACCGTTTGAACCCCTGTAGATCTGCCCGTTTATTATGAGGCCGCATCCTACGCCCGTATACATATATATCATGTCGTTTATGTCGGACTCGAAACCGAACCAGCGTTCCCCGAACACGGCGCATGCCGCGTCATGCTCGACCAGCGTGGGTATGTCGAATTCTTTTTCGAATATGTCCTTCAGCGATACGCCCGATATCGATACCATCGAAAGGCCCATCGACCCGAGCCACCTGATGGTCTGGCCCTCGACGTCTATCACTCCCGGGATGCCGATGCCGAGGCCCTTTATCTTCCCGGGCTCTATCTTGGACTTGCTCAGGACCTCTTCGACCGTCTCGACGAGCCTGTCTATTATGGCTTCGCTGTTATCGGCCGGCCGCTCCTTCTTGACCTCGCATACGACCTGCATCTTCGGGTCCACAAGTATCCCCACAATGTTCAGGGCGGTGAGGCCTACGCCGATTATATAACCGAATTTCGGATTAAGCTCTACCAGCGTGGGGCGCCTTCCGCCGGTGGATACGTCGAAACCCTTCTCGACGACCAGCCCGTTAGCGATGAACTCGTTGATATAATTGGATATAGTCACGATGTTGAGGCCGGTCTGCCTGGATATCTCGGTCCGGGATATCGGCCCGTGCTTCACGACAAGCTCGAGTATGGAAAGGTTCTTCCTCTGCTTGTCGGAAAGTATCCTGTCGGTCGCCAAAGCGTTCTTAGTGTTCGGATTCCTCATCTTATCCCGCCTTTATTCGAAGAAATTCTCGTTTAGCAGCTTCTCTATTTTCTTGGCTACCGGGTCCTTGTGGAACCTTTGCCTTATGGCGCCGCCGTTCAGGTAGTTATCTATTGAGGGCAATATCATGCCCTGGTCGAGCGCGAGATATTTGTAGGAGACCTTGCCGTTCTTCACGTTCACCGAGTCATAGAACCCGTATTCGCCGTACATGTTGAAATATAACAGCATCCTCCTGATATCCGATATGGCCTCTTCCGGGGTAAAGGTCAGCGAAAGGAAGACGACATGCGGCGTCACTACCCCTTCGTCCTTGTACCCCTTGAAGCCTATGCCCCCGACGCCGTATTCCGTATAACCGCCGTAGCTGCCGTCCGGGGTCGAGCATGGGGAGAACCCCCATGCCTTATATCCCTTCTGCTTCGCCATCGCGATATGGGCTTGCGCGCCCCTCAGGTCGTTAAGCCCGAGCCCTTTCGGGGCCAGCTCTTTCTCCTTGACCATCAGTGAAGGCATCAGGAACTCGAAAAGGCTTCCGCCCCAGCTCGGGACGATCTTCTCTCCCTCGTATATATAATAACCCTGGTAATATTTCACGCCGGACTTTTTTACTTCCTTGCCCTGCGGTTTTTGCGACTGCCAGTCGACTTCGGGAGGAAAGGTCCTTGCCATCTTATACCAGTGCTCCGGCGGGACGTTCCCTTTGCCTATCGCTACGAGGCTCGTGAACCTTGCCTCGCCGTTAAGCTGCCCGTAATTATACGGGGAATATTTGTCCGTATCCCTGTCGAAGCCGAGGTTAAGCTGCCCGATCTCCTTATTATAAAGCGCCGAGAAATCCATCTCGTCCAAAAGCTTCGAACAGCGCTTCCCGAGTTCCTTGTCGAACGCCTGCCTCGTTATGATGAGACCGCCGGCTAACCATCCGTTATCCACGGATGAGATATACCTGCGTGTGACCTGCAGGTTGGTCGTTGAATGGTAGTTATCCCAAAGCCCGTGCCAGCGCGGCATCTTCTCGATGACATCGAGCGTCCCGGATATCCGCTTAACCGCTTCCTCTCTTGTAATTAAATTGAGATCGAAGGCTGCGACTATATTTATGAAATAGAGGCCCGTGTTGGTCGGCGAGGTGTAATCTCCTATGGCCCTCTCCGGCGCCATGCCTATCCAATCGAGCGGCAGGCAGCTCCTCTTGTCGACCACGTTATCGAAAAATCCCCAGGTATCCTTAGCGATACCGGAGAGCATGTCATTGTCCGTACTCGTCAGCAGCTCGTTCCTGCGCTCACCGGCAAGTATCGCGCCGGGATAGCGGCCTATATTGTCCTTGAGGCCGTTAAAGAACAGCTCCTTGTCGCCGTAGAACGATATATCGTCAAGGTAGACCTTGCCGCTTAAGACGCTCGGTTCGCCCTTGAACACGAAGCTCAGCCTTCCCATCTTGTTCATGTCGAGCGACGGGAATTTTTCTATAGGCACCCTGACTTCCTGCCATTCCGTAGAGGAACTCATGAGCCCCGAGATGTCGGCGTCCTTGACCGCGCCATAGCCGTCCTCGAGGGCAAGCCAGAGCCTCTCCGAACCTTCCGTCCCCTTTATCCAGAACGATATGCCTTTCGCGGCGCTTATGTCGAGGTCGTTAAGGCCGGTAGACCATACTGCCTGTTCGCCCTTCGGTATGTAGAATTCGAGTTCGAGCGAGTAGCCGGCATCGGCACGCCTTACCTTTTTGTTGTAAGCGGCCTGCAGAAAAGCGGGTTTCTTTACGGAGAGCGCGGGAGAACCGCCTATCTCGTTAGGGTCTTTGCCGTCATTAAAATGTTCTATTATCTTGATATCGGAACCGGCGGGTATCCTCACGGGGATCTCATCCTGCGCGGGCAGGGCTGCAGGCAGGCATAACACGACAACGGCCGCAAATAAATAACGGTAGAACTTCATTGATCTTACCCCAGATTGATCTTCAGGAGCACCGGACCTTCGTCGCTGTGCTTGAAGGATATTATTACTTCGCCGGACCTATAGGAGAATTCCAGCTTATTCCCATCGGCAAAAACCTGCTTCGGCCTCTTCTTCAAGGCAACCGTCAGTTCGCCGTCCGACTTCGGGTGGCCGTGAAGTTCCATATATATCGATCCGCCCTTTTCAAAGGCGCTCAATACCTGAGAGGTGGAGAATATGATCTTTGCGCCGGCGGCGCGGGAATCCTTCACCTGGACGCCGATAGGTATTATCAGGCCCGTCAGCGCAGGCACGGTCATCTCGGAGCCGTAAGGCATCTTCTTCTCCGCCTTCGATACGGGGTCAAGGAACGTCACGTACCCTGATTCCGGCGTCCTGTAATAGTTCGCGACGAAAAGGAAAGCATGCCCTTCGCCGAAAAATTCCTGTACGATGAGCTTGCCGTTCGTGGATACGGCGTTGCCGCGTATATCGTCCATCTTGAGTATGCGCGAATAGGCATCTATATTCTCCTCGGTCGAATACCCGAAGGCCGTCCCGAGGATCAGCGCCCAGCCGGGGCCGAAATGCTTTATGAACCCGCAGACGCTGTCGTCCGCAAGGACCGCGACCGGCTCGGTGTTCGCCTCGTTGAAGACCTGTACGGGGTTCAATACCGATATCTCTTT
>JBAYMW010000124.1:0-4070 GCA_041663405.1 Candidatus Omnitrophota bacterium | reverse complement strand
TAAGCAGATCGTCATGGCCGCGGTCAAGGTCGTCTTGCCGTGGTCGACGTGGCCGATTGTACCTACGTTAAGATGCGGCTTGTTGCGTACAAATTTTTCCTTTGCCATGGGGATATCCTCCTTATGATTTCGCCGCGGATGCTACAATTTTATCCGCTATTAGTTTCGGAACTTCCGAATAGCACGAAGGTTCCATTGTATATGTTCCACGGCCCTGTGTCAAGGATCTTAAGGCCGATGCGTATCCGAACATCTCCGCCAGTGGGACCGTGCCCGCGAGCACTTTCGCGTTCGCCCTCTGGTTAATAGAATCTATTTTAGCCCTGCGGGAGTTCAAGTCTCCGATGACCACACCCATGAACTCGTCAGGGATCGTAACCTCAATCTCCATTATGGGTTCGAGCAATACGGGATGGCCCAGTTTCAGGCCGGCTACGAAGCCCATGGAACCCGCTGTCTTGAACGCCATTTCGGAGGAGTCGACCTCGTGATATGAACCGTCCACGAGCGTGACCTTCACGTCGATCACCGGATAACCCGCGAGCGCGCCGCTCTTCGATGCCATTATTACGCCGTTCTTTACGGCCGGAATATATTCCTTCGGTATCGATCCGCCGACGATCTTATTGATAAATGTTATGCCGGAGTTCGGCTCGCCCGGTTCCATGTCAAGGACGCAGTGGCCGTACTGGCCGCGGCCGCCGGACTGGTGCACGAACTTACCTACGCTATGCGACGGCTTCCTGACGGTCTCTTTGTAAGCGACCTGCGGCTTGCCTACGTTCGCCTCGAGCTTGAACTCCCTCATCATCCTGTCGACGATGATCTCGAGGTGCAGCTCACCCATACCGGATATTACGGTCTGCCCCGTCTCGTTATTATAGTTGACCCTGAACGACGGGTCCTCTTCCATAAATTTATTGAGCACCATTCCGAGCTTATCCTGGTCCGCCTTTGTCGACGGCTCTATAGCAAGCGAAACTACGGGCTCCGGGAAATGCATGGATTCAAGCGTGATCGGATGCTCCTCGTCGCATATCGTATCCCCGGTCTTCGTATCCTTGAGCCCGACTGCTGCCGCTATCTCGCCCGCGTATACGGTCTCGACGATCTCCTGTTTGTTCGCGTGCATACGGACTATCTTGCCGACGCGCTCCTTCACGTCCTTATTCGAATTATATATATATGAACCGGACTGAAGCGTCCCGGAATATACCCTGAAATATGTGAGCTTACCGACATAGGGATCCGACATGATCTTGAAAGCAAGCGCGCAGAACGGCTCGGAATCCGATGTCGGCCTTTCTTCGTGCTGGCCGCTCTCCGGGTTCAGGCCCTTCATCGCGGGCACATCCATCGGGCTCGGAAGGTAATCGCAGACCGCGTCGAGCATCGGCTGTACGCCCTTGTTCCTGAACGATGTGCCGCATACCACAGGCACGATCGCGTTCTTTATCGTGGCCTTCCTCAAGGCGACCTTTATCTCTTCCTTCGTCGGCTCCTGGCCGTGGACGAATTTTTCCATCAGTACGTCGTCTACTTCCGCGATCTTCTCTATCATATGCGCGCGGTACTCTTTCGCCATCGAAAGCAGGTCCGCGGGAATATCCTGTACCTGGAACTCGATCCCTTTAACGTCATCGTACTTTACGGCCTTCATCTCGACGAGGTCGACAACACCCTTGAAATTCTCTTCGCTGCCATACGGTATCTGTATCGGTACCGGGACGGCGCCCAGCCTTTCTATCATCTGCTTGACTGTCCCGAAGAAATCAGAGCCGGTCCTGTCCATCTTGTTTATGTAAGCGATCCTCGGTACCTTATACCTGTCGGCCTGGCGCCAGACTGTCTCCGACTGGGGCTCGACGCCGCCGACCGCGCAGAACACAACGACCGCGCCGTCGAGGACCTTAAGCGAACGCTCGACCTCTACGGTAAAATCAACGTGTCCTGGCGTATCGATAAGGTTCAGGCGCACATCCTTCCAGAAGCAAGTCGTGCTGGCGGATGTTATCGTGATGCCGCGTTCCTGCTCCTGCGCCATCCAGTCCATCGTCGCGGTGCCTTCGTCGACACTGCCGATCTTATGGACTACGCCGGTATAGAACAACACCCTCTCGGACGTCGTGGTTTTTCCGGCATCTATATGGGCTATAATGCCTATATTTCTCGTCTTCTCTAAGGAATACTCTCTTGCCATTTTATTTTTATACGTTTCCTGTGTTGTTTGGGCCATCTTCCATCACATTACCATCTAAAGTGGCTAAAGGCCTTGTTGGCTTCGGCCATCTTATGGATGTCCTCGCGCTTCTTTACGGCGGTTCCCGTATTGTTGTATGCGTCTATCAACTCGGCAGCGAGTTTCTGCTGCATCGGCTTACCCTTGCGGGCCCTTGCGAAATCCCTTAACCATCTCATCGCAAGCGATATGCCCCTGTCCTGGCGGACTTCGATCGGCACCTGGTACGTCGCGCCGCCGACCCTTCTCGATTTAAGCTCGACCAGCGGCCTTATGTTATCAAGGGCCTTCTGGAAGGTCTCGAGCGGTTCCTTGCCGACCTTTTTCGCGGCTTCCGCGAACGCTCCGTAGACGATCTTCTCGGAGGTGGACTTCTTTCCGCACTGCATCATCATGTTGATGAACTTCGAGACCACCTTCGACTTGTATTTCGGGTCCGGTAAAAATTGCCTCTCTTCAGCTTTGCGTCTTCTCATATTTTATATAACCTTACTTGGGCATCTTCGCGCCATACTTCGAGCGCGATTTCTTCCGCTGGTTAACGCCCGCGGCATCCAAGGTCCCGCGGACAATGTGATATCTGACACCCGGAAGGTCCTTTACCCTTCCGCCCCTTACCAATACTATGGAATGCTCCTGGAGATTGTGTCCTTCTCCGGGAATATAGGCCGTCACCTCGACGCCGTTAGTCAACCTGACCCTCGCGATCTTCCTTAAAGCTGAGTTAGGTTTCTTCGGGGTCATCGTCTTGACCTGAAGGCACACGCCGCGTTTCTGCGGGCATTTCTTCAGGGCCGGCGATTTAGTCCTCTTCTTCTTCTGTTCCCTACCATGTCTAATTAGCTGCGAGATCGTTGGCATTTAAGCTCCTGATTACAGATTTTTTCCGACTTCAGTGTTGCGGTGCGTCTCAAAACCCGTTCCTGCGGGTATGAGATGTCCCATGATGACATTCTCCTTCAAGCCCCTGAGATCATCGTGCTTACCGCTGGCTGCTGCGTCGGTAAGTACCCTCGTCGTCTCCTGGAAGCTCGCTGCCGAGATAAAGCTTTCGGTAGAGAGGGCGGCCTTCGTAATGCCCAAAAGCATCTGGGTCGCGCTGGCAGGCTTTCCGCCTTTCTTCTTTGTGCGATCATTCTCCTCGGTAAACTTGAACTTATCTATCTGCATTCCGACGAGGAAATCGGTATCGCCCTGCTCGTCTATCCTTACCTTCTTGAGCATCTGGCGGACGATGACCTCGATATGCTTGTCGTTTATCTTGACTCCCTGGAACCTGTAGACTTCCTGTATCTCGTTTACGAGGTATTCCTGGAGTTTCTTATCCCCCGAAACGCGAAGGATATCCTGGGGGACTACAGGCCCGTCGATAAGCTGCTGGCCGGCGTATACCTTATCGCCCTTGTACACGTTAAGGTGCTTGCCGTGCGGTATAAGGTATTCCTTCTTCATGTTCGTTTGCGGATTCTTCACAACGACGCGGCGCTGGCCCTTCTTAGACGGCCCAAATTCCACGACACCGTCGATCTCGCTTATTATAGCCGGGTCCTTGGGCCTGCGGGCCTCGAAGAGTTCCGCGACCCTCGGCAAACCGCCGGTGATGTCTTTCGTCTTGATGGTCTTACGGGGCGTCTTCGCTATCAGGTCGCCGCCGAGGACCTTCTGGCCGTCCTTGACCACGATGTGCGCGCCGGACGGGATCGAATAAAGCGCCTGCACCTCATCCTTGTTGTCGAGTATGACTATTTGGGGATGGTACTCACCCTTATGCTCTATGACCACCCTTTCGGTAAGGCGGGTCGCTGAATCGACCTCTTCCCTGATCGTGTGG
>JBAYMW010000123.1:0-4377 GCA_041663405.1 Candidatus Omnitrophota bacterium | reverse complement strand
GCCGCCCTTATCTTTGCTCGGGCATTTTGATTTCTCTTTGGCCAGGGCCGCGAAATCCGCGCCGGCCTGCAGCTTTGCGAGGACATCGTTCGCTTCGGCTTCAGTCTCTACCAGGATGTGCGATACCTGGATCTTCTCGCCGTCCTTGAACTTGTCCTTATTCGCTTCGTAATATTTCTTCGCGTCCTCGTCGCTGACGACCACCTTATCCTCGATCTCCTTGCGCAGGAATTCCTTTATGATTATCTCTTTCCTGGCCTCATCGATCTGTTTCTGGATGGCGGCGTCCTTATCGAGGTTAAGCTTCGAGGCTTCGTTGTACAGCAGTCTCTGGTTTACGACGCTGTCGACGAACATATCCTTGTGGGCCTCGGCCATCGGCTGGTACTGCTCAGGTATCTGCTTAATCATCTCATTTATCTCTTCGAGAGTGATCTTCTCGCTTCCTATCTCAGCCACTACTTTTCCGCCCTTCGCTTCGGGCGCGGCCTGCTTCGCCGGTTCGGCGCTTACCGCCTGGTTCTTCGAGGCTTCCGGTGCCGGTACGGCGTTCTTGGCCGGTTGGCCGCAACCCGTCAACGCAACCGCGGCAAAGACCGTTATAACCACAGCAAACAACCTTGTCCTGTACATCTTATTGCTCCTTTCGTGTTATTTTTTGTAAGGGACTAACGCAGCAGGAAGTAAGTCTACCACAGAATACCCCGCTATTCAAGGGCGATAAGCTCCTTTATCTTGCCGAACGTCTTCGGCCCGATGCCGCCGACCTTCATCAGGTCTTCCTTAAAAAGGTACTGGCCGTGCGCGGCCCGGTAATCCACGATATCCTTGGCCATCTTCGGGCCTATGCCCGGCAATGACGCTATCTTATCCGCGTCGGCGGTGTTGATATTGACCGCTCCTACCTGTTTCACCACACCGCTAAACCCTTCCGCCGCGCGCCGCCCGGAAACCACCCTGATCTCGGGGCGGTCTATATAGGTCCTGTACGCGATCACCGCCAAACCCAGCAGGGCCAGGGCTCCCAGGGTTACCAATACCTTCCTCTCCTGCGCGGTCAGGTCAAGCAACTATGCTCACAAGCCTCCCGGGTACGACGACGATATTCTTCACGGGCTTCCCCTCGAGCCATTGCCTGACCTTCTCGTCCGACAGGGCCAGCTCTTTCAGTTTTCCGTCGCTGATATCGTTGGGGACTTCAACCTTCGAACGGACCTTGCCGTTCACCTGTATGACTATCGTGATATTCTCCTCGACCAGCATCTTCGGGTCGAACTTCGGCCAGCCGGCCTTCAGTACGCTCTCCTTGTTCCCGAGAGACTGCCATATCTCCTCGCAGAAATGCGGCGCTATCGGCGAAAGCATCAGTATAAGCGATGAATATACCTCCCTGTCGGCTCCGTACTGGTAGATCGCGTTGACCAGCTCCATCATGCCCGCGATCGCGGTGTTGAACTTGAATTCGCTTATATCGTCCGTGACCTTCTTTATGGCCTTATGCGTAAGGCGGACCAGCGCCGGGTCGGCCTTATCCTTCAGGTTCTCCTGTATGCGCCATACGCGCGCGAGGAACCTGTACGCGCCCTCTGTGCCTCGCTCTTCCCATTCGAGCTCGGTCTCAGGCGGAGCGGCGAAAAGTATGAAGAGGCGCATCGTATCAGCGCCGTACTTCGCGATTATCTCGTCGGGATCAACGATATTCCCGCGCGACTTCGACATTACTTCGCCGTCCTTCAGCACCATTCCCTGCGTCAAAAGTTTCTGGAACGGCTCATCAAAACCCAGCATCCCGATGTCTTTAAGGAACTTCGTGAAGAACCTTGAATACAGCAGGTGCAATACCGCGTGCTCTATTCCGCCGATGTATTGGTCGACCGGCATCCAATATTTCACGTCTTCCTTATCGAACGGCCCATTATCATATTTAGGCGAACAGAACCTCAGGAAATACCACGACGAATCTATGAACGTCGCCATCGTATCCGTCTCGCGCTTCGCCGGGCCGCCGCACTTCGGGCACTTCGTATTCACGAATTCCTTGACCTGCGAGAGCGGGCTGCCGCCCTTCCCTGTGAACTCGACATCCTTAGGCAGGACTACCGGCAGGTCTTTTTCCGGCACAGGGACAACGCCGCATTTTGCGCAATATATGACCGGTATGGGCGTACCCCAATAGCGCTGGCGCGATATCAGCCAGTCGCGAAGGCGCCAATTGACGGTGCGCTTGCCTATGCCTGTCTTCTCCATCCACTCCGCTATCTTCTTCTTGCCTTCGGCATTCGTCAGGCCGTCGAACTGCGCCGAGTTTACCTGGACGCCGTCATTCTCGTAGGCCTCCGTCATCTTATCAAGTGACAGGGCTTCATCCTTAGGCTGTATCACAACGCGCATCGGAAGCTTATGCTCTTTCGCGAAGAGGAAATCGCGCTGGTCGTGGGTAGGCACGGCCATTATCGCTCCCGTGCCATATTCCATCAGCACGTAATCGGCGACCCATATCTGGACGGGCTCATTATTGACGGGGTTTATCGCGTAGGCGCCGGTAAAGATGCCTTCCTTCTTCACGTCGGCTGCGACGCGGACGACCTTGCTCTCCTTGGATACTTTTTCTATGAATTGCAGGACCTGCTTCTCCTGCGGTTTCCCGGATATCAATTTCTTTACAAGGGGATGTTCGGGCGCGAGCACCACATAGGTGCATCCGAATATCGTATCCTGGCGTGTGGTGAATACAGGGACGGTCTCGCCCGTGCCCTTTTCTTTAAAGAATATCTCGACGCCTTCGCTCTTTCCTATCCAGTTCTTCTGCATCGTGATGACGCGTTCGGGCCAGTACTTGAGCCCCCCCAGGTCATCGAGCAATCTTTCCTTATACGCGGTGATCTTGATGAACCACTGGTCGAGCTCTTTTTGTTGGACCAAATTCTTGCAGCGCCAGCATTTACCGTCGATGACTTCTTCATTGGCAAGGGTAGTCTCGCAATCGGGGCACCAGTTGACCACGGATGCCTTTTTGTATGCGAGCCCCTTCTCGAGCATCTTCAGGAATATCCACTGGTTCCAGCGGTAATAACCGGGGAGACAGGTAGAGACTTCGCGGCCCCAGTCGTACGAGAGGCCCATCTTCTTGAGCTGCTTCCTCATATTATCTATGCAGCCTAACGTCCAGGCCTCGGGATGGCTCTTGTTCTTGATGGCAGCGTTCTCCGCGGGCTGGCCGAACGCGTCATAACCCATCGGGTGCAGGACGTTGTATCCCTGCATGATCTTCACGCGCGCCGCGACATCGCCGATGGTGTAATTGCGGACATGGCCCATATGGATGCGGCCCGACGGGTACGGGAACATCTCAAGCAGGTAATACTTCTTCTTCGAGGGATCGGTCTTCGCCTTGAAGATCCCGCTCGACTCCCACTGCTCCTGCCACTTCTCTTCTATCTGCTTAAAATCGTAGTTCAATCCTTCCTCATCTTTCTCACGGCTGCGAGGTTCGCCTTGTCGGACTTTTCGGTCTCCTTCGGCGTCTCGAGGATGAACGCGCAATCCCTGAATTCCGGGACGTTGACGATCCGTTTCATGCCCTCGGCGCCGATCTTTCCCTTTCCGATATGCCAATGCCTGTCGTTGTGCGAGCCCATCTCGCTCATCGAATCGTTGAAATGTATGACCTTTATCTTATCAAGTCCAACGGTAGAATCAATATATTTAAGCAGCGCCCCGAGGCCCTCTTTCGTCTTGTCGTCATGCCCCGCCTCGAACGTATGGGCGGTATCGAGGCATACGCCGACCTTGCCTTTGAGCTTTACGTTATTGATTATCTCTTCGATATCCTCGAACTTCGAGCCGATGGAGTCGCCGCCGCCCGCGGTGTTCTCGAGCAGTATCATGAGCTTCGGCTTTGCCTTCGCTATCGCCTCGTTGAGCCCCTTCGAGAACCGCGCGATGCCGTAATCGCGGCCTTTCTCCTTCGGGCTGCCGAGGTGCGTCACGAAATAATCCGCCCCGATCATGTCGGCGCGCTTGATGTCCTCTATATAGGCGTCGACAGACTTCCGCCAGAGGTATTCGTCGGCAGAACACATATTTATCAGGTAAGGGATATGTACGACTACTGGCGAGATATTTTCTGCCTTGCGGCGTTTCTTGAATTCCGCGGCGTCTTCCGGGTCGAGCTCCAGCGCCTCCCATCCGCGCGGGTTGCGGCTGAAGATCTGGAATGTGTTGCAGCCGAGGGCCGCGGCCCTGTCGACCGCCTCGTAGATATGCCCCGCTATCGATACGTGAACGCCGAGTTTCATTGGCCTCCCGGAAAGAAATGGTGGAGCTGAGGGGGATCGAACCCCTTACCTCCTGCATGCCATGCAGGCGCTCTCCCGG
>JBAYMW010000122.1:0-4419 GCA_041663405.1 Candidatus Omnitrophota bacterium | reverse complement strand
GGTCAGGTACGAGAACGCCTACCACACGAAGGCCCATCCGCACGAGGGCGCGATAAAGAAATACAGCGGGATACTGAAACCCGTCAAGATATCCGGAAAGATATCCGGCAAGGCCCTCGCGATCTCGCTCGGAAGCCTGCTCGTGCGCGAGAAGGCCGGCGGGCTCATCAAGGGATACCACGAGCCGGACTGCGACGAGTCCGGATGGAGGCAATCCCACGCCGCGAGGAAATATGTCATCCCGGAGGAGATGGGAGAGCTCGTATGGTACAGGCGGAAGTTCAGGTTCCTGCCGCGCAAGGGCGGCGTCTGCGCGTTGAAACTGACGATAGACTACGCGTTCGAACGGTGCATAATCTACCTGAACGGCAAGGCGCTCGGAAAATACGAATCGGTCGGCCCGCAGAATGATTTCTATATACCCGAGCCGTTCCTGCGCGACGACAATACCGTCGCTATTTTGCTCGAGGGGCCAGGCTTCCATCCGGTCAAGGAATCCGGATTTGTGCCGCCGGTCCTCAAGGACCCGAAGATAGGCTTCTACTATACCGCGAAGAAGATAATCGCGAGGGTCTCGTCCTGACAGCGAAAAGCGAAGTTCGTATAATATATGTTAGGTGATGAAAAATAAGGAAAGGTAAGATGACAAAAGGATTAAGCAAGTCATTTACCGTATCTTTAATTAGTATCATTGTTCTGATAGTTGCATTTGTAATATTTACTCCTGCGTTTATCGATACCAAGGAAGCAAAGTATGTGGTTGGTTGCGCAAGTAATGTAAAAATCCTTTTGTCAGACATCGAGCGATATAAATCCTATAATAACGGAAGATATCCTGAATCGCTTGGCGATCTTTATCCTAAATATGTGGAAGACGAACGATTATTACGTTGCTTTGAGACAAGAGAGGGGAGTTCCTTAAAACCACCCTATGTTTATATAAAACCTGCCACGGCTGCCTCTCCCGATACGATAGTTCTTATAGACAATAATCACAAAAATGCTAAGATAATTGGGTATAAATACGGAAACGTAAAAATTACTTCCCGTCCTTTATTGGAACGGATGGGATTAAAACGATAGATAATATAGGCACCTAACATTTCACTGCAACGGACTGTTCTAGGCGTCCGTTAGTAGGGCTCAGCCGCTGAGTTCAAACGTTAGATATAAAAATGATAATAAATAAAGGAGTGTAAAATGGAGCAACAAATAAATGAGAACTGGTGGAATCGTAACTGGAAATGGTTTGTCCCAATTTCAAGTGCGGTTGTTATAATATTATTCGTAGGTCTTACAGTGCTTATACTTTCTCTGGCATTTGGCATGTTCAAATCTTCCGATATCTATAAAGAAGCTTTGTCAAAGGCAGAGTCAAATTCGGTAGTTGGAGCAACACTCGGTGTTCCCATCAAAGAGGGTTTCTTCATTTCCGGTAATATCAGTACAAACGGGCCTTCCGGAAGCGCTGAATTGGCAATTCCTGTTTCAGGACCAAAAGGGTCTGGAACCATTTTTGTAGAAGCTTCGAAATCGGCAGGTCGCTGGAGTTTCTCAACGTTTATTTTTGAATCCGATCAGACAAAACAGAGGACTAATCTTCTTGTTTTCTCAGGTTCTTCTTCCGGTCAATCCGTAAATGAGCTTCTGAAACAAGACCCAAATTTTAAGATCTATCCAGTGATCTTCGGCATTACTGTCGGAACAAACGGAACTATCGATTCCTTTCGTATGACCAGCGTAATAGACCCGACGTCCAAGCCGGGTGAAACGCCTAAAACCATAAATCTTGACGTGCCTGAAAAATATATTAAAGCAGCTAAGAAAAAAGCCGAGGCTAAACATTATGAGCAAAATATAAAGGATGGAAAACCGGAGGAAATTTTTACCTATTATTATTACTCTCCTAGCTATCCTGATACAGTGATTACGGACTGGAGCAAACCAGTAGATGAACAACCATAACGCCAATGTTTAAATGGTTTATTCAGGAATTAAAAAAAAGTTTTTGTAGGCAAAACAAGACCGATCCCGCGATATTTAATGATCCTTTGGCGCTCAAAACAGGTTGGGATCCGTTACAGTTTAGTCTCCTGGGAACGAAGCATAAACTTATCGAGGTAAGTCCTGTTAGATACGAGTTTAAAAATACACGTTCAGTTAATGTCGGAGGATATGTTGTTTTTGTTATAGGAATGATTTTTATGTATTTCTTTACGATAAATATATCAGGTGGACATCCTCAAGTTCTTCGACTTATAGTATCTACTTTCGCCATTATATTAGCGCTTTATGTAATTACTGATATTGCGAAAATATTATTCTATATGATAAAGGGTCCAATCGTTTTTGATAAGTCCGTCGGCTATTTCTGGAAAGGGAGGATATCCGAGGCCGGAATATCTGATAGGTCAGGCCTAAAAGATTGTGTTGAATTAAGAAAGATACATGCCTTGCAGCTTGTTATTGAAGCATTAGCCGAAGACAACTCTAGTTATTACGAGCTTAATCTTGTACTCGACGATGCTTCAAGGATTAATGCAGCAGTTTATGGCGGTGTAAAAAATACCATACGCGAAGATGCAAAGAAACTCGGGCAATTTCTTAATATACCGGTTTGGGACGCAATTTGAAAAAATTGTCTAACATTTCACTCCAACGGGCTGCCTGCCTTGACAATTCCGCCGGTTTGCCGTAAAATAACACAATAGCAGTCAAGTAATACTGCAGCGAAAAGTGACTCCTGCCAGCATTACCTCTAACTAGTCTAAAAACCATAATATGGAATATCTGAACATAGGTTTTTCATTACTATTTGACCCGCTGTCTTTGTTTTTCCTGGCGGTTATAGCGCTCGTTTCGGTGCCGTCGGCGGTCTATTCGGTCGGCTACCTCAAGGGAGACTGCTCCCGGAAGAAGACGATCATCGCGTGGGCGCTTATGACGGCGTTTGTCCTATCGATGGCGCTGGTCGTGACGGCCGGGAATGCCTTCCTGTTCCTCGTCGCGTGGGAACTCATGTCGCTGCTGTCGTATTTCCTCGTAGTATTCGATTATAAACATGAAAGATCTGTGACCGCGGGGACGATATACATCGTGATGACCCATATCGGGACCGCCTTTATTACCGCGGCCTTCCTCATCATCTATAAATACGCCGGTTCGTTCGAGTTCGCGGCGTTCAAACAGGCCTGCCTTGTGATGCCGGGCAATATAAAGAGCATCATATTCCTGTTCCTGCTCGCCGGTTTCGGGACGAAGGCGGGTATCGTGCCGCTGCATATCTGGCTCCCGTATGCGCACCCGCAGGCCCCGAGCCACATATCGAGCATAATGTCGGGCGTGATGATAAAGACCGCCGTCTACGGGCTGATAAGGTTCGTGATATCCATTTTGGGCGTAAACGCGGTGTGGTGGGGCAGCCTCGTGCTGGTCCTTGCCGTCGTCTCATGCCTTGTCGGCGTGATATACGCGGTAATGGCGTCGGACCTAAAGAAGCTTCTCGCCTACAGCAGCGTCGAGAACATCGGCATCATCCTGCTCGGCGTCGGCGCATCGATGGTCTTCACCAAGATGGGCAAGCCGGAACTCGCGGTGTTTTCCCTGTGCGCCGGCCTGTTCCACCTGTTGAGCCACGCGGTATTCAAGGGTCTGCTTTTCCTTGGCGCGGGCGCGGTATATAAGGCGACCGGGACGCGCAATATGGAACACCTCGGCGGGCTGATAAAGACGATGCCGTGGACCGCCGCTACATTCCTCGTAGGCGCGATGGCGATCTCTGCGCTGCCGCCGCTCAGCGGTTTCGTGAGCGAGTGGCTTACCCTGCAGGCATTCTTCCTCGGCGCGTTGAATACCGCCGGGAGCTATAAGATATTCTTAAGCATCTGCGCGGCCATGCTCGCGCTTACAGGCGGGCTCGCGGCGTCATGTTTCGTGAAGGCGTTCGGCATCACGTTCCTCGCGGCGCCGAGAAGCGCGCGCGCCGCCGCGGCAAAGGAAGTGTCCCTCTCGATGAAATCGGCCCTCGTGTTCATGTCGTTATTGACGATAGTTATCGGGCTCTCCGCATCCTATATATTAAAAATACTCGTAACAGTTTCCGGCTGTGCCTCCTCGATTGATACCGCCGGAATGGTTTTTTCGCTGAATAATTTCACGCTTGCTCCCGCAGGGTCCGCAGCCGTATCCGCGCCCCTGATCGCGTTGGCGGTGGTATTCGTCGCCGGCACGGCCGCGGCGCTTGCCTATTTCGGGCCGTCGAAGAAGAGGGTCTCGGAAGGGAAGACGTGGGGCTGTGGATATTACGACCTCGACTCGAGGACCGAATACAGCGCGACCGCGTTCTCGAAGCCGTTCCGCATCGCGTTCAGTTTCTTCCTGCTGCCGTACAGCAAGACCGAGAAGATAAGGGAGTCCTTC
>JBAYMW010000121.1:0-4577 GCA_041663405.1 Candidatus Omnitrophota bacterium | reverse complement strand
GCAGGTAAACAAGATACAATTTGAATCAGGCACGAAGACCGCCGGTGACGAAGGTTTCATTGTCGTTGACGATATCCGTTTTGAATAAACGGAACTTTCCAGGTCGAAAACTGTCTAAATGAGTGAAGAGAGCATAAATTTCGATGAGCTGGTCCTTGAGCACAAGGACAAGGTCTTCAATTTGTGCTACCGTTTCCTCGGCAATTACGAGGAGGCCGACGATTGCGCGCAGGAGACCTTCGTTAAGGTCTACCGCTCTTTGAAGGATTTCAGGCGGGAGTCGTCCGTCTCGACGTGGATATACAGGATAGCGGTGAATACCTGCAAGAACAGGGTCGCGTCTGCGCAGTACCGCCGCAGCAGGAATATGGTCCAGCTCGACGAGATAGGCGATGAGAAACTCTCTCCGGCGAAAGAAGCCGACAGGAGTGAGAAGGGGGAGCTTATACAGGAAGCCATCGATTCCCTGCCGCATGACCAGAAGTCGGTGGTCATATTGCGCGATGTCGAAGGGCTCTCATACGAGGATATCGCCGCGGCGACGGGGCTGAACCTAGGGACCATGAAATCGAAGCTCTCAAGGGCGCGGCAGGAATTAAGGGAAAAACTAAAGGGGCTGGTATAGATGGATAATAAAGACAAGAGGGATATGCTGCCGGAGGACGAATACCTGAAGCAGATGAGTTCCCTGCCCAAGGTGAAGGCCCCGGATGATTTCCTGCGGAAGGTGCGCGAGCGCATTGAAAGGCGCACGTTCCGCGAGAGGATGGTGGACGCCCTTTTTGTCCCGTTTAGGATAAAGATACCGCTTGAAGTCGCGGCGGTCACGGCGACTCTGCTGCTCGTGATATCCAGCCTGGACGTGATAAGGCCGTCGAAACATCTTGCGTCCGTGCCGCGCTCCGATGTCGAGACAGCTGTGATCGGGAAGACAGAAGACTCGAAAGCTCGAGTTTTCATATCCAGGAACGAAGAAAAGGCTAAGGAAAATGTTGAAGCAGAAAAGGGCATGATAATAATGGATAATATTGAATACGGAGGAAAGGCTGCTGATCATGCTCTTGAAGATAGCAAACCTGTACTGCAGGAGAAGTCAGATACTGTTGCTTCACTGAAGATTGCGTCTGAGCCCGCAGCTGCACCGGCATCTGCGCCCGTAGAGGCGGGAGTGTCCTTCGAGTGCCTTAAAGCGAAGAAGATGGAATATAAGGAAACTGAGCTGTCCGAAGCGGTCGCCCCTTCAAGGGGACTTAGGCAAGCGGACACGTTTTCCGCGGTAACAGGCCTTATAGCGTCGGTGCAGGGTACCGTTACAGGCATCGGGACTGATAAGGATATGGGTCCCGCACAGTATATAGACGCCGAGATACCTGTTGCGAATTACGAGTTGTTCAAGAAAAAGCTTGAAGACCCCGCGATATCAGGCAAGGTCAAGATGCAACCCATCCTGAAGGAAGCCCCGCAGGACCGGAATATCATCCAGGTCCGTATAATAATTACCGGAACTTTTTAAGCGCCGGCCTTGTCTAATACTACAAAGGGAGGTGTTTCATGAAAAACCCCGGTTTAATAAAAAAAGCGGCCGCGGCTTGCCTTGGTCTTGCGTTTACCATACCGGTTACGGCGCAGGGACCTGAAGCCCGGGCGGAAAAGCAGGAGAAGGCAAAGTTCACGAAGGACGACCTCATAAACTCATTGAAGAAGATGAGCGAGAGCCCTAAAGATATCAAAACGGTCTGCGCCATGTGCTATGACATGGCGGTCCAGCCGGAGGAGGCCGAATTCAGCTGTAATGAATGCGGGCGCGTGACGGTATATTCAAGGAGAACTAACGAAGGGGCGCTTGTGCGCGAACTGCCGTATATAAAAAGATCCTTCGAAAGCCTTCCGTACGACGTTTCGCTGGACGCGACCGGGCTTTGCTCGACATGCGGCGTTAACAGGTCGAAGGTCATCGTCGTCGATACGGCGTGTTACAATTGCGGTAAGAGGTTCAAGTGGAAGATCAGCAACAGTAATGACCTGAACATGGTGCACCTGTTATACCTAACGCCGCCTATAAATGAGATCGATACGCATTACCTGGGCTCATGGTCTAATGACCCCGCCGAGGTAAGAAAAGCGGCTATTTACATACGCGACCACGTCTTCTGCCCGGAATGCAGGACAAAGATACGCCTAGCCGATGGAGGCCAAAGATGAAGATACTTAAACTGATCGCGGGATTGATGGGTATTTCTTTGGCGATACCGCCGGCAGGCGCTGTCGAACCGGTAACTTCTTCCAAGGAAGAACAGCCGGCGATGGCCAAGTTCACGAAAGAGCAGTTGATAGATTCCCTGAAAAAAATGAGCAGCCGGCCGCAGGATATTAAGACCGTATGCGCGATGTGCTACAAGATGATGATCCCGCCGAAAGAGGTGGAATATCACTGCAAGGCATGCGGAAACGTTTCTACATATGAAAGGAATTCGGACCAGGGTGCTTTGACCGAGCAATTGCCCTATATTGAACGATCTTTAGCCACTATGCCTTATGGCGCGGTTGTCGACGCATCCGGGCTGTGCTCAAAATGCGGCAACGGCAAGGATAAGGACCTGTCAGTGACCGTCTCCTGTTTTAATTGCGGGAAGAAATTCAACTGGGAGATAAGAAATAGTCAGGACCTGGAGTCAATGTACTGGCTGTATCTTAAACCCCCGATAACGGAAGTCGATACGCATTATATGGGCATGAAGGGGAACGGCCCATCCGAAATAAGCAAAGGCGCCGTTTACATACGCGACCACGTATTCTGCCCGGAATGCAGGAAAAAGATAAACATAAATGAATAACCTCTTGGTCCCGAAGACCGCGGTATTTGAGATGACATATGAGTGCAACCACCGCTGCCTCTTCTGTTCGGTCCCATGGGACAGCCCGCGCGGAGACTACAATAAATTGCCCGAACTTTCGGTCGGGGAATGGAAAGATTGCGTAGATGAAGTAATCGGATGCGGTGTGCGCAGCATAGCATTTTCAGGAGGCGAGCCGCTGCTGAAAGAGGGGCTGGAAGAGGTAATATCGCATGCGAAGGGCAAGAAGGTAAAAGAACCTGTCTTCGGCCCGGCTGGGATCCTTACGCATTATAACGAGAAGGCCCCGGACCTGTATGTCATAACGAACGGCGAATTGGTCGACGGCAGGTGGGCAGGGGTATTCAAGGAATATGATTGCAGTATGGTAGTCAGCCTTCCGGGGACCGAGGCTTTCCGGGAATTGACCGGAGGAGATTTCCAAAAAGCCCTGTCGGCTATCCGCTGCCTTTCAGGCGCAGGGCTTGACGTGGTCGTCAGCATATGCGTGACAAAGAAGAACCTGCCCGAATTGTTCGAGACGATATCGCTGGGTTTCCTGAACGGCGCGAAGCAGCTGCTGCTTAACCGCTTCCTGCAGGGAGGAAGGGGAACAGATCATGCCGAGTTATGCCTGACGAAAGAGGAGATAACGCGCATGCTCGATACGGCCGAAGAGGCCTGCCTCGCGGCGAACATAAAAGGCTCCGTAGGGACCGAACTCCCGAAATGCATGGTCGAAAAGGAATATAAGATGATGACGGTCGGGACGATGTGCTCCGGAGGCATCGATTTTTTCGCCATCGACCCGTCCGGGATGGTCAGGCCATGCAACCATTCGCCCGTGCGGCTCGGCAGCTATAAGGACCTGCGTTCGGCTATCGATACGGATTACTGGCAGAAGTTCAAATGCAAGGATTTCCTACCTCCCGGGTGCGCGGACTGCGCCCTTTCGCTTAATTGCGACGGCGGATGCAGGGAAGCGGCCCATATAACAGGCGGAAGCCTCGATTCTAAAGACCCATTGTTCTATTGTTTATCGCGCTGATACGGTATATAATTAAATATTGTGTCCCCTTAATTATCACTCAATTATTATAAAACGGAGGTAAGGATGAAGAGGATAGCTTTCTTGTTGTCTGCGGCTTTTGCGCTTTCTTCCGCATGTACGGCCATCGCGCAGGAATTCGAGGCCGATATGGTCAATACCACAAGGGGCGGGGCCTATAACGCACATGTCAACGTGGGCAAAGACAAGATGAGGATGGACACCGGCGATAATATAGTCATATCCAGGATGGATAAGAAAGTCACCTGGATGCTCGTGCCGGCGCAGAAGATATATATGGAGCAGGCGATAGACCCGAAGAACATGACGGTCACCTCGGAGAAGGTCGACGGCGAGACCAGCAGGGAGCGCCTCGGCTCCGAGACGATCAACGGGATCAAGGCCGATAAATACAAAGTCACCTATGATGTGAACGGCATGGAAGGCACGATGTACCAATGGATCGCGCCGTCGCTCAACCTGCCGGTAAGAAGCGAGGCAGGCGACGGAAGCTGGGCGGTTGAATATACCAACATCAAGGCGGGCCCGCAGGACGCATCGCTCTTCGAGGTCCCCTCGGGCTATAATAAAATGGATGCGTATAACATGGGCGACCTAATGAAAGGGATGACCAATGAAGAAGAATAACCTGCTCGCTTATCTCCTCGCATTTGCGGCGGCCGTATCCTTCGCCG
>JBAYMW010000120.1:0-4705 GCA_041663405.1 Candidatus Omnitrophota bacterium | reverse complement strand
TTAAGCCCCGCTATCTCGCCGGCGTCTTTAGTCGCCTGGCGCTGGTTATCGTTGAAGTAAGCGGGGCATGTTATGACCGCCTCGTTTACCGAGTCGCCGAGATATGCCTCAGCGTCCTGCTTGATCTTCTGCAGGATGAACGCAGATATCTGCTGCGGCGTATAATCCTTGCCGTACACGCCGAACTTGAAATCGGTGCCCATCTTCCTCTTCGCGGCCTGTATCGTCCCTTCCGGGTTGATAGCGGCCTGCCTGCGCGCCGGCTCTCCCACGAGGCGCTGCCCGTCCTTAGTGAAAGCCACGTAAGACGGGAATGCCTTGCCGCTCGCGACGCCCGCGCCCTCCGCGGACGGTATTATCGCCGGGCGGTCGCCTTCCATTACCGCTGCGGCGGAGTTCGATGTACCAAGATCGATACCTATTGCTCTTGCCATTTTATTTTTCCTCCTCTGGTTTTTCTTCCGCTATATCCGTTATATCCTTTTCCTGCTTGTTCGAGACCTTCACTGCCGCCGGCCTCAGGACCTTCCCGTTAAGCTCATATCCTTTTCTCATCACTTCCAGCACTGTATTTTCGGGATGGACGACATCCTCGGCATGCTCGACAGCCTCATGCTTCTCCGGGTCGAAAGGCTGGCCAACCGGATCTATCACCTTCAGGCCGCTGTCCTTTAATATTTCGGTGAAATCGCGCTTCACCATCTCGATGCCCTCCAGCAGCGCCTTCGCGTCATTCGTGTTCCTGGCCGAATCAATGGCCCGCTCAAAATCATCCATCACCCTCAACAGTTCCGTAATGAGGCCCTCGTTAGCGAATTTCAGGAAATCAAGCCTCTCGCGGTCCTGCCGTTTCCTGCGGTTATCGAAATCGGCCTGCATGCGCAGCATCTTCTCGGCGCACTCTTCCGCCTTGGCGGCGCCCTCTTTCAATGCCGCAAGCTCTTCCTCTGTTATCTTTACTTTTTTATGGTCATCCATATTCTTATTCGCTTAACCTGGTCAGGAGCCTGCTGAAGGCATCGCTCACGAACTCAACTGCGGGGACGGCCCTCGGATAGTCCATCCTGGTGGGCCCTATCACGCCTATGCTTCCGACGTTCCTGTTCCCTATCCTGTAGTTCGATATCACGATACTGCATTCCTTGATGTCGTTATAAGGGTTCTCCGAACCGATATGTATCCTCGCGCCGCGCTCGTTCATGTCCTGGTCCATCAGGTCGAGTATCTCTTCTTCCTCCTCGAGGACCCTCATCAACCGCTTTACTTTCTCGGCGTTCCTGAACTCCGGCTGCTCCATCATGTGATGGGCGCCGTCCAGCAGTATCCTCTCGCCGCTGTCCTCGAGTATATGCGACATGTTCAGCAGTTCCGTCGCTTCCTTGAAAAGGTGGTGGAACGGGTCGTTCTCTCCTATGACCCTCCTGAGCAGGTGGTCCGCTATCTCGTTCAGCTGCAGCCCGTCAAGCTCATCGTTAAGGAACTTCGATACGCGCGAAAGCTCGGTCTCTTCCATAACTTCCTGGATCTCGAATATCGAATGCTTTACAAGGCCCTGCGCCGTAAAGAGCAGCGCGTAGACCTTTGTCTTCGTAGCGGGTATCAGCTCTATCCTTTTGAACGTCCTTCTCTTCGCGCGCGGAAAACTGACCAGGGAGGTCTGCCCTGTCAACCCCGATATGATCCTGGCGGCCCTCTTAATAAGGTCCTCGAGCTCGTCAGCCTCCTGGCTCAAGGCGCCCTCGACAAACTCCCTCTCGTCCTGTGTCAGGTATCTCGGCTCCATTATGGAATCGACAAAGTACCTGTATCCCGTATCGGTCGGTATCCTGCCTGCCGAGGTGTGGGGATGGGTTATATACCCGACCTCTTCAAGGCTGCACATGATATTCCTGATGGTCGCCGGGCTCAGGTGCTCCCTCAGCTTCTTCGACACGGCAAGGGAACCTACCGGCGCGGCAGTCGAAACATACGAATCGACTACCACCTCCAGAATGCTGTTTCTCCTTGATAAATAATCGGTTACAACCATATTCCTTACCTCATTAGCACTCTTATCTCTTGAGTGCTAACTAGAGTTTATCACAAAAGCCTTTTTTGTCAAGTAAATTTTTTAGCCTTATAGGCATATCGGCCTCAAGGCAGACAGATTCACCCTTAAACTCCCGGCTAATTATGCTCGCTTCCTTGTATATCTGGCTGAGGAGCTTCCCTTCCGACTGGGGTATCACGGCCCTCACATAGACAAGCGACGCAAAGAGTATCATGGAGATCCTCTTCACGAGCTCATCGAGGTTCTCCTTCATGAGCGCGGATATTGCTATCGAATTATCGAACTCCTTCAGCAGCCGGCCTATAACGGCCTTATCCGCTACTTTATCTGTCTTATTCAGGACCGTTATCATAGTCTTGCCGCGCACCTCCAGCTCCTCGAGGACCTCATGGACCGCATCGCTCAGCTCATGGACTATCGGGCTTGAAGCATCCAGCACGTGTACGATAATATCGGCCTCGGCTACCTCTTCCAGTGTCGCCTTGAACGCTTCGATCAGGTGGTGGGGCAGTTTATGGAGGAAGCCTACCGTGTCCACGAAGACCACCTTCTGGTTATTCGGCAGAACAAGCCTGCGCGCGGTAGGGTCCAGCGTTGAGAAGAGCCTGTCCTGTGAAAGCACATCGGAATCCGTGAGAGAATTCAATAAAGTGGATTTTCCCGCGTTCGTGTATCCGACAAGCGAGATTATCGAGAGGTCGCCCTCATGGCGTTTACGCCGGAGCTCTTCCCTGCGCCCGTGGATCTTCTCGAGCTCATCCTTGAGTTTCGATATCTTATCCCTTATCTTCCTGCGGTCCATCTCGAGCTTCTGCTCGCCGGGGCCTCTCGTGCCTATGCCGCCCCCGAGCCGCGAAAGCATGATTCCTTTTCCTTTCAGCCGCGGCAGCAGGTATTCGAGCTGCGCCAGCTCGACTTGGACCTTGCCTTCCGTAGAATGCGCCCTGCGCGCGAAGATATCCAGTATAAGCTGCGTCCGGTCGATAACCTTTACTCCTATCGACTCCTCGAGGTTCTGCTGCTGGGACGGCGTAAGGTCCTCGCCGAATATGACCACCTCGGCCCCCTTATCCTTGCAGATAAGGCTTATCTCATCCGCCTTTCCCGTCCCGATAAAATGCCCGGCCACGGGTTTGTCCTTGAAGCATTCCACGAGATCGACTACCTCGATGCCCGCGGACCGCACCAGCTCCTTAAGTTCGAGGTTCGTATCATCCAGCTTCCACGTGTCCTTATATTTTCTGTCAAAAAATTCAACGGTAACTAAGAGAGCTTTTTCCATATCGCCCTTGCTGTCTCCTCGGTGTCAAAATTCTCGTCGAGTTCGATCCATTCTATCCGCTTGTCGCGCCTGAACCACGTTAGCTGCCTTTTTGCGAAATGCCTCGTGTTCCTCTTGACGAGCCTCTTCGCCTCTTCGAGGTCATAGTCGCCCGCAAGATAACCGAAAGCTTCCTTATATCCGAGGGCCTGCGACGCCGTAAGGCTCATCTTCCCTGCCATAAGCGCCCTCGCCTCGTTTATAAGGCCCTCCGAGAACATCTGGTCGACCCTTTCGTCAATCTTCCCGTATAAAGCCGCGCGCTCCATATTGAGCCCGAATATCCTTACGTTATATTTATCGCCGAGGCCGGACGTCCTCTTCCTCAGCTCCGAGATAGGCGCGCTTGCCTTTTCATATACTTCCAGCGCCCGTATTATCCTGCGCAGGTCATTGGGATGTATGCCGGCGGCACCGGCGGGATCCGCCTGCTTAAGCCTTGCGTACAGCTGCCCGACGCCAAATTCCGCCGCTTCTTCTTCGAGCCTTTGCCTTAGCTCCCTGTCGGTGACCGGCGCCTCGAATATGCCGTCTATCAGGACCTTCACGTAAAGCCCGCTGCCGCCGACCAACAGCGGCGTCTTCTTGCGCGAGATCATCTCCTCGATGGCTTTAACCGCAAGCACCCGGAACTGGGCGACCGAGAACTCTTCCGAAGGATCGATTATATCCACGAGATGGTGGGGAAGTGACCCCAGCAGGACCTTAGCCGGCTTGGATGTCCCTACGTTCATGCCCCTGTAGACCTGCATCGAATCGCATGAGATTATCTCGCATTCGATAAGCTTCGCGAGCTCGAACGATATGCCCGTCTTCCCGATCGCGGTGGGGCCAACAATGAAGACCAGCTTGTCGGCCATGCGCTACGGCAGGACTTTCGTCGGGAGGCCTTCGGCGCGCAGTTTCTTCGCGAGTTCCTCCGCCTCTTCCCTGGCATCGAGCCTGCCTACACGCACCTTGTAGGATTCCTCCGCTTCCTGTCCGGACTTAGCTATCGATGCCGCGTACCCTTTTTTGACGAGTTCATCGCACAGCTTCAACGCGTTCGCCTTCTTATTGAACGAGCCTACCTGCACCGTAAAGAATAGGATCTCGTCGCTCATCGCCTGCGCGGCCATCTGGGCCTCGAAGCTCATGGGGTATTCGCTCCTGACCTTCTGGTAATAATTGCGCGCGGACTGCCATTTTCCTTCCTTCTGCGCGCTCTTCGCTATCCTGAAGTACGCGGTAGCGCGTCCCTCGGACTTCGGGTATTTCGTTATATATTTTTCGTACTCCGTAAAAGCGTTCTTATAATCCCCGGACATATAATAGCTGTCGGCGGTCCCGAGCTG
>JBAYMW010000119.1:0-4760 GCA_041663405.1 Candidatus Omnitrophota bacterium | reverse complement strand
TTCTCGGAAAGCTTATTGACGGATTCCTTGATCTGCGTTCCGTCGTTCGCCTTTACGGCGGCCTTGAGGTTGAAGAAGATCTGGGTAAAATCCGTGAAATCGCTTATGCTGCTCGCTTTCCTTATGTCTTCCTCAAAGACCGACATGAAGTCGTGCAGCAGCTTTCTTTGCACCTCAAGGCGTTTCTCCTTGAGCGTGGCGCTGAGGGCGGCTTTACGTTTTTCTAGGGAAGCGATCTCGCGCAGTGTGCCTGCGTCCGTATTCCTGTCCACGGACTGGTCGCTTTCGACGGCCCCATACAGTGCCGCAAGCCTCCTGTCGATGGAGCGCGTCTCGCGGCCGTAACTTTTTGCGAGCCATTTTGTATCGCGGTAGATTATTTCGGCGAGGGCCTTCTTGACGATTATTTCGGACATGACGAAATTATGCTGTCCGGGAGTGGAGTACCTGAACCTGCCCCTCTTCAGGTGTCCGAACCTGCCGAGGATGCGGGTAACGGTGAACGGCCAGAGGTATCCGGGGCGGGGCAGCTCCTGCAGGAAATCCGTAAGCTGTTTCGATATCCTGGAAAGCTCGCTCCGGTCGCTCGCCATTTAGATGTGTTTTCCGATATCGGCAACCTTTGGCTTGGCGAGCTTATCGAAGTCGGAATATTTCATCTTGACGGTGTCGGTGTGCGTCCCGCCGTTGAAGACTATCTCAACGTCTTCCTTCAGCATCTTATCGGAGACCGTGTCGAGGCCGAAGAGGCACCCGAAGGGAGGCATCGCCCCCGGCTTATAATCGGGGATCACCTTTTCGATATCCTTCTCGGTGGCTATCTTGACAGATTTGCATTTCAGGACGGTTTTAAGCTTCTTGAGGTCTATCAGGTGGATCGCCGGCAGTACGGCAAGGATAAAAGCCTTATCGGTCTTCACGAGGACGGACTTTATGACCTGCTTACCGGGGACTTCCTGCGCTGCCGCGATCTCCTGCGCCGTATACGCGATCTTGTGTTTCAGGGCCTTGTACTTTACCTTGTTCGAGTCAAGGTACTTCTTGAGCTTTGCGGGGATCGCCATCATTAAGCCCTCCTATGATTGGTGAGAATTATATTGGTGCCGAAGGAGAGATTTGAACTCTCAAGACCTTGCGATCACTGCGCCCTGAACGCAGCGCGTATGCCAGTTCCGCCACTTCGGCAAATCTATTCCTTTATAAACCACATCTTGTCACGGTATTCCCGGACCATCCTGCAGGTATTGAAGTAGTGGCTTTGTTTGATACAGTTTATCATAATATCGATCCATTTTGAACCGATATTAACTTTTCCGCCAACGTTAGTCTCGTAGTACAGCTTGACCATTCTTCCGAGCGCGTCGTAAAGCTGCGCCGAATCGGAGTCGAGGCGCAGGTCGAGCTCGCCGCCTATCGGATCGCCCGTGTTATGCCTGTAACCGAATATCTCGCCTATCTCGGCGTCCGGGTTCTCGGCCGCGTCGGCAGCCTCGACGACCCATCCGTCGAGCGTCGAGAGCTGGAGCACCCCGTTCAATATCGCCTTCATGCCGCTAGTGCCCGATGCCTCGAACGGGGGAAGGGGGGTATTGAGCCAGACATCGACCGAGTTCGTCAGCAGTTTCCCGAAGAATATATCATAATTCTCGAGCATTATGACCCGCAGCGCGGATCCCTGCGTGCCGAGGGAGTCTATAGTGTTCATTATGCTGTTTATGTAGGTGCCTACGAGGCTGTCGTTGGGATGCGCCTTTCCGGCGATTATTATCTGTATCGGGCCGTATTTTTCCGCGATATCCAGGAGCCTCCGGGGGTCCTGGAAGAGCAGGCTCGGCCTCTTATACGCGGCGATCCTCCTCGCCCAGCACAGCGTGAAGCAGTCCTCCTTTATATCCCAGTTGGAAAAGACCGAAGAGAGCTTCTTCTTGTTCGCCTGGTGGGCCTTCCAGAGGTCGGCCCTGAACTGCTCGTTATTCCTGAGCTTCTCGATCCCGGTCAATTCCGAATGCCCCGACGCGCAGGAACCGGCCTCGTTCCTGTACTTATCCAGCAATGCGGCGAAATCGTCCGATATCCATGTCGGTATATGCACCCCGTTCGTTATGGATTTTATCTTATCGGCGTGTTGCGGGAACTGCATGCGTGTCACCTCGCCGTGTTTCTTCGCGACGGCGTTGACGCTCCTGCAGCAGTTCAGCAGGAGGACGGTCAGGTTCGCGTTGCCGTCCTCCGAGCCGTTCTTCCTTATGAAATCCATGTTCTCCTGGGGCAGTATCCTCTCGAGTTCTTTCAGCGGGAAGCGGTCGTGCCCGGCGGCCACGGGGGTATGGCACGTATAGACGAAGTTCTGCTCGAGCGAAGCGAGGGCGTTCTTATCGAGCGCGTCGGCCATCTCCACGAGAGCCATAGCAGCGTGGCCCTCGTTCAGGTGGTATCTCTTGATATTGTATCCGAGCGCCTCGAAGGCCTTTATGCCGCCTATGCCGAGTATTACGCGCTGCATTATCTTTATATATGAGTTGTCGCTCCTGTAAAGCTGGTCGGTAAGCCTCCTCAATTCCGGAGAATTACCCTCTACGTCCGAATCGAGCAGGATCAGGGGGACGGCATGTTTTTTGTCGGCACTGTATACGTAATACTTCCAGAGCCTCAGGAAGAGCTCCCCGTCCCTGAGAGGTATCTTGATCACCGTATCGAGCGGTATAAGGCCGGGGTAGGAATAGGGGTCCCAGTTGGTCTCCTCGGGGACCTGCCCGTCCTTGAACCAGAAATTCTGCTTGAAGTAGCCTTTCCTCCAGAGGATGCCTACCGCGGCCAGCGATATGTTAAGGTCAGCCGAAGATTTCAGGCTGTCGCCCGCGAGCACGCCGAGGCCGCCGCTGTATATCGGAAGGTCCATTATCCTCTGCTCGATCTTGAACTGGAAATAGTAGTCCCTTATGCGCATGTTGGAAAAGATGTTCTGCCTGGGCAGGATATTCGATTCCGACACCGGGGAGGAGGACTTGAAACTGTTATAAACGCTGGTAGCCAGGCCGAACTCCATTGAAAAATAGCCCACGGACGGCTCTTCGGCGGAAGAAAGCCGTTTCTCGGCGTTCACTATGCTTTCGAGCGGAAACCCGAAGTAGGAGGCCGGAGTTATATCCTTGGAGTATCTTTCCTCGAACCGGTTGACTTTTACCAGCGAAAGGAATTCTTTTAAGGTGTTTTCCATATAAGTTTCCTAAACTCAATAGATTATACCGATTATCGGAGCTTTTTTCAATGAAATATGTTATATTATAGGGGCTAAAATGGCGGACGAGACAGTTGCGACAAACAGGGAAGCCCGGCATAACTACCACATACTCGAGTCTTTCGAGGCGGGCATGGCACTTCAGGGCGCCGAGGTAAAGTCCTTAAGGGACAAAAAGGCAAACCTGAAGGACAGTTTCGCCAGGATAGACGAAGACGAATTATTCATCTTTAACATGCATATATCGCCTTATCCCCAGGCCGGGAGGTTCGCTCCTGACCCGAAGAGACGGCGTAAACTCCTGATGCACAGGTCCGAGATAAAGAGGGTCCAGGTGCAGCTTACTCAGAAGGGCCTTACGCTCATCCCGTTGAAGGTGTATTTCAAGAACGGGCGGGCGAAGGTAGAGGTCGCGCTGGCGCAGGGCAAGAAACTCTATGACAAGCGCGATGATATCAAGCGCCGCGACTCCGACAGGGATCTCCGGCGCGAGGTACGCGGAAAAGAATAAGGGGGGCGAAAGGCTTCGACTTAAGAAGCGAGTTAAGGGTTGCATGCCGAGGGTGTCAGGTGGCCTCGTAAAAACCTGGCAAAAAAAGTTAAACGCGAATGAACTCGCGCTAGCCGCTTAATTGCGGCACGTCACCCGGTTTTGCCTGCGAAGCCGGATGTGACGCCGCAGCAGGCTGGTTGTTCCGTCCTCGCCTTTGGGCGGCGCAACGAGACAAATTAAAGGCTAGTCGTTACGGTAGCGGGCCTGCTTGCGCGCCCGTATCGGCGAAACGACAAATTGCAGGAAACGCATGTAGGAGCTCTTAACAAGTGACTTAAGGACCGGGGTTCGAATCCCCGCGCCTCCACCATAAAGGGGAGAATGGTGAAAAGAAGGCTGGTATCTTTGATCATATCGGCGGTCCTGCTTTCCACCGCAGGCTGCGCGACAGTCCCGAGGAGGGGTTCGCTGAGGGGCGCGCTTGCTTCCCAGACCGTAAAAGTGGACGGCAAGGACTACATACCGCTTGCGGTCATAGCGAAGTTTTACCAGGCAGGATGCGAGTGGGACACGATTGCGAGGAGGGCCGACCTCATAAAGGCAAGCAAGTCCTTTTCTTTTTATGTCGGGATGGAGTACGCGGCCGTGAACGGCTGCCCGGAAAGGATGAGCGCTCCGGCGGTTTTCTATGAAGGGGCGGTCGCCATACCGGCGGATTTCGCGATCGAAAGGATAGGCAAGATACTCGGCCGTCCGCAGATAACCAAGGGGCCGCAGCCTCCGATAACGCAAAAATACATGATAAGGAAGATAATACTTGACCCGGGCCACGGCGGGGATGACCCCGGGGCCATAGGGAATACCGGGCTGAGGGAGAAGGACCTCGTGCTGGATATCGCAAAACGGGTAAGGGAGAAACTGAGCGAGAAGGGCGTGGACGCGGTCCTGACGCGCGACAGGGACAAGTTCATCCCGCTTGCGAAAAGGTCGCAGATAGCCAACGAGAGCGACGCGGATTTTTTTGTGAGC
>JBAYMW010000118.1:0-4775 GCA_041663405.1 Candidatus Omnitrophota bacterium | reverse complement strand
TGGAACAAAAATATCTGTACCGGTTTGTACAATAAGACTACAACGGCCATGATCGCTAATAAGGCCAGTATTATCTTTATCCTCTTTATTATACCCTTCATCTCCCCCCCGCCCTTTTTACGGCCCAATCGCATATGCGGCCCATTATCTCTTCCCTCTTGGTCTCCCTCAGCAACTCATGGTACAGGCCGTCGTAAAACATGAGTTCCTTGTCGGGTGCCGTGATCTTTTCGAACGCGGCCTTTACGCCGCCCGCGTCGATCACCTTGTCATCCGCGCCCTGCAGGAACAGCACGGGGACCGCGATCTTTTCGATATTGGCGCTGACGAAATCCATCGCCTTCGTCATCTCTGCATATAACCCGAACGTTATAGCGCGCTGCGAATACTTGTCCGCCCTCGTCTCTTCCATGAGCGCACGGTCGTGGGTCAGCCACTCGAAAGGGATCCTGTTCGGCGTCGTCATCCACGGCAGGAGAAAAGCCATCGCCCGCACGAGGCCCGCTTCTATCCCGCTCGGCGGGGCCTTCAGCTTCAGCGCCGGGGCGCTCACGGCCGCCCCGCTTATCGTATTACCATACCTTACCGCGTAATATAACGCAAGGAGCCCGCCCATGCTCAACCCTACGAGACAGACCTTGTCGCAGAGCGTCTGCACCTTAGCCATCTCGACGACCTGCTTCAGGTCGCTGACATAATCGTCGAATTTGTTTACGTATACGCGTTTCCCCTGCGACCTGCCGTGCCCCCTCTGGTCATACAGGAATGCCGCAACGCCTTTCGCGTAAAGCATCTCGCCGAAATACGCGTACTTAAGGGAGTGCTCCCCGAGGCCGTGCACCAGCACCACGACAGCCTTTGGGCCCCCCTGGGGGATGAACGCCCTGTAGACTATGTTCTGCGCGTCCTTGTTCTTGAAAGACCCTTCGAATATCAAGCTCTCTCCCTCACGACGAATACATCTTGTCGAAGACTTCCTTGTATTTCTCCGCGACCACCCTGCGCTTTACCTTATATGTGGGCGTTATCTCATCTTCCTCTATCTTAAGGCTCCTGTCGAGCAATTTGAACTTCTTTATCTTCTCATAGCCGGCCAGGTCCTTCTGCTTCTCCTCTATGCGCTTCGACAGGAACTCCTGCACACGCGGATGGTCGACCAGTTCTCCCGGCACCGTATACGGTATGCCGAGGCGCAGCGCGAGCCCTTTCATCGCGTTGAAATCCGGCACTATTATAGCGGTAAGGTACGGCCTGCGGTCGCCGTGGACCACGACTTCCTGTATGTACGAATCGCCCTTTATGAGGTTCTCGACGTTCTGCGGCGCGATATTCTTGCCGCCCGCCGTAATTATTACGTCCTTCTTCCTGTCGGTTATATACAGGAACCCTTCGGCGTCGAAATAACCGATATCCCCCGTATGCAGCCAGCCGTCCGCATCGATCGCTTCGGACGTGGCCTTTTCGTTCCTGTGATATCCCTTCATCACCGACGGGCCCTTTATGAAGATCTCCCCGTCCTGGGCCGTCCTGATCTCGACGTCCTTTATGGGCCTGCCGACCGAACCGAACTTTACGGCGTTAAAAGTATTCACGGTCGCTACCGGGGACGTTTCGGTGAGGCCGTATCCTTCGAATATATATATACCGAGCGAAAAGAAGAACTCCGCCAGCTCTTTCGCCAGCGGCGCGCCGCCGGATATGAAGAACTTGATGCGGCCGCCTACGGCGCTGTTGATCCTGCGGAATATGAACATCTTAGCGAGGTTATACCTGAGCCAAAGCGCCGGCCCTATTTCGAGCTTATTGAGTTTAGCGTTCGCGTATTCCTTCGCCGCTTCGAGCGCGCGTTCAATGGCCTTCCGTTTCGACGGCGGGAGCTGGGAGATCCTCTCCATCATTCCCGCGTAAATTTTTTCATAAAATCTCGGGACCGCGCACACGTAGGTCGGCCTGACCTCCTTGAGGTTCTTGCTGACCGACTCCATGTTCTCGGCGTAGGCTATGGTCCCGCCGATCAGCAGCGTGAAATAATAGCTCGCCATCCTCTCGAAGACATGCGAAAGCGGGAGGAATGAAAGGCAGGTGTCGTTCTCGTCGAACGGCAGCACGTCCACCGACGAGCGGCAATTCGACAGGAAATTATCATGGGTCAGGCAGACGCCCTTCGCCTGTCCGGTCGTGCCCGATGTATATATTATCGAGGCAAGGTCGCCTGTTTTTGCCGATTGCAGCCGTGACTCAAATTCCATCCTGAAGTTCGCGGCGCCGGCGGAACCCGCCGCGAGGACGTCGGCGAAGGATATGACCTCCGGCCTCTTGCCCCTGCCGTCGGGATCCATGACTATGATCTTCCTTAAGGCCGGAAGGCGGCCGCTTACCGAAAGTATCTTATCCAGCTGCTCCGCGGTCGAGACTATCACCATGACCGACTCGGAATCCTTCAGTATGTATTCCATCTGACGGGGTACATCCGTAGGATACAGCGGGACGTCGGCGCATGCGAGCGAAAGGACGGCAAGGTCCGAATATGCCCATTCCGGGCGGTTCTCCGAAAGCAGCCCGACCTTCTCCCCCGGCTTCAGTCCGAGCGAGACGAGCCCGAACGCGAGGTCCTTGACCTTTCCTTCGAACTCAAGCCAGCTTACGCAGCGGTATTTGCCTTCGTATTTATACTTGAGGGCGCATCTGCCGCCGTACCTGTTCGCCCTCGCGAAAAACATCAAAGGAATCGTATCTTCACGCATAAAGTCTCTCTCTAGAACATCACTTTGCGCGCGCGATTCATCCCTATGGCGAGCTTCACCAGGTTCACGCTCTTCAGGCCCTTCTTTATGACGGCCATCCTCGACTTGCCCTTGGGCGTCTCGGATACGGTGAAGAATTCTTCCGCCAGCTTGATCAAAAGCTCCGGATATTCCTTGAAAAATTCGGGATGCTTAAGCGCGAAACTCGATATGCCTTTATACCTCTTGAGGTCCTTCAACACGAACGATCCCTCGAGCTTCTTGCGGTAACCCGCAAGGGCCTTCTCCGAGAAATCATTGTTCTTCTTCGCTTCAATTATCGTCTCGGCCGCGGCCAGGCCCGATGCCATCGCGAGGTTCGAGCCCTCATGATAGAGCGGGTTCATGTTCACGAATCCCGCGGCATCGCCCGCGATTATCAGCCCGTCGATCGCCAGCTTAGGCAGGTGGTCGTAACCGAATTCCGGGATCATGTGCGCCGAATATTCGAGGAGCTTCCCGCCTTTTATGTAATGCCTTATCGACGGATGCGCCTTGAAATTCTCTATTATGTCATTCGGGGTCAGCTTATTATTCTTCAGGTCGTTGGTCGAAACGCCTATGCCTACGGACACCGACTCCTTGTTCGTGTAAATGAACGCCGAGCCGACAAGGCCCTTTACCGAGCCGCCGAAATATTCGAGAGAGGCGCCCTCTTCGCCTTCGATCCCGAACCTTTCCTCTATGGCCTCTTTCGGAAGCGCGATGACCTCCTTGCAGCAGGTCACCATATGCTCAGGGACGTGTTTCTCCCTGAGGCCGAGGCTCTGGGCGAGGAGCGACGTGACGCCTTCCGCAACCACGACCATGTCCGCGTAAAGGTCACCGTCCTCGAGGCGCGTCTTCACTCCGACGGCTTTCTTGCCGTCCATGATGATCTTATCGACGACGGCCTCGTTCAGGATCATTACGCCGGCCTCCTCGGCCTTGCTTGCATACCACGCGTCGAACTTTCCGCGCAGCACCGAGAAGGTGTTGTTATACGGCGGCTTATTGAAACCTTCGAACCTTAGCCCGAGGCCGACCTCGGAATCGTCCGAAAGCACCGCGAATTTCTTCTGCACTATCCTGCGCTCGACCGGCGCCGTCTCCCAGAAATTCGGGATGACCCTGTTAAGGATGGTCGAATAAAGTATTCCGCCCATCACGTTCTTCGAGCCGGGCTTCTCGCCGCGCTCCAACAGCACTACGCTCAGGCCGGCCTTTGCGAGCGCGTAAGCGCATGTGGTGCCCGCGGGCCCCGCCCCCACCACTATACAATCGAACTTCTCTCCGCTTGCCATTATGCCTCTCCTTATTCTTCTATAAGCGCTTTTATCTGGGGGAGCATCTTTATCGTCTCCTCCTCGCCGCGCTTTATCAGTTCTTCCGCCTTATAGAGCTCGAACCAGACCGCGTTCGTAAGTATCGGATGGATCACGCAATCCGCCTCGCGGGACGCCGCCTCGGCCATCACGTACTGCATCGCGAGCGAAGTGTTCATCATTACGTCGAAGGTGTTCGGCGCGAATGTCCTGCGCATCCAGTTGTTGAAATTGTAGGCCCAGCGCGCGAAGATCGAGCGCTGCGCGAGCCTGATCTCCTCCTTGCGGCGCTTATCCTCAAATTCATTGAAGATCTTCTTCATCTCGTCCTGGCTCGGAAGGCAGTTGACCGCTATTATCTTCTTCGCGCCGCCTTTTACCAGCACGTCTATCGGGACAGGGTCGAACGTCCCGCCGTCGATCAGGAAGTCGTCGCCGTACCGGACCGGCTTGATTATCGCCGGTATCGAGCACGATGCGCGCACCGCGTCGACGAGGCTTCCCTCGTCGAAGACTATATTCTCGCGCGAACGCAGCGTGTTCGCGACTATCTTCAGCGGCGTATGCGTATCGTGAAACGTCTTCCTGCCGAGGTACTCGCGGAAGAGCCTCTTCAGGTTATTGCCGTTTATAAAGCCCTGCAGCGGCATAAGCGAAAAATCCGCCAGGGAAAGGAGCATCTTCCTGT
>JBAYMW010000117.1:0-4846 GCA_041663405.1 Candidatus Omnitrophota bacterium | reverse complement strand
TGCGGATCGCGTCTATCCCTATCTGCACCGATTTGCCTTCAGGGGAGACCGTTATCACGTCCGGATGGATGCCGCCCTCTATCTTCCTGCAGGATACGCATTCATCGCACGGGTCGCCCGCTTCCGGTTTTTCGCAATTGAGCGCCTTCGCGAATATACGCGCAAGCAGCGACTTGCCCGTACCCTCCGGGCCGATAAAAAGATAGGCATGCGCGAGGCGGCCCTCGGTCATCGCCCTCTTCAAAAGGTCTACGGCAAGCTCCTGTCCTATTATCCCGCTAAATGACATTATTAACCGCTTCTCTCACTCTTTCCTGGACATCATTTACGGAAGAGCATGTCGTGCATATGACTTTGACCCTGCGGGGTTCCTTCGCGGCAAGCTTGAGGTATCCGTTCCTTACCCTCTTATGGAAACCCGGCGATTTCGTCTCCATCCTGTCGTGCACGCCCCCGCGCCTGAGCCCGATCCGGCTCTCGACGTCGAGTAAGACCGTAAGGTCGGGTTTGAGCCCGCCGGTCGCAAGCTTGCGCATCGATTCTATCATCCGGAGGTCCATGCCGGCGCCGTAGCCCTGGTAGGCGACGGTCGCGTCGTGGAACCTGTCGCAGACGACGGTATATCCTTTTTTCAGCGCGGGCTTTATGACCTCTTCGACTATCTGGGCGCGCGCGGCCATGAAGAGCAGCAGCTCGCAGGTGTCGGCCATGCCTTTATTCTTCTTACTGAGGAGTATCTGCCTGACGGCTTCCGATATCGTGGTGCCGCCGGGCTCGCGCGTATGGACGACCCTGTGCCCGTTGCGGCGCAGATATCCGCAAAGCAGGCGCGAATGCGTCGATTTCCCCGAACCCTCGGGTCCCTCGATTGTGATGAATTTTCCGGACCGCATCTGTTATCCCTTTACGCCGGTAAGCTTGATGGACTCTACGAAGTAGCGCTGTGTGAAGATGAAGATAATGACGATAGGGAGCATCGCCATCACCGAACCGGCCATTAGGAAATGCCAGTCGGTGGAATATTGCGTCTTGAATGATTCGAGCCCTATAGGCAGCGTCCTCATATTTACCGAGTTAGTGACAAGCAAGGGCCACATGAAGGAACCCCAGTTGCCCATGAAGGTGAATACGGTAAGCGTCGCAAGAGCCGGCTTCGAAAGCGGCAGGATTATCGTCGTATAGATGCGGAAGAACCCGCACCCGTCTATCTTCGCGGCATCCTCGAGGTCTTTCGGCAAAGTCATGAAGAACTGCCTCAGCATGAAAGTGCCGTATGCCGAGAATATCGCGGGTATTATAAGCGCCTTGAACGTGTCCACCCACCCGAAAAGCCTCATGAGGACATATACGGGTATCATCGTGACCGAACCGGGTATCATCATCGTCGCGAGGTACGCAAAGAAGAGCTTGTCCCTGCCCCTGAACTCGAGGCGCGAGAAAGCGTAGGCCGCGAGCGAACTCGTGAAGACCTGTCCGATCGTCACCGCGATGCCGACTATTATCGAGTTCATGTAGAACTTCGCGAACGGCACGACCTTGAACGCCTGCACGTAATTGTCCCAGATGAACATCGTCGGGATGAACATCTGTATCCAGTTCTTCGGGCGGATATATATCGCGTCGAGCGTCTTCAGCGAGGTCGTTATCATCCAGAGGAACGGCATTATCATAGAGAGCGCGCCTATTCCGAGCACCACATAAGCGAATACCTGCAGCGCCTTCTCCCTATGCGCCGCCTCGCTCAAGTGAACCGCGTTCTTAGGCTGCTGCTTGTTATCCATATATGGGCCTTTTAGTAGTGGACCAGTTTGCCGCCGAATCTCCAGTTGACCAGGGAGACGACGAATATGACCATGAACAGGAACCACGCGATCGCGGCCGCGTAACCGACGTTCTGCCACGTGTAAAGGTTATTGAAGATATAATATTCTATTGTCGTGGTCGCGCCGCCGGGCCCGCCGCCCGTCATTATGTACGCCTGCATGAAACCGCCCTGGAAGCCGCCTATGATGCTCATTATGGCTATAAAGAATGTCGTCGGGCTTATCTGCGGCCATGTTATCGCCCAGAACTTCTGCCACCCGTTGGCGCCGTCGATCTCGGCGGCCTCGTAGAAGTCCCGCGGTATGCCCTGCAGCGCGGCAAGGTAGAGTATCATGTTCATGCCGCCTATCGCTATCCAGAAATTCATGAGCATGAGGGACGGCTTCGCCCATCCCGGAGAGTTAAGCCATAGCGGGCCCTGCAGGTTGAAACCCAGGAATTTCCCGCCCCAGTATATTATGTTATTCAGCATGCCGTATTCGGGATTGAATATCCAGAGCCAGAGTATCGATATCGCGACTCCGGGGCATATCGAAGGCAGGAAGAATATTGTCCTGAACATCGACTCGCAGCGGACCTTACGGTTAAGCGCTATAGCGAGCGCGAGCGAGGCCATCATGCATACAGGTATCGAGAACATCAGGAAGACGGTATTCCAGAGGTATTGCCAGAATTTCGGGTCCTTCGCGATGATATGGTTCGTCACCGGGTCCCTTCCGAACCCGAGCAGGTGTATGAAATTATCGAAGCCGATGAACTGCGGGGCGGTCAGGATATCCCACTTGTAAAAACTCAGGATTAGCGAGAAGAAGACCGGCACGAAAGTGAATACCATGAAACCTATCAGGTTCGGGGCCAGAAAACCGTACGCCGCGAGAGTCTCTTTGGTGCGGGCATTCATTCGCATTTAAACTTTCCGTCTCCAGTAAGTTTTGTCTTTGTTGTCTTCGAGTATAACGCCTTTTTGGTTCAGCTCCAGCCTTATCCGGTCCGACTCGCCGAAATCCTTCCTCTTCTTCGCCTCTATGCGGGCGTCAACGAGCTTCTGTATCTCGGCATCGGACGCGCCGGATGCGGCCGGCACGAAACTGAGCCCAAGCACCCCGCCCGTTTCCAGCAGGATATCTTTTATGTATTTTAGCACAGAAATATCGTCATTTCTATCAACAATTTTGTTCGCGGCGCTCACGAGGTCGAAGAGCGCTCCGAGCGCGGACGGCGTATTGAAGTCCCCGTCCATCGCCTCGATGAACCGCGCCTTCGCATCTTCAATATCCTTGTCCTTTTTGGCCGGGATGCCGGCCTTTCCGGCGAGCCGCCTGTCTATTTTGTCCAGGAGCACCACAAACCTCTCGTAACCGCTCCTGGCCGTATCCATCTTCTCCCACGTGAAATCTATAGGATGGGAATAGTGCGTGCCGAGAAAGAAGATCTTCAGCACGTCCGCGGGATAACGCTCGAGGACTCCCTTTATGGACACATAATTTCCGAGGGATTTGGACATCTTCTCGCCGTTTATGGTCAAAAGGCCGTTGTGTATCCAGTAGTTGGCGAAAGGCTTGCCTGTGGTGCATTCCGACTGCGCTACTTCGTTCTCATGGTGCGGGAATATCAGGTCGCGGCCGCCGCCGTGGATGTCGAAATTATCTCCGAGATACTTAGTGGACATCGCGGAGCACTCAATATGCCATCCCGGCCTGCCCTTGCCCCACGGAGAATCCCATTCCGGTTCGCTCGGTTTCGCGGATTTCCACAAGGCAAAGTCAAGCGAGTCCCGTTTCTTCTCGCTCGCGTCGATCCTCGTCCCCTCCAGCATCTGGTCCTTGTCCTGGTGTGAAAGTTTTCCGTAGCCGGGGAAACTGCGCACGTCGAAATATACGTCGCCGCCCGATGCGTATGCATGCCCCTTTTCTATGAGCGCGCTTATCATGCTTATGATATCTTTTATATGCTCGGTCGCCTTGGGCTCCTTATCGGCGTGCGCTATGCCGAGAGAGTCCATGTCGCCGTAAAAGCTCTTGGTATAGCGTTCGGCGATCTCCCCGGAGGCGGCGTTAAGGTCCTTTCCGAAGAGCGGGGACTTCTTATCAGCCGCTTCGTCGCGGGCCTTATTGATTATCTTGTCGTCGACGTCGGTTATGTTCTTGACGAACGTGACCTTGTATCCGCGGCAGGTGAAATAGTTCCTCATGAAATCGAATATGAACGCGCTGCGCGCGTGCCCGAGATGGCACTCGTCGTAGACGGTGACGCCGCATACATACATGCGGACTTCGCCTTCCTTTATCGGCTTGAACTCTTCGGTCTTCCTCGTGAGGGTATTATATATCGAGATGGGCATCTTCTATTTGAGGTCCTGGCGGTGCTTCTTCAGCTCTCCCTCTATCTGGTTTATCTCGTCCTGCAGGTGGTCGAGCGCCTGCGTAAGCGGGTCGGGCAGGCTCGAGTGGTCAAGCCTTATGCCGGGAATATCCCTGCCTTCCTCTTTCACTATCCTTCCGGGGACGCCGACTACCGTCGAATCCGCGGGCACATTCCTGATGACCACGGCGTTCGCTCCGACCATCACGCCGTCGCCTACCTTTATGTTCCCCAGCACTTTCGCGCCGGCGCCGACTACGACGTTGTTTCCGAGCGTCGGGTGGCGTTTCCCTTTTTCCTTGCCGGTCCCTCCGAGCGTCACTCCCTGGAAGAGCGTGACGTTATCGCCTATGACCGACGTCTCGCCAATTACAACGCCCATGCCGTGGTCGATAAAAAGCCCCCTGCCTATAGTCGCTCCCGGATGTATCTCGATGCCGGTGGCGAATTTCGCGAACTGGGAGATCATCCTCGGCAGCATAGGCACCCTGGAGGAATAGAACGCGTGGGATATGCGGTAATATATTATGGCGTGGAGGCCCGAATAGAGGAGTATGACCTCAAAACCGCTCTTCGCGGCAGGGTCGCGCTCGAAGATCGCGTTTATCTCCGGCCTGAACACCACGGAGATCACGAGCATCTTGACGAGCCCCAGGATCAC
>JBAYMW010000116.1:0-4906 GCA_041663405.1 Candidatus Omnitrophota bacterium | reverse complement strand
GCAAGGTTCATCCCGACGAAACCTACCATAGCCGAGAAGAAAGCGCCCATCAGGAACGCGCACGCCCTTCCTACCTGTATATGGGCTTCACCCGCCGTAAAATACAGCGCGGCGGTAAGTATGAATACGAGGAAAACTATCGCCTTGAACTGGCGGCTCAGGTAAGCGTTCGAGCCGAGGCGTATGGCCTTCGATATCTCCTGCATCTTCGGCGTGCCTTTGTCAAAGCGCAATACCTGCATCATCAGGAATACCGCATACATGAGTCCGAGGATCGCGACTCCGAGGACCGACCAGAGCGCGAATTTTTCCATTACCGTAAATACCGGGTCGTTCATGAACGCAAAAGGTGTAAACACTGTGCTAGTCATCTTTTCTTCTTCTTACCTCCCATCTTAAAGACCTGCTCACGCCTGCTACCAACCGAAACCAGTTCTATCTTTACGCCGATGAGCCTTTCGAGCTCCCTCAGGTACTTCTTGGCGTTAGTTGGTAATTTCGAGAAGCTTGCCACGTGCGAGGTATCCTCTCCCCACCCCGGAAGCTCTTCATAAACCGGCTCGACATCCCATAGCATCTCGATGTTGGCCGGGAAATGCTTATATGTTTTTCCCTTGTGCTTGTATGCGACCGCGATCTTTATCGTCTTGAGCTCATCGAGCACATCGAGCTTCGTGACGACTATCGCGTCGAGGCTGTTGACAAGCGCCGAGTGCCTTACGATCAGGCTGTCGAACCATCCGCAGCGCCTCGGACGGCCCGTTGTCGCGCCGAACTCCTTTCCCTTCTGCCTTATCACTTCCATGAAGTCCGGGCCGAACTCGGTCGGGAACGGCCCTTCTCCTACGCGCGTAGTATATGCCTTAACGACGCCGGTCACCTTGTCGATCTTCGAGGGCCCGAGCCCCGTTCCCGTGCACGCGCCGCCTGCGGTGGCATTAGAGCTCGTTACGTAAGGGTACGTGCCGTGGTCGACGTCAAGCAGGGTCCCCTGCGCGCCTTCAAGCAGGAGGTTCTTCTTATTCCTGACCGCTTCGTTCAGGATTATCGTCGTGTTGCACGCATACCGCGCGATCTTCTTCCTGTATTCGACGAATTGGCCGTAGATCTCGTCGAACGAAAATCCTTTGTGCCCGTATAATTTCTGGAGCGTCTCGTTCTTGGCCTTGATGTTCTCTTTCAGCTTTTTCCTGAAGAGCTCGTCATCGAGGAGGTCCGCGAGCCTTATGCCCGACCTGCCGACCTTATCGACATAGCACGGCCCGATGCCGCGGCCTGTCGTGCCGATCTTCTTGCGGCGTTCGCTGAGGCGGTCTATCTCCTTATGGTACGGGAATATCAGGTGGACCTGGTCGCTGACCTTCAGGTTATCGCCTACATGGACGCCCTTCGAACGCAGGTTCTCTATCTCGTTTATCAGGGCTTCGGGGTCCACGACGACGCCGTTGCCTATCACGCATATCTTTCCCTTATGCAGGATGCCCGAAGGGATAAGGTGCAGGATAAACTCGCCTTCGCCTATTACGACCGTGTGCCCGGCATTATTTCCGCCCTGGTAGCGGACGATATAATCCGCGTCGCGCGAGAATATGTCTATTATCTTACCCTTACCCTCGTCTCCCCACTGGGCGCCTACTACGACTGTGTTTGGCATATTATAGCTTTATCAGTTTAGCTTCGATTACGTGTTTGGCAGAGCGTATCTCATTCATGACCTCTTCCGGGACCTCTTCGTCCAGGTTCAGCGCGGTCATCGCGTGCCCGCCGGCCTTTTTCCTTCCCAATGTCATGCCGGCTATGTTGATCTTGTGCTGGCCGAGTATCGTGCCTATATGGCCGACTATACCGGGCTTATCCTCGTTGATAAGCACAAGCAGGTATCCGACCGTCGATGCCTCGACGTAGAAATCGTTTATCTTGACTATGCGAGGGTTCTTCCTCGGCGAGAGCGTCCCGGCCACGACGACCTTCGATTTGTCGGTGTTCGCCTCTATCGTTATGAGGTTCGCGAACTCCTCTATCTGTGAGGTCTTTGTCTCGACAATCTTGATGCCGCGCTCCTTCGCTATGAAAGACGCGTTGACGTAATTGACCGTATCCTGCAGCACCGGCGTCAGGAGCCCTTTCAGGAACGCTATCGTTACCGACGCCATGTCGTGCTGGACTATATCTCCCGAGTACTCGATCTTGACTTCCTGCATCCTGCCGTCCGAAAGCTGGCCTATCACAAGGCCGATCTTCTCGGCGAGGGTCACGTACGGGCGGATCACCTTATATACTTCGGGATCGACGCACGGGACATTGACCGCGTTGCGGCATCCGCGGCCGAGCAGCGCGTCCGCGACCTGCTTGGCCACTTCTATGGCGACATTCACCTGGGCCTCTTCGGTCGAGGCGCCGAGATGCGGCGTCGCTATAAGTTTCTCGCACTTGAACATCGAGAAGTCCTTCGGCGGCTCATCCTCGTAAACGTCAAGCGCGGCACCCGCTATCCTGCCGGACTCAAGAGCCTTTACGAGAGCCTTCTCGTCGATTATGCCTCCGCGCGCGCAGTTGATAAGGCGCACGCCCTTCTTCATCTGCTCGAGTTCCTTTTCGCCTATCAGGTGCTTAGTCTCGTTCGTGATGGGCGTATGGACCGTTATGTAATCGGACTCCCTGATAATATCCTTTACCTCGACAAGCTCGACGCCGAGGTCGTTCGCCCTCTCCACCGTAAGGTACGGATCGTAGGCAATGACCCTCATGCCGAACGCCATGCCGCGCTTAGCGACTTCGGTGCCGATGCGGCCGAGGCCGATGATACCGAGCGTCTTGCCATAAAGTTCGACGCCCATATATTTGCTCCTGTCCCACCTGCCTTCCCTCAATGAGGCGTTGGCGTTCGGGACATTGCGCGACATCGAAAGCATCAGCGACCATGTGTGCTCGCAGGTAGATATTGTGTTCCCGGCGGGCGTGTTCATGACTATGATGCCGCGTTTCGATGCGGCTTCGGCGTCGACGTTGTCGAGCCCGACGCCGGCGCGGCCTATGACTTTCAGTTTCGTCGCGGCTTCTATTATATCCTTGTTAACCTTCGTGCTGCTGCGCACTACGAGCGCGTCGTAATCCTTTATTATCGCTTTTAATTCCTCGGGGGGCAGCTTCAGTTTGACATCGACCTGGAGTTCCTTCTCATCCTTTAATACCTTCAGCCCTTCTTCAGACAACGAATCACTGACGAGCACTTTGAACATTTCCGTCTCTCCTGTTAAATAATAATCAGTGCGCCGCAGATCATGATCGCAAGCCCCGCAAGGGCATGCGTATAACGTTCAAGCTTCCCTATCGGAAGCAGGTTGAATCCGAACATCGAGACCATCACTATCCCGAGCATGGTCGTTATTGTCACCGCGCCGAATACCATCGTCACATATGCCGCATCCATAAGGCTGTTCTTCGCGGCCGGATACATCAGGAGCGGTATCAGGACCTCACACGGGCCGAAGACAAAGATCGTAAAGAGCACCCACGGCGTTATATTGGCGTGGCCATGGCCGTGAAAATGAGTATGAGCGTTGTCCCTCAGCGCTTTCCTGACGCCCCATACGAAATAGACGAGGCCGAATGCTATAAACAGCCAAGCGGCGATATTATCGCGTATGGAATCGAACGCTTCTATCTTGCCGAGCGCAAGGCCCAGGCCGAGGCCTATCATCCCCAAAAGTACAGCGCTGAAAATATGCCCGATACCGCACAAAAACGTTATAATTGCCGTCTTTAACAAAGACCATTTCCGGGCCTTCGCGATCATTATGAACGGCACATAATGGTCCGGGCCTGCGAGCGTATGGAAGAAACCCAGCGAAGCCGCCGTAGCGGCTAATGCCAGTGTTTCACTAGTCATATCAACCTGTCCCTAAGTAACACGTCCCCTTTTAGGCGGATTCGACGGGATTCCTGTCGCGGCCTTCGAGCAGTACTTCCTCGGCGGCTTCGACGCCGACTCCGGGTTCGCCCCTGAATCCCATCTCGGCGAGCGCCATTCCGAGAACGGCGATCGTCATCAGTATATCCGTATCCGTTATATATCCCATATGCGCGATCCGGATGACCTTGCCCTTGAGTTCAGCCTGGCCTCCGGCAATTCCCACGCCGTATTTATCCCTCATATGTTTTACGAGCTTCTCTCCGTCTATACCTTCGGGCACGCAGACGGCCGTGACGCCGTTGGAAGGCGCGGTCGGCGCGAAGAGCTTCAGCCCCATCGCCTCCATCGCTTCGCGCGTGGCTAACGCAAGTATCTTATGGCGGTTAAATATCACGCCAAGGCCTTCCTTCTTCATCATGCGCAGCGTCTCGCGCAGCGCGATGACGAGCGATATCGCAGGCGTGAAAGGCGTATCGGTCGCGTCAATCGCCTTCTTCGCCTTCTTGAGGCTGAGGTAATACCTCGGGCTCTTGGACTTTTCGACCTTATCCCACGCCTTCTTGCTCAAAGATATGAACGCGAGCCCGGGAGGTATCATGAGCCCCTTCTGCGAGCCCGAGACCACGACGTCTATTCCCCACTCGTCGGTCTTTATCTCTTCGGCGCCGAGGCCTGATATCGCGTCGACAGCAATGACCGCGTTATGGGCCTTCGTTACCTGCGCGATCGCCTTGATATCTGTCAGGACTCCGGTGGAGGTCTCACAGAGCGTTGTGAAGACCGCCTGTATCGAAGCGTCTTTCTTTAATTCGGCTTCTATGGCCCTAGGGTCCACGGCCTTGCCCCATTCGACCTTAATGACTATAGGTGTCACGCCGTATGCCTTGCATAATTCGGTCCATCTCTCGCCGAATTTACCCCCCTCTACGCATATCGCCTTATCTCCCGGCGAAAGCAGGTTAGCGACAGCGGCTTCCATGGCACCGGTTCCGG
>JBAYMW010000115.1:0-4914 GCA_041663405.1 Candidatus Omnitrophota bacterium | reverse complement strand
GTGCTGCAGATAGGCACGAAGGATGAGATACGGAACTCGAAGAACGAATATATCCAACAGTTCATAAACGGCACTATCGAAGGGCCGATGCAGTTCTTCGCGCCCGACGAGGGCTACCTCGAAGAGCTAACAAAATAAAAGGAGTCATGGCATGCTGAAGCTTAACAACGAGATAAAGACCGGGGTCGTGGTCGTCGTCGCAGCGCTCGTCTTCATGTACATATTTACGGCAATGGGCGCTGGCGGAAAGAAAAGCCCGACCGATTACAAACTGAACGTCGTTTTTAATTATGTCAGCGGGCTTGAGGACAAGTCTCCCGTCAAGCTTGCCGGCGTCGAGGTAGGCGAGGTGGAGAAAGTCGTGCACTCGTATACCGACGACCAGACGAAAGTCATGGTCACGCTGAATTTACGGGGCGACGCAAAAGTACGCGAGGATTCGAAGGTAAAGATAAGCACAACCGGCCTTATCGGGGAAAAATACATAGAGATAACCGGCGGATCGAAGGGTTCACCCTTCGTCGCTAAAGGGTCTACGCTCGAGGGGATAGACCTCTTTGAGATGGATGAACTCATTGGCAGGCTGGATTCCGCAATGCGTGACCTGCAGAAGCTTATGGGCCATGCAGATGACCTGCTGGTCGATAACAAGGATGACATCAGGGCCACGATAATGAACCTGAAGGATTCGTCCGAGAACCTCAAGGAGTTCAGCGACGACGTCAAGCGTAACCCGTGGAAGCTGCTGATGAAGGGGAAAGAGGCCCCGAAGGGCGGCGCGGCCAAGGAGATAAAGAAATAATTTGAACACAGCGGCAGCTATAGCCGGTATCGCCGTAATAATAACGATGAACGGCGATGTCAAGATACAGGAAGCCGGGACTACGCAGTGGTATCCCGCGGAGGCGGGCATGTCGGTTTCGGATGGGGATACGATAAGGACCGGTAAGGGCGCCTCGCTTGAATTATCGATGGATGACGGAGACAACGTTATCGTCTCGCTCTATGAGAACTCTACGGCAATAATGCGGGGCAGCAGCCTGAGCAGGATAGATCTGCCGGAAGGCAGGATACGTTCCTACGTAAAAAAACTCAATAAGGGGTCCTCGTTCGAGATAAAGACCCCCACCGTCATTGCCGGAGCCAGGGGAAGCAGCTGGGATGTAGAGGCCTCAGGCGCCGGTTTTTCGACCGTAGAGGCGTTCGAGGACGTGATATTTGTCAAATCGGTCGACGAAAAGGGCAATATCGTCGAAGAGAAGGACCTGCAGCAGGATTACAGCATAAAGGTTGATAAGAACCGCAGGTTCGGCGCGGTCTCAAAGATAAAAGCTTCCGATAAGGAAGCCTGGAAGAAATGGAAGGCGAAGAAGCGCGTACCTAGGAATAGCATAAAGAAAAAACCCCGGCCGGCAATGAATAAACCGCTTAAGCAAAATAGCGCGCCGAGGCATAAAAGATAAGGAGCAGGAGAGATGAAGAGATTTTATGTTATAACAGCTATTGCGGCGGTATTTGCCATTATGCCGCCCGTCCTACCGCATGCTTATGCGGCAAAAGAGGCCGAGAAGACTGCCAAGGTCACTTTCGTGCAGGGAGATGCTAAGGTCCAGAAATCCGGCGCGACCGCGTGGGATACGGCTAAGGCCGGCCTGGTGCTTTCCGACGGAGACACTATAAAGACCGCGAAGGCATCGGCTGTTGAGATATCATTCGATAAAAATAACAAGAACATGGTCCGCCTCGAGGAGGAATCCACCGCGATCCTGCGCGGAAAATCGCTCAACAGGATAGAGCTCCCCGTGGGGAGGATACGCTCGCTGGTCAAGAGCCTTAAGAAGGAATCCTCGTTCGACATAAAGACGCCCACGGTGGTCGCCGGAGCGCGCGGAAGCGGCTGGGACGTGATCGCCTCGGACAAAAGGGATAACGTCAAGGCATTCGAGGACGAGATATTCGTGCAGTCCTATGACCAGCAGGGAAAGCTCATAAAGGAGATATTCGTCAGGGAAGGGTGGGAGGTCCTCGTGGACAGGTTCCAGTCGCCCGGCGAATTGATAGAATTGACGGATAAGGACAGGAATGATTGGAGCTCCTGGCGCGACGACTTGAGCGGGCGCCTTGAACCCGGCAACACCGGAGGACAGGATGGCAGCCCAAGCCAGTTCAACGGCATACAGGATATCCAGGGCAGGCTCGACGAACAGGAAGATTTCAAGGACCAGGTGTTAGAGACGGAAGATATCAGGAAGGTCGAGGACAGGGTCGAGAACGATAACAGGATCGAGCAGAAGCCCTCTGAGCCGTGTAACAGCCCGGGATTTGTATGTCCGTAAACAGGCCCGTTACTGAATAATAAAGGATAAGATCGAATGAAGAAGGCGGTCGTAAAATATCTAGCAGTGGCTATGTTTGCTTATGCCGGTTCTTTTTCCTTCGCCGCGGACATAAAGGAGGAAGAGACCCCCGAGAAGTTCCTCGGCCAGACCGAAGAGAAGACGTACAAGAAGGTGGAGACGCTTAAGGAGCATAAGAGATACAAGACGAAACTCCTCGTATCCGCCACGCAGGGCTATGACAATAACGTATTCCTCGATTCGCGCAGGAAGGGCGACACCTTCTCCGAATTCATAATAGACGGCAGCATCTCCTACCCGATGAACGGCAGGTGGGATTTCTATTTCGACGCGTCCACGCATGACATAACATACTGGGAAGCCACGCAGGCCAACCTTATCGATACGAACCTCAAGATGGGTTTCGAGGGCAGGCTGCCGTTTGGCATTACCGCGGATGTCTATAACGATATAGAACTCATGGAATACCAGAATAACGACAACGGCGAATACCTCGGGGATAAGGCGGGGCTGCTGTTAAAACAAAAGCTGCCGAATAACTTCTTCCACTCCTTCCAATACGAGTACTTCTACAAGAATTATTCGGACAGGAAGGCCTTCAACGGATGGGGAGGGTTTTCGGACAGCGACAGGGTCGACAACAGGAACACGGTCGACTACAGCGTCGGCAAATACATGAAGAATTCGATGGTGAAAGTGTTCGGGGAATATTACCTTAACGGATCCAACGACAGTTACCTGGATTATTACGATTACGAGTCCATAAAGCTCGGTTCATCGGCGATATACCTGCTGACGAAGAAGCTGAGCGCCTATGCCTCTTTTTACGAACAGTTCAGGCATTATTCGGGCAGGACCATTCCCGACGACGCGACCGCCAAGGAGCATGACAGGGGCTGGGTCACTACGGCGTCGCTCTACTACGATATAACCAAGAGCGCGACCATCGGGTTGAACTATTCCTACAGGCAGAACAAGTCCAACAACCCGTCGCAGAAATATTCAGGCTCGATAACTTCCCTCGGATTGTATTACAGGTTTTAGGGACCATGCCAAAGGATAAGATGGTGCCGCTGAAATACGCGGCTTATTTTATTATTGCCGCAATCCCCCTTTTCCTTTCCGCCTCAAAGGCGTTCGAGACATACGAGCTGCAGACACTCGACCTGCGTTTCAGGTTGAGGCCTCCCGTAAAAGTAAGCCCCGATATAGCGATAATCGAGATAGCCGAGGATTCCGTCAAGGAGATCGGACGCTGGCCCTTCGACAGGGCTTTCCATGCCGATATGATCAATTTCCTCGGGCAGCTCGGGGCGAAGGCCGTCGTATTCGATATCCAGTTCGCCGAAGAGAGCCCTTCGGACAAGTATATGCTGGAGGAGGCGCAAAGATCCTCCTGCAAGGTATATTATCCGCTAGTCCTGGAATATAAGGGCGATAAGAAGAACGGCCTTCCGCATGCGAACAGGGTTGAGGTGCCGGTGCTTACGTCGTTCGCTAAAACGGCCGCGGGGGTCGGCTTCATAAACGTGGTCCCGGATGCGGACGGGAAGGTGAGGAAAGTACCGTTAAAGATCGAATGCGGCGGACGGGAGTATCTCCAGCTTGCGTATATGGTCGCGAAGGATAACTATGACCTGCGGCGCAGGAAGCTGCCCGTCGACGGGGACGGCATGCTGCTCATAAATTATCCCGGCAGGTGGACGGAGACCTTCAAACATTATTCCTTCGTCGATATCCTCGTTTCATTCGAGAAGACAGTAATGGGCGAAAAGCCGAGGATAAACCTGGCTGGACTGAACGGGAAGATATGCCTTATCGGACTGACAGAGGCCGGCGGGGTGGATATAAGGGCAAACCCCCTTGAGACGGCGTATCCCATGGTCGGCGCGCACGCGAGCATCCTCAACTCCATCATCCAGGATAAATACCTGGCCAGGGCCGGAAGGGCTACAAACCTGATCTTACTGCTGGTGCTTTGCATTCCTATAGCTTTCTTCCCGCAAAGGGCCAGGCCGCTTTCAGGGCTCATATTCTTCGTCTCGGCCGTCGCGGCTTTTATCTTGGCGGGATTCCTGCTGTTCATATTATTCGGCCTCTGGATAGACCTCTTCTATCCGGTCGCGCTGGCGATAGCCGTTTACCTCGGGACCACAGTATATAAATACCTGGTCGAGCGCAGGAACCGCCTTTTGCTGGATAAGGAGCTGTCCATTGCCAAGAAGATACAGATGGATTTCCTGCCGCAGTCGGTGCCGCAATTTGAGGATATAGAGGTCGCGACTTCAATAGATACGGCTAAGGCGGTCGGGGGCGACCTTTATGATTTTGCGGATTTCGTGAACATTAAACTTGTCGCGCAAAAGAAACTCGGGATAATGATAGGCGACGTATCCGGGAAAGGAGTGCCCGCCGCGCTCTTCATGGCCAGGGCTATAGCGGATTTCAGGCATTATTCCGGAGACAGCACGAAGCCTTCGGAGGTGCTGGATGAGCTCAACAAGCAGATAACCCTCAACTATAAGGCAGGGCTGTTCATAACGATGTTCTATATGAT
>JBAYMW010000114.1:0-4968 GCA_041663405.1 Candidatus Omnitrophota bacterium | reverse complement strand
CAAGACGGTCAGGGCTATCGTGCACGAAGGCATCCCGTTCAAAAAAGCGCAGGATATGCTTAAGGGTTTGAGAAAAAGATCCGCTTAACGGTCGAGGCATAATGTTCGAAAACCTGTTCTCCAAGAACGAAGACTGGATCAAGCACGATAGGAATTGTTTCAAGCTGCTCGATGACTTCGGGGTCGGGGTGGCCGTCATCAGCGCGAGTATGGAGATCATCGCGCTGAACAAGGTAATGAAGAAGTGGTTCCCCGCGGTCGATGTCAGCAAGCAGCCTATATGCCATAAAGCCTTCAACTTCCCTCCCAGGAATTCCATCTGCCCGTATTGCCCGACGATTAAGACGTTAGATGACGGCAAGGCCCATGAGGCCGTCACGGAAACCCCTTATGGCGGGAAGGTCATCAATTACCGCATTGTCTCTTCCCCGGTCGAGAACGAAAGGGGGGAGGTTATAGCGGCGATCGAAGTGGTCGAGGACGTCACGGATAAACTCTGCGCGGAAAGGCAGATGAGGGACGCCGAGAGCCTGTACCATGCCACGATCAACTCACTCAATTACCCGATACACGTAGTTGACGACAAATTGAGGATAATATTCATAAACGACTCCTTCAAGGCCTGGAGAAGGAGCCTCGGCTTGAAAGCCGATATAGTCGGAATGGACGTCTTCAAGGCGTTCCCTTTCCTGCCGGAAAAGGCCAGGGAGGAATACAACACCGTATTGCGCAGCGGCAAACCCCTGACGACCGAAGAGGCTATCCGGCTTGAAACGGGAGATGTCGTAACGGAAACGCAGAAGATACCGATCCTCGAGCAGGGCAGGACGATAAAGATAATAACGGTAGTTCTGGACATAACGCGCCCAAGGAGGAACGAGGCGCTGCTCAGGGATATCAGGCGCCAGCAGGAAGCCATCCTGAACAACATACCGGACATGGCGTGGCTTAAGGACAGGGAGAGCAGGTTCATCGCCGTGAACGAAGCCTTTGGGAGATCCTGCGGCATGGATCCCTCCGATATCCCCGGAAAGACCGACTTAAACCTGTGGCCGAAAGAGCTGGCCGAAAAGTACCGCTCCGATGACAAGGAAGTGGTGGCCTCCGGAAAAAGAAAGATGGTTGAGGAGCGCCTCGTTGAAAAAGACGGGAATAATATCTGGATAGAGACGATCAAGACTCCCGTGTATGACGAGAAGGGCAATATTATCGGCACGACGGGCATCGCGAGGGACATAACCCTGAGGCGTTCGCTCGAGGGCAAGGTCAAGGAATCCGAGGAGAAATACAAGAAACTTTTCGAGGCCGCCAACGACGCCATAATCATAGCGGATATAAAGACGGGCAGGATAGTTGACGTCAACAGGCAGGCGGAAAAACTTACCGGGCGGTCGAGGCAAGAGCTCATCGGTATGCTCCAGACCGGACTGCATCCTCCGGAAGAAGCGGATAATTACAGCGAAAAATTCAAGAATGTCGTCAGGGAGGCGATAAAGACTGAAGGCGAAAATGTGCCGTATGTCGACGGAGAGGTATTCAATTCGAAAGGCGAAAAGATCCCCGTATATATAAATGCATCCATACTGGAGATAGGCGGCAAGGCGGTCGTCCAGGGCGTCTTCAGGGATATGTCGGAGATCAAGAGGATAGAACGCGAGAAGAAAGAGGCCGAGGCCCTGGCCCTTATCGACCCGCATACCCAGCTTTACAATTACAGGTATTTCCAGAGGAGGATACATTCGGAGTTCGAGCTCGCGAAGAGGCGCTCAACCCCGTTGTCAGTCCTTATGGTCGATATCGATTATTTCAAGTCGGTCAACGATACGTTCGGGCATGAGTTCGGCGATACCGTATTGCAGGAGTTCGCGATGGTGCTGCAGCATACCTGCAGGGGTATTGACGTGGTCACAAGGTTCCAGGGCGAGGATTTCGCTATCATACTGCCTGATACGGACGGAAGGGGCGCTTTCACCTTTTCCGAGAGGATACAGAAGATAATAAAGAAACACAGGTTCGGGGAATACAAGGTAAAGCTCAGGATCAGCGTCGGGGTCTCCTCGTACCCTGAGGACAATATCACGACCGTAGACGGCCTCGTTACCGCCGTGGAAAAATGCGTGCGCCTCGCGAAGGACCAGGGCGGCAACACCATAACGACGAGCGCGCAGCTTCGGAAGAAAAAGGCGGAGAAGGCCCCCCCCGATGAGGAATCGAAAGAGCGCGTCGGCGCGATAACGAAGAAGTTCATGGACCTGCTGCACCGCAACAGGCAGAACACGATAGAGGCCGTATATGCGCTTGCCCATACGGTCGGCGCGAAGAACGCGTATACGGAAGATCATTCCGAGGATATGGTCAAGTACAGCACGGAGATCGGCAGGAAGATCGGCCTGTCCGAAGAAGAGATAGAGGACCTGAAGCACGGGGCGATGCTCCATGATATCGGCAAGCTCGGGATCAGCGAGAAGATATTACTGAAACGCGGCAAGTTGACAAAAAAGGAATATGATATAATCAAGAAGCATCCGCAGATAGGCGCCGATATAATAAGGCCGGTGCATTTCCTCAAGAACGTGGTGCCGATAATACTCCATCACCACGAGAGGTATGACGGTTACGGGTACGGCTCGAAGTTAAGGGGGGAAGAGATCCCTGTAGGCGCGAGGGTAGTCGCGGTGGTCGATGTATACCAGGCCCTCGTATCGAACAGGCCGTACAGAAAGGCCTATCCGAAGAAGGAGGCGCTGAAGATCATAAAGGAAGAGTCGGGGACGCATTTCGACCCGGCGATAGTAAAGGTCTTCCTGGATATCCTGGCGAAGGAGAAGGAAAAGAAAATAAGGAGGAGCGCAAGATGAGGTGCATTTTCGGAGCGGCCGCCATCATACTTACTTTATGCGGACCGGTATACGGCGAAGGTAATATAGTGCCTAACGCGAGCTTCGAGGAACTCAAGGGTTTCAACGGGGAGAATCCCGCCGGATGGTGGTCCTGGAACTCCGATTATAACGGATTGACCGCCGAAGCCAAGAGGACGGGCGACCAGTCGGTATCCATCAGCTCCGAGGCAAGCAATGAGGCCCACAGCGGGGTCCTGTACCGTTACCGTAACGTCGTTGCCGGGAAGACCTACGTATTTTCCTGCTACGTGCTGAATTCGGCCAATAACCCGATAACCGGAAGCGCATACGGGCAGTTGAGCATAGAATGGCTCAAGAACGAGAAAGAGATAGAGCGCACGTGGGGTATCACATGGGGGCCGGATCTCTCAATGACCGACTGGAAACAGGTCGAGATGACGGCGGTAGCCCCGGCGGATGCCGATGCGTGTAATTTTGTCATCCAGTTCTTCCGCAAGGACGGCTCGGGCGGTTATTACGCGGACGATGTGATGGTTGAGGAAAAATAAAAGAAATATTGGGAGAAAGGCATACTGCTATGCTCAGGTCGATATTGGTCATTTGCCTTGCCGCGGCGATCTTTCCGTCCTTTGACAGCGCATACGCGGTCATGATAGGAAAAAACCTGCTTGCGAACGACAGTTTCGAGAACCGTCCGGGTTTCAAGGACCAGGACCCGCGCGAATGGGGGACCTGGAACAATTCCTTCAACGGCCTCTCGACGACCGAGAGGAGGAAGGGCCAGCAGTCGGTTTATATGTTATGCCCGAAGCAGGGGGACTCAACGGGAGTCTTCTATACCTACAAAAAGGCCAAACCGGGCAACAAATATGTCTTCCGCTGCTATGTGATGAACTCCCGCGAAGACCCGATAAAAGGGGATGCCTTCGGCCAGCTGAGCATCGAGTGGAGGAAGACGACGAAGGATAAGGACAATAAGGATGTGCAGGTAGAGATAAGCAGGGATTTCGGGCAGAAGTTCGGCCCCGGGCTCCCGCGCCTCAAGTGGACGCTTATGACCGTCTCCGGGATCGCGCCGCAGGATACGGATAATTGCAACTTCGTCATACAGTTCTTCAATAACGCGAGCGGCGGCGGAAAGTTCTTCGCGGATGACGTATCCGCCGAAGAGATCGACAAGGATATGGCGTTAAAAGACTATGCCCTCGGTAAGACGGGGCCCAAGAATACCCCATCGGCTACAGCGGCAGTGGCCAAGTCCGGGCCCGCGGCGTCCGCAGGGAGCGGCGGTTCCGCCGGGGCGATCCAGTTGCTGGTAGCCGACTATGATTCGGGTTCGAAGCCGAATAACCTGGGCGGGGATATGGGATGCTGGAACAAGGACCCGAACGACAAGACCCAGGGCTGCAATATGGGCTTCAACGGCCAGGGCAACGGCCGGGGAGGCAGCGGCCAGGCGCTCCAGCTCGATTACGACGTCGATTCCCCGAATGAGGCCCTGGACGGTTACTGGATGACCATGGGCAAGCAGGACCTGTCGAGCTATAAGAATCTGAGCCTCTGGATAAAAGGGGACAGCTCTATAGGCTTCTCAAAGAGCATTAAGATAGAATTGAAGAACTCCGGCAAGGAGCAAAGCACTTATACTCTCTCGGGAATAACCGGGGAGTGGAGGAGGTTCGCGATACCCCTGGAAGATTTCAAGGATATTAAGGATTTTTCCTCCATGACGGAGTTTGTGATCCGCTTCGATGACAAGGTCAACGCCGACAAGAAGCAGGGAAGGATATACGTCGACGATATCGGGTTCACCGATTAGCGGCGGTTTTTTTGCTTTGATATGCTCACGCGGGCAATTTATTCCCTAAAAATAGCAAATTAGTATTCTTGACAACACCCTATATACATGGTAAATTTCTGTGTAATGCCCTCGGGGGCATTAAGGTTGGTAAAACAAAGAAAGGGGGTGGGTGAGTGAAGAAACTTTTCTTCCTCGGGTTAGTTGTTGGTTTAGTGCTTTCGTTGTCATCGGCAGCGCATGCTAACATGCTGCTGAATTCTAGCTTTGAGACTCCGATGGGTTCTGATGCGGATCCGGACAATTGGT
>JBAYMW010000113.1:0-5002 GCA_041663405.1 Candidatus Omnitrophota bacterium | reverse complement strand
GTCTTTATCGGAGGGGCGCCTGCGCCTATCTTATGGTCTTCCCATATATGGTTGCCGTATGGGGCCATTATATGCTCCTGCTCTCCCCAGTGTATAAGGTCGGGCGAGTAGGATATCCAGATCCCCTGGCGTCCGACGTTCGGGCGCTCGAAGCGGCAGTATTTGCCCTTTATTTTCTCCGGGAAGAGGACGGAGTTCCGGTAATCGATCGTCGTCGTCATCGCGACCCTCTCGAATTTCCGGAAATCCTTCGTCTTCGCGAGGCCGATCCTCATGCCGAGCCCTGAATAGCAGCTGTAGAAGATGTAATAGGTGTCCCCGAGCTTGGTCACCCTCGGGTCCTCTATGCCCTTCTCCTCGTATCTCGCGAAAGGCCCTGTCGTCGCCGGCACCATTACCGGTTTCGGATAGATCTTGAAATTGAATCCGTCGTCGCTCTCGGCAAGGCCGAATACGCAGTTGCCGTTCAATAACAGCACCCTCAGCAGGAGGATATATTTGCCGTTATATTTCGCCGCGCCGGAATTATAAACGCATTCGCACGGGTAAGGCATGTCCTCCTTCGTTATTATCGGGTTCTTTTCATATTTCTTTGTCACGAATCTCATTTTATCCTCCTGTTGTTCAGCGTGTTTTTCCGTACCATTCTTTCACTACGTCCTGCGCGGGCTTGTTCTGTATATTGAACCCACGGTCGGTGCTTCCGCCCATTCTATCATTTGTTCCCCAGTACCACCAATACATTCCGTAGAACCACGGCTTGTCCCAGAACGCTTCGAGCATCGCGGTATAACAATCGCTCTGCAGCTGGAGGTCGACTTCCCTGCCGAGCTGGTGTTCCCACGGCGCTTTCGCCGTGCCGGTGGAACTCTTGTATCCGACCTCGGTCAGCAGGACAGGCTTGTTTATCTTCTTCTGCCATGCCTCTATCGCTTCCATGTGGGCCTTCCATCCCTGCCTGAGGTCTTCCAACGACGGCTTATCTTTTTCGGAAAGCGGGAAATACGCGTCAAGCCCCGCATAATCGAGCTTGTCCCAGAACGCGATGTTCTGGTACTCCTCGTTCCAGTTGGCGGCATAGGTTATCGGCCCCGAGAATACCTTCCTTACTTCCCCTATCACGCAGGTATCCCACATCTCGGGCTTCTCCGTCGCCGGGACCGTAAGTTCTACGCCTATGCAGAATATCTCCACGCCGTTATCTTCGGCCAGTTTCGCGTAATGGGTGATGAACTCACCATAGCTCCTGAACCACGCTTCCCAGTCGACGTCATTATTGAATTGTATCTCCCCCCGCCAGCACCCGCTCTTTATCAGGTCGAGATGCGGCTTCAACATGACCTTTAGCCCGGCCTTATGGGCCTGCTCTATCGCATGGACAACGCTTTCGTCGGTCGGGGTGTTGCCGCCCGGCTTTATTTGGGTCATGTTATAATCGCCCTGGTACCATGTCGTTATTATCGCAGAGTATCCGCATCCCATCGATGACAGCTTCGAGAGTGACATGTCCGAAAAACCCTTGCTGTACGCGACCCTGTCCCACGTGACATACGTCATGCCCTTCTGGAACTGCGGGAACGCTGGCCTCTCTATCTTTTTCTTGGCCGCCGCTGCCTGCACAGCCGGTGCGGCTGCCGCAGCAGGAGGCGAAACAGCGGTATCTCCCTGAGGCGCGGCATTATCCGCGCCGTAAGTTATCTTCATCTTAGGCGGCTCGGTCGCCGTCCTGCGGTTTCCGGCCAGGCTCAATAAGTACCCCGCAAGGAACGCGATCATTATAATTACGGCTATCAGTATCTTACTGCGAACAGACATCAACTTATCTCCTTAGGTCCCCTAGGCCCCCTATAAAGTTGTTATGGCCATGCCGTCCCGCAGCGCGGCAGCAGCCGCGCGCGGGACGGCGTCCATTTTCGTCTTCTATTCCAGCCTTATGTTGTCTACGTAATACATTCCCTTCCACTCGGACTTATTGTTCTCGACCCTTACGCCGAACTTGCGAACGTCTTTCCTGAAGTTATCGTCGACAAGGGTGTTCTTCCAGTCCTTGCTTCCGGGAGCCAGGTTCGCTGTTATCGTAGTTACCTGGCCCGGGGTCAACGGGACCGTCTTGCTCATCTCGGTCCATTTCCATTCCTCGCCCACGGTAAGGATCATCTTGCCCTTGAGCCCCGCCGGTGCGTCCTTCGGGATGTAGATGTCGACCGAGAGCTTGCTGTAAGCCGACCAGTCATAATACTCCTCGATCTCGATATACGCGCCCGACCATTTCCCGGCCAGGAACTCGGAAGTGACCTTCATCGACTTCTTTCCTTCCGAAGCCCAGTCCTGCGACGGCGTGAGATCCCTTGCCACATGGTCTTCCTTTTCAAGGGCCCAGTCCGGCACGCGCCAACCGCCGGTGTCATCCTCAAAACCGAACAATACCGTCCCGGCCGCGTGAGAGAACCCGCTGATAGCGAGAAGTGACACGGCCAGAATTACCACTGCTAACCTGCCCATTGCAACTGCCTCCTTTCCCGGCAACCCCTACTTGGCCTTCGAGTACCAACCGGCCAGGACTTTTTCCGAGAGTTTCCCTTTTATCGGGAAACCCGTCGGGCTTTCGACCTCCTGGGGGAATACGTTCCACACATAAAGCCCCGAAAACCACACCCGATTTGACATGACTGTCATCAGGGCATCGAGACAGTCAGCCTGCTCCCTCTGGTCTTCGGTCTTAGATGTGACTTCCCACGGCTTTTTATTCGCGCCGTCAGAGCTGGCATACCCGGCTTCCGTAAAGATGACCGGCTTGTTTATGCCCTTCTTCTTCAAAAATTCTTCTACCTGGTTCGCTTCCCTCTCCCATGCCTGTACGAGCTCGTCCTTGGTCGGATCGTTCTTGTTCGTCAGCGGAAAGTAAGCGTCTATGCCCATGAAATCCAGGTCATTCCAGAACGGGACATATTTATACTCGTCCCAGTTCGCGGCATATGTTATGGGCCCTTTATACACGCCCCTTACGTCCTTTATGATCTTGCGCCATTCGGGTTCCCACTTCGTGGGAGTCCCCGAGAGCTCAGTGCCTATGCAGAAGAGTTCCACGTTGAACTTCGCCGCGAACTTCGCGTATTTGAGTATGAACTCCCCGTAATTCCTGAACCACTCCTCCTCGCCCGGGATATCACCGCGGAACTCGCCGGACTGGATATCTATGTGCGGCTTAAGCATGACCTTTAGTCCGAGCGAATGCGCCTTGTTTATCGCGTGGCCCAGCGCTTCGTCGCGCGGCGTCCTGCCGCCCTGCGGGTCCGGCGTCATCGCCATCGATTCGAGGGTTTCCTGGTACCAGGTGACGATTATGCAGACATGCCCGGCATTTATCGCCTTCAGGTATTCGAGCATCGCATCCGATCCCTTGAGCGCGAGGTCGACCTCATTATAGGAAGTGAAATTCACTCCCTTCTGGAATTCGCCCGGTGCTATCGGGCCCGGCGAGGCGGCGGGTTCCTCCATTACGAGTATAACCTCTTCGCGCGGCCTGCGTCCCGGAAAGACCTGTTCGATCGGAAGGTCCCCGGAGTTAAGATTGCCGGGGCCGTAGGCCTCCATCTCCCATACCGATATCCCCCAGTCGGGATTTGAACGCTTGAGCCCGGTAAGCTTCAGGTATTGCGCTGTCGTCTTCGGGATGCGGACCGGCTCCCTCTCGCCTTTGCCGTCCTTTACCTCGGCTATGGTCTTCCACTGCATCGCGTCATCGGAGGATTGTATCTCGTATTCCTTCGCGTACGCGCGCTCCCAGTATATTATTATATCGGTGAACGTCCTCTGCCTGCCGAAGTCGTAATATATCCATTCGCCATCCTTGCCCATCTCCGATGACCAGCGCGTGTTGAAATCGCCGTCTGCCGCGGCCATCGGGTTCGGGTCGGGCGCCCATTCACTGTCGTCGAATGACGAGGCGGCTGCTGCAGCGGGCTTCAGGTAGACGGGCTTCGCGCCTTCATCTTCCGCCGCTGCGGCGCGGAAAGGCGCGGCCATGGCCATCGCCGCAACTGCGCAAACCAGCACCGCTTTCAGACAGCGGTCTTTATCTGCCATTCTTTCCCCCTCCTGTAGGCCAGGATGTCGCAGGCGGTCTTGGCCTTGAAAACATCCTTCCCGAATGAAGCGGCCGGCACGACCGAAGTATTATTCATCTCGTTAATGCCCTTGATGAACAGCGAGTCGAACTTGCCGCCTTTTATTTTAATTATTGCCGATGACTTGTCCGGCATGGTCACGCTGGCCTTATTCCCGTTGTAAGTGAAATACCTGGGGCCGGCGTTCGACGACAGGTTCAGCACAAAGAAGAACTGCGTCCTGGCTTTCGGGTTATCATACGCCCAGACCTGCGTCTCCGGGTCATTGACCGAGAGCTTGCCATGGTACCTGCCCAGCAGACCGCCGATATCTTCGGTATTCAGGACACAGAAGCTCTTCTTCTGCAATATGCGGCAATCCTTGAAATCCCCGTCTAAACGCGGCGTCTCGCCGATGAATATCACCTTGCCGCCGGCCGACACATAGGACGCAAGTTTCTGCTGGGTCTTCCTGTCCATGAAAAACCCTCCGTGCAGGACGATGAATTTATGGCGCTTGAGCTCCTGCAAAGGCGCCTTCTCTATGTTCACGATATGGAAATCGATGTTCCTGTCGCGCAGCACGCGCTGTACCCTGTCGAGGCCCTCGTATCCGCACTTCACCGGCTCTATATGCATCCTGTCCCAGTCCTCTTTCGGGATATCCCACGCGGCCAGGTAAGCATACGGCGGGTAGAAGCCCCACGCGATAGGGGTGTCGGGGACGCACTTAAGGAACTCCGGCCCTTCCGATTCGAAGAAATGCGATATGAGGCTTAAAACCCCGTATTTTTTCGTGACCGAACCGTCCTCGTTTATCGGAGATGAATCGGGATACGGCCTCGCATGCTGGCTGTCTATCGATTCATCCCACGAATCGGTATTTACCGCCGTGT
>JBAYMW010000112.1:0-5018 GCA_041663405.1 Candidatus Omnitrophota bacterium | reverse complement strand
TGCGGTCGAGAGGCTCAGGAAGGCGATCAAGGATGCCGAGGAGTACGGCCTGCTGGGCAAGAACATCCTCAATACCGGTTTCGATTTCGATATAAAGATAGTCGAGGGCGCCGGCGCGTTCGTATGCGGCGAGGAGACTGCGCTTATATTCTCACTCGAAGGCAAGCCGGGCCGTCCGAGGCCGAGGCCGCCGTTCCCGGCGGAAAAGGGCCTGTGGGACAAGCCTACAAATATAAATAACGTCGAGACTTTGAGCAACGTCCCCGCGATAATCTCGCGCGGCGGCGCGTGGTTCGCGCAGACCGGCACTTCGGCCAGCGCGGGCACGAAGGTCTTCTCTCTCGTGGGAAAGGTCAAGAACACGGGACTCGTCGAACTTCCGTTCGGCTCACCGCTGCTGTCGCTTATTTACCAGATGGGCGAAGGAAGCGGCAAGAATAAGGTAATAAAAGCCGTCCAGAGCGGCGGCCCGTCCGGCGGATGCATATCGTCAAAATTATTCGGCTCGAAGGTAGATTACGAGACGCTCGCGGAACTGGGCGCAATACTCGGCTCAGGCGGCATGGTCGTCATGGACCAGGACAACTGCATGGTAGATGTCGCGCGTTACTTCATCGAGTTCACGACGTCGGAGTCATGCGGCAAATGCACGCCGTGCCGCGAAGGACTGCAGCAGGCGCTCAAGATCCTCAAGGACATAACCGAGGGCAGGGGCAAGATAGAGGACATGAAGACGCTCGAGGACCTCGGCAGGACAATAAAGGATACCGCGATATGCGGCCTCGGGCAGACGGCGCCGAACCCCGTGCTCACGACGCTGAAATACTTCAGGGACGAGTACGAGGACCATATAAAGAACAAGCGCTGCGACGCGGGCATATGCCAGGCGCTCTTCCTCTCGCCTTGCGAGAACAGCTGCCCGCTGCATATGAACATACCGGGCTTCCTCGAACTGGTGAACGAGAAGAAGATGGAAGACGCGTACGACATGATACTTCGCGATAACCCGTTCCCGGCCAGCTCCGGGAGGATATGCCATTTCCACTGCAAACTGCGTTGCCGCAGGGAGGACATCGACGACCCGGTATCGCAGGGAGAGATACACCGTTTCGTCGCCGACAACCTGCACAAGTACGGCAAGGATAAAGCGATAATGAGGTCGATATTGAAGGAACGCGCGCCGTCGACCGGGAAGAAAGTCGCGATAGTCGGCGCGGGCCCCGCGGGCCTTACGGCGGCGTATTACCTCGCGCGCCTTGGGCACGCGGTAACGGTCTTCGAGGCTAAGCCGAAAGCGGGCGGGATACTCATGTACGGCATCCCGTCGTACAGGCTGCCGAAGGACGTGCTCGAGCGCGAGATCAAGTTCATCAAGGACTGCGGAGTGAAGATCGTCTTCAATTCGAAGGTGACTTCGGAGAAGCTCCGTTCGCTCGAGAAGAATTTCGACGCGGTATTCGCCGCGACCGGCGCGTATAAGGAGATGGCCCTCGACATACCGGGCAAGGACTTCAAGGGCGTCCTGCGCGGCACAGAATACCTCGAACAGATAGCGTCAGGTAAAAAGGTTGCGCTCGACAAGAGGGTCGCCGTGATCGGCGCGGGCAATGTCGCCATAGACGCGGCGCGCAGCGCTTTCCGTTTCGGCTCCGATGTCACGATAGTCTACCGCCGCGAGAAAGCGGATATGCCGGCGAATAAAGAAGAGATAAAGGAAGCCGAGCGCGAAGGGATCAAGTTCATATTCCTCGCCGCCCCGAGATCCATAAAGGGCGATAAGGGCAAGGTCGCGGGAGTAGAGATATCTAAGATGAAACCCGGCGATTATGACCTGTCCGGAAGGCGCAGGCCCGTGGCTACGAACGAATTACAGATGGTCCCCTGCGGCACGGTCATCATCGCGATAGGCGAGAGGGTCGACTCGGGATTCATCAAGAACGTGGGAATAGATACGAACGAGGACGGGACCGTGAAGGTCGACCGTTCTACGATGCAGACGGTAAGCCCGAAGTTTTACGCCGGCGGAGACCTCGTCATGGGCCCCGCCACGGCCGTAGAGGCTATGGCGCAGGGCAAGATGGCGGCCGAGGCGATAGACGAGGCCCTTACCGGAGAGAAGAGGTTCGATACGCTATTCAAGAAATTCAAATACAAGAACGAGGTCCCGCTCGAGCCGTGCCCCGAAGGCCGGAGACATCCAAAGACGCTCTCGGTCGCCTCGAGGAAGAGGAACTTCAAGGAAGTCTCCCTCGGCCTCTGCTGGGATGACGTGAAGACCGAGACCACCCGCTGCTTGAGATGCGATGTCAAGGAGGTGAAATAATGGCTGACAGGATGATCAATATAAAGATAGACGGCAAGGACCTGGCGGTTCCGGAAGGGACCACCATACTGAAGGCCGCGCGCAAGATCGGCATAGAGATACCGACGCTCTGCTATCTCGACGGCATATCGGAGAACGCGTCGTGCGGGGTATGCTGCGTCGAGGTGAGGAAGGCGAAGAGCCTGCTTAGGGCGTGTATCACGAAGGTCTCCGAAGGCATGGAGATCTACACGAATACGCCTGCCGTGCGCGACGCGCGCCGCATGAATGTCGAACTCCTGCTTGCCGGCCATCCGAAGGATTGCCCGACCTGCGACAAGAGCGAGACGTGCGAGCTCCGCTCGCTGGCGTCCGACCTCGGCATAAGGAAAGTCCGTTTCGGCAAGACGAGGAAGCGAGACTTCGACGTCGACTCGACCTCCCCGTCCGTCGTCAGGGACCCGAACAAGTGCATACTCTGCGGCCGCTGCATAGCGGTCTGCTCGCAGATACAGTCGGTAAACGCGATAGATTTCGCGAACAGGGGCAGCAAGACGCTCGTATCGACGTTCTTCAATGAAGGGCTCGGCAACGTCGAGTGCGCGAACTGCGGCCAGTGCATACTCGTATGCCCGACCGGGGCGCTGACCGAGAAGAGCTCCATCGACGACGTATGGAAGGCGATACACGACCCCAAGAAGACCGTTGTCGTCCAGACCGCCCCGGCCGTCAGGGCCGCGATAGGCGAGGAGTTCGGCATGCCTGCGGGTTCGCTCGTCACGGGCAAGATGGCCGCCGCGCTCAGGAGGGTAGGCTACGACCGAGTATTCGATACGCAGTTCACCGCAGACTTAACGATCATGGAAGAGGGCTTCGAGCTGATAGACAGGATAACGAACAACGGCGTGCTTCCGTTGATAACTTCCTGCTCGCCGGGCTGGATAAAATTCAGCGAACATTTCTTCCCCGATGTCCTGGACCACCTCTCGACCTGCAAGTCGCCTCAGCAGATGTTCGGCGCGGTCGCGAAGACCTATTACGCCGAGAAGGCAGGCATCGACCCGAAGGACATGGTCGTCGTATCCATAATGCCGTGCACCGCCAAGAAGTTCGAGGCGAGGCGCCCCGAGATGGGCAACGACGTGGATTATGTTTTAACGACCCGCGAGGCCGCGCAGATGATAAAGGAAGCCGGCATCGATTTTGTAAATCTCCCGGATGAGGACTTCGACCATCCGCTCGGCGAGTCGACGGGTGCCGCCGTAATATTCGGCGCGACCGGCGGCGTAATGGAAGCCGCGTTAAGGACGGCCTACGAAGTGGTCACAAAGAAGACGCTCGATAAGCTCGACTTCATGGATGTCCGCGGGCTTGAAGGCATAAAGACCGCCGAAGTCGACCTGAACGGCCTTAAGGTCAGGGTCGCCGTGGCCAACGGCCTCGGCAACGCGCGCAAACTCCTCGAGGAGGTGCAGGCGGGCAAGTCACCGTACCATTTCATCGAGATAATGTGCTGCCCCGGCGGATGCCTCGGCGGCGGCGGACAGCCTATACCGACCAATATGGAAGTCAAAAAGAAGAGGGCGGAGGCGATATACAGGGAAGACGCGGGAAAGCCGATAAGGAAATCCCACGAGAACCCTGCCGTCCAGGCGATATACAAGGAGTTCCTCGGCGCGCCGTTGGGCGAGAAGTCGCACCACCTCTTGCATACGACGTATACCAAGAGAGGGCTGGTAAAGAAATGATAAAAAAAATAATGGGGACGTGTCACTTTGGGACACTCCGCCTAAGTAACCTGTCCCTAAGTGACACGTCCCTGATATGTTTGCTGTCTTTTTTCCTTTGGATAGCGGCGTCGGGCTGCGCGATACAGCCGGCAGAGAGGCCGACTAATATCGTCCTTATAGGATGGGACGGGGCCCAGCTCGACCATGTGAAAGAGTGTCTCGGGCGCGGAGAGCTGCCCAATCTCAAGAAATTATCGGCCGAGGGCTCGTTCGTCGAGATAGACGTCCAGGGCCACCAGACCGAGACCGAGCCGGGATTTGCCCAGATGCTTACAGGATATGATGATGAAGTCTCCGGTGTCCGCGGCAACGAAAAATTTACATGTATCCCGAAAGGATATACCATATTCGAGCGGCTCGAGGACCACTTCGGCAGCGGTAGCTTTGTGACCGTCGCGCTCTTCTCCAAAGGGCACAGGTTCAAGTCCGACTCGCCGGACAAGCCGTATTACAACGCCGCCAAGGCGGCGGATGTATTCACGAACGGCCTGAACGAGGACTCAAATGTCGCGGCTGTTACGGAAAAGATGCTCGATCTTTATAAGGGCAGGCATTTCTTTTTCTTCGTGCAGTTCGCGGGCGCGGACAGGAGCGGCCATGATAAGGGCGAGAACTCGAAAGAGTACAATGACGCGCTGATCACCTACGATAAGCTTACCGGTGATATCGCGAAAAAATTAAAGGACCTGGGCCTCTACGATAAGACCATAATCTACGTGACCGCCGACCATGGTTTCGACGAAGGTTCGCGCGGCCACAGTTTCGCGCCGTATGTCTTCATGGCGACGAACGACCCTCGCGGAATAAAGCAGGGATTCCAGGCGGATGTTACGCCGACCGTCCTCGACAGGTTCGGCGTGGACGTGAAGAAGATAGATCCGCCGCTTTACGGAAAACCCCTGACAAAATAGGAGGATAAGATGCTC
>JBAYMW010000111.1:0-5081 GCA_041663405.1 Candidatus Omnitrophota bacterium | reverse complement strand
TACGATATAATAATCGTGAGCCTCGGCAACGACGGGCCCGGGAACATAAAGAGGATCAAGAACCTCATAAGCTATTATAAGGCCGGGATAGTCGAGGGATTTGTGTTCATAGCCCCTGCGATGGAGGCGGAAGAGGGCCTCTTCCTGCACGCGGAGAAGGTCAACCTCGTATGCGTCGGGGGCAAGCTGGACGTCGAAGCCAAGTATGTCGACGTCGATAATTTCGAGGCGGGCTACGGTGTCGGCGAATACCTCACCGGACTCGGCCACAGGCGGATAGCGTTCGTCGGGGGTTTCGAGGACAGGTTCGACACGCATGACAGGAGGCAGGGCTTCATGAACTGCCTGCGCATCAAGGGTATAGAGCCGGAACCGGAGCTTGCGCTGGACGGGCGGTATGACACGGCCGGCGGCAAGAGGGCGACGGCAGAGCTCTTCTCGAAAAAGGAAAAGCCCGATGCCGTATTTTATTCGAACGATCTTATGGCTTACGGCGGGATCGAATATTTCAGGGAGAAGAGGATATCCGTGCCCGGTGAGGTGTCGATAGTCGGCTTTGACGACCTCGCGGCTTCGGCGAAAACGGACCCGCCCCTCACTACATTGCGCCAGCCATACGAGGAGATGGGCAAGTCCGTTATCGAATTGCTGTTCGAAAAGGGGACCGTATCCAGGAAGATCCCGGCTAAGATGATGATAAGGAAAAGCTGCAAAAAACGATAGGAGACCAAGAGAGCAAAATGGGGAAAGCACCGGTATATAAGCTTGGGCAGGACAACGAATTCATAATAGAGGATTATAACTACTCGAAACCGTTCTCGAGCTTCCTGCCCGGCATCGCGGGGCTCGACGGCATCCCGATGTGGACGTTCTACGTGAACAGGAACCAGTCTGTCTGCAGCTTCGGCATCGAGAACAAGGACCGCTCGATGATGGAATTCTTCCCTGCGAACTTCGCGTACCAGCTCGTCGGTTCCCAGGGTTTCAGGACGTTCATAAAGATCGCCGTAAAGGGCGGGTTCGTATTATACGAGCCGTTCCGCACTTACGAGAAGGAAGAGAAGTACATCCCCGCCCAGACGATGGCCATAAACCCGTATTCCGTCACGCTGAAGGAAGAGCATAAGAAATTCGGTCTCAGCGTCGAGGTAAAATACTGCAACGTCGTGGGCAAGCCGTTCCCGGGGCTCATAAGGCGGCTCAAGATAAAGAATATATCGAAGAAGAAGCTTAAATACGAATTGATAGACGGCATGCCGCAGGTAATACCTTTCGGCATGGATGACTTCAGCCTCAAGAGGATGAAGTACCTCGTAAAATCGTTCAGTTTTGTCGAGAACCTCGAGAACGATATACCCTATTTCCATATTAAGACGACGCATGAGGACGGCCCGGAAGTCGCGATGGTCAAGAGGGGCCATTATTACGCGTGCTTTAAGCCTAAAGGCAAGGGCATGGAGCTCATCAGGCCGATGGTCGACGGTTCGCAGATATTCGGCATGAGGAAAGACTTCATCTCTCCGCAAGAGTTCAACGTCAAGGCGAAATTTTCGTATGACCGCAAAGAAGAGCTTAAGAGCGGAGAGTTCGCTTGCTCGATGTGCTACGATAGCGGCACTCTGGGCCCTGCGGGACTCGCATGCCTGACCTCAATAGCAGGGACGGTAGATTCCCTGCCGGAAGTGTCGAAGGTCGAACGTGCTGTAACCGCGGGTTTCATGGATGACCAGCTCGAAAAGAACAAGGCCCTGATAGAGTCGCTGATGGCAAGGTCGCTCGTGATAAGCGAGGACCAGCGCTTTGACAGGTATTCGTCGCAGAACTTCCTGGACAATGTCCTGCGCGGCGGCCTGCCGATACCGGTGACCGAGGACCGCAGCAAGATCTTCTATGTCTATTCGAGGAAACACGGGGACCTCGAGAGGGACTATAACCAGTTCTATACTTCGCCGACCGAATATTCGCAGGGCGATTCCAATTACAGGGACGTGAACCAGAACAGGCGCAACGACCTATTCTTCAATCCCGACGTCGGAATGACGAACATAATAAACTACATAAGCCTCATACAGACGGACGGGTTCAACCCGCACGGGGTCGGCGGCATAACATACAGGTATAAAGGGAATACAGGGGACTTGCAGCAGTTATTCGGCGCGCGCGCGAATGAGGCCGCGGCCTTCTTCGCCAAACCTTTCGCGCCGGGCGACCTGTTCAAGTTCATGGAATGCGGCTCCATAAAAACATCGCTGCCAAAGGAAAAACTGCTCTCGCGCGTGCTCGAGAAGTCGGATACTATACAGAACTCCCAGCACATAGAGGGTTATTGGAGCGACCATACATTTTATAACCTCGACCTGATAGAGAGCTTTCTCGCGATCTATCCCGAAAGGAGGAAGGAGCTCTTCTTCGGCGCGAAGGAGTTCGCGTTCCATGACAGCGCGTATGTCGTGATGCCGCGCGACGAAAAATACGTGGTCTGGAACGGTAAGCCGATACAGCTGGGCGGCGTCAGGCAGGACGAAGAGAAGAAGATGATGATCGCCGGCAGGAAGTCCGAGAAGGACCTCGTGCGCAAGACGGACGGCAGGGGCGACGTCTACAGGACCGACCTGATAACGAAATTATTCATCCTTGCGGTCAATAAGATAAATTCCATCGGCCCGGACGGGTGCGGTATCGAGATGGAGACGGACAAGCCGGACTGGTACGACGCTTTGAACGGGCTGCCCGGGATGTTCGGCTCCTCGTCGAACGAGACGTTCGAGCTGAAACGCCTCATCTCGATGATATCCGGTAACCTGGACGGAGCGACGCTCGAAATCCCGGAAGAGATAGCCGACGTGGTAAGGAATTCGGGGGAGATATTGAGCGGCCTCCTCGAAGGCAGGCTGGACGATCATGCCGCCTGGGACAGGCTGACGTCGTTAAAAGAGGATTACAGGAAAAGGACCAGGCTCGGGATCATAGGGCGCCTTATACCTATGCCCGCCGGGGAGATCTCCAAATACCTGAACCTGGCCGCAAAGAGGACGCAGGCGGCTATTAACAAGAGCTTCGACGAGAAGTCAGGGCTCTTCTCCGGGTATTTCATGAATATCCCGGTCGAATACGAGCAGATAACATATACCGGCGCGAACGGCAGGGAGACGCCGAAGGTAAATTACAAGGGGCTGCCGTGCATAAAAGTCACGAAGTTCGACTCGAAGCCGCTTCCGCTGTTCCTTGAGGCGCAGGTGCACGCGCTGAGGGCGGAGAAGGACGCTTCGGTCGCAGCCGGGCTGCACCGCAACCTTATGAAGAGCGCCCTCGTAGACAAGAAGCTGAAGATGTTCTGCGTGAACGCTTCGCTGGCGGACCAGCCTTATGAGATAGGAAGGACGAAGACGTTCAACCCGGGCTGGCTCGAGAACCAGTCGATATGGCTGCACATGGAATACAAGTACATGCTCGAGCTGCTTAAGGCGGGCCTCTATGTCGACTTCTTCAAGAACATGAAGAACGTGCTGGTGCCGTTCCTTAAGCCGGAGGTCTACGGCAGGAGCATATTCGAGAACTCTTCTTTTATAGCGAGCAGCGCGCACCCGGACAAGAAGGTCCACGGCCAGGGATTCTACGCGAGGCTTTCGGGTTCGACCGCCGAATTCGTCCACATGTGGCTTATCATGATGACGGGCGGCAGGCCGTTCGGGCTCGGTAAGGACGGGAAATTATCATTCAGGTTATGCCCCGTATTGCCGGGGGAGATGTTCCTGAAGAAAGACCGCAAGGCCAGCTACTACCTGCCGGACGGGACCCTCGTGGACGAGACCGTCAGGAAGGGGACTTTGAAGTTCATGCTGCTCGGGAGCATCCCTGTCACATATTTCAATCCTAAGATGAAAGACCTGTTTGGGGCCGTTGGGGAAAAGACGGAGGCAAGGTATGAAGTGACGCTGGAGGACGGGACGGCCAAACCTTTTGCCGGAGAGGTGCCCGAACCGTATTCAGCGATGATCAGGGACAGGAAGGTAAAGGAGATAAAAGTCTTCTTTAACTGATACGGAGGATGTCGTGGACAAGAAGGTGATCTCGTTCGACAGGAAGAGCATGTTTATCGACGGCAAGCGGGTCATGCTCTACGGCGGGGAGTTCCACTATTTCCGCGTCCCGCACGAACTCTGGGAAGACCGGCTGCAGAAGATGAAGTCGGCGGGGTTGAACCTCGTCGTTACGTATATACCGTGGAATTTCCATGAGACGAGGGAAGGGGAGTTCCGCTGGGACGGCGACAGGGACCTGGATAAATTCATCACGCTGACCCAGAAGTACGGTTTCTACCTGGTCATAAAACCGGGCCCCTACATATGCGCCGAGTGGGATTTCGGCGGTTTTCCCGACTGGCTGCTGGGCAAGAAGATAAACCTGCGCGAGAATGACCCGGAATACATGAGGCTCATCGGCAGGTATTATAAGGAGATAGCCGGGATACTGCGGCCGCACCTGATAACGAAGGGCGGCAACATCGTGCTCTTCCAGATAGAGAACGAGTACGACCACCTTATCAATTGCACGGGCCTGAAAAGATACAGGGACGGCGCGCTCGAATACCACCTGAAGCTGCTTGAGATGGCGAAGAAGGAAGGCATCGATGTGCCGACCTTTACGGTCGAAGGAAGCTTCCTCCGGAAAAGCGAGATAATCGACGCTCGGACCTATTACCCGAACATACCGTGGATATGGCTCTGGGAATTCAACGATTTCGACAAGGCCATTTGCGAATCCGTCGCGGCGCAGCCGAACAAACCGCTCATGATAATGGAGCTCGAGACAGGCTGGTTCGCGCAGTTCGGCAAGCCGCTCTACCAGATAGGGCCCGAGGTCACGCGCGCAATACTGCGTACCGTGATAGCGGAGGGCGCTTCCGTGATGAACCATTTCCTCTTTGTCGGGGGCACGACTTTCCCTTACTGGAACTGCAAGGGCGATTACGGCGGGATAGGCACCTGCACGACCTACGACTTCGGCCATTCGCCCGTCAGGGAATGGGGCGAGGTCTCGCCTACGAAATACCATATGGCGCGCAACACCGCGCAGTTCCT
>JBAYMW010000110.1:0-5088 GCA_041663405.1 Candidatus Omnitrophota bacterium | reverse complement strand
TCAATCTCGCTTATGATAGCCGGATCCTTGGGCCTGCGGGCCTCGAAGAGTTCCGCGACCCTCGGCAGACCGCCGGTGATGTCTTTCGTCTTGATGGTCTTACGGGGCGTCTTAGCTATCAGGTCGCCGCCGAGGACCTTCTGGCCGTCCTTGACCACGATATGCGCGCCGGACGGGATCGAATAAAGCGCCTGTACCTCGTCCTTGTGGTCGAGTATGACTATCTGCGGATGGTACTCGCCCTTATGCTCTATGACGACCCTTTCGGTAAGGCCGGTCGCTGAATCGACCTCTTCCCTGATGGTGTGGCCTTCCTTTATATCTTCGTAACGCACTTTACCCGTGACTTCGGTGAGGATCGGGACCGTGTACGGGTCCCACTTGACGAATATCTCGTCCTTCGCGACTTTCTTCTCCTCGCCGACGGTCAACAGGGCGCCGTGCGGTACCGTATATCTTTCAAGTTCGCGGCCCGTCTCGTCATTGATCGAAACCTGGCCGTTCCTGTTCAGTACGACAAAACCCTTTTCCTTCTCGGCGATCTTCAGGCTGTGGTACTTAACGGTACCCTTGTTCTTCGCCTTTATGAAGGACTGCGCGACGACACGGTAAGCCGTACCGCCGATATGGAACGTCCTCATCGTCAGCTGTGTACCGGGCTCGCCGATCGACTGCGCGGCTATGATGCCTATCGCCTCGCCCAGTTCGACCATCCTGCCGTTAGCAAGGTTGCGCCCGTAGCACCTCGCGCAGACACCGTGCCTGGATTCGCAGGTCAATACCGACCTGATGCGTATCCTCTCGATGCCGGCCTGTTCTATCCTCTCGGCGGCGTCTTCGGTGATCTGCTCGCCGGCCGCGACTATGACCTCGTCGGTAATGATATCAACAATATTGTCAAGTGCCACCCTTCCGATGATCCTCTCCTTAAGCGAGACAACGACTTCGTCGCCTTCGATTATCGCGCTTACGAAGATACCGTTAAGGGTGCCGCAATCATCCTCGTTAATTATGACGTCCTGCGCCACGTCGACGAGCCTCCTGGTCAGGTAACCCGAATCGGCCGTCTTCAGGGCGGTATCAGCAAGACCCTTCCTGGCGCCGTGCGTCGAGATGAAGTACTCGAGCACTGTCAGGCCCTCGCGGAAATTCGCGGTAATAGGGCTTTCGATGATCTCGCCCGACGGCTTGGCCATAAGGCCTCTCATGCCGGCAAGCTGCCTGATCTGCTGCTTAGAACCGCGCGCGCCGGAGTTCGCCATCATCAATATCGGGTTGAACTGGTCGAGCTCTTCGAATATCTTGTCCGAGATCCTGTCCGTCGTCGTAGTCCAGATGTCGATGACGTTGTTGTACCTTTCACCGTCGGTAATAAGGCCTTTCCTGTACTGGCCCTCGATGTGCAGGACTTCCGCGCGGGCTTCCTTGATAAGCTTATCCTTGTCCTTCGGGATATGCAGGTCGTCGACGGCGATGGAGATGCCGGCGATCGTCGCGTACTCGAAACCCAACCTCTTGAGCTTGTCGAGGATCTCGACGGTAACGTTGTGCCCGAACTGCTTATGTATACCGGATATGACGCCGTTGAGCGCCGCTTTGCTCATAGGGGCGTTCACGAATTCAAACTCCGCCGGGAATACGTTATTGAATATTACGCGTCCGACGGTCGTGTCCACTAACTTCCCGTTTATCCTTACCTTCACTTTAGAATGAAGGGCTATCTGGTCGTCCTCAAAAGCTATGACCGCTTCTTCCTTGTCGCTGAAGACCTTGCCTTCGCCCTTTGCGTGCTCCTTGTCCTTCGTGAGATAGAAACATCCGAGGACGATATCCTGCGTCGGCGTCGTGATCGGGTTGCCGTTCGCGGGCGAGAAGATGTTGTTGGTCGAAAGCATCAGCAGGCGCGATTCCATCTGCGCTTCTATTGAAAGCGGCACATGCACGGCCATCTGGTCACCGTCGAAATCGGCGTTGAAGGCGGTGCAGACGAGCGGATGTATCCTTATGGCCTTGCCTTCGATGAGTATCGGCTCGAACGCCTGGATGCCGAGCCTGTGAAGCGTCGGCGCGCGGTTAAGCAGAACCGGATGCTCCTTTATTACCTCATCGAGGATATCCCACACCTCGAGGCGCGCCTTCTCTACCATCTTCTTCGCGCTCTTGATCGTATGGACAAAACCCTGTTCCCTTAATTTCCTTATGATGAACGGCTCGAAAAGCTCAAGCGCCATCTTCTTGGGAAGGCCGCACTGGTGCAGCTTCAATTCCGGGCCTACGACTATTACGGAACGGCCGGAATAATCAACTCGCTTACCGAGAAGGTTCTGGCGGAAACGTCCCTGCTTGCCTTTCAGCATATCGCTGAGCGACTTCAGCGGACGGTTCCCGGGGCCGAGTACCGGCCTTCCGTGGCGGCCGTTATCGAACAACGCGTCGACGGCCTCCTGGAGCATCCTCTTCTCGTTCCTTATTATGATCTCGGGCGCTTTCAGCTCGAGCAATTTCTTCAGTCGGTTATTCCTGTTGATGACCCTCCTGTAGAGGTCATTCAGGTCGCTGGTCGCGAACCTTCCGCCGTCAAGCGGGACGAGCGGACGCAGGTCAGGCGGCAGTACCGGCACGATATCCATGATCATCCAATCCGGCTTGTTGCCCGATTTCCTGAAATTCTCGACTATCTTCAAGACCTTCGCGATCTTCTTCTGCGATTGCTCGGCCTTGGCTTTCTTGAGGTCCGCGTGCAGCTTGACGGACATCTTGTCGAGGTCGAGCTCGTTTATGAGCTCCCTAATGGCCTCGGCGCCCATCTTCGCGGTGAACTTGTGGCCGTATTTATCGAGGGCTTCCTGGTACGCCTCTTCCGTCAACAGCTGCTTCTTCTTGAGCTGCGACTCGCCCGGATCCGTCACGATGTATTCCTCGTAATAGAGTATCCTCTCGAGGTCGCGCAGGTTCAGGTCCAGGAGGGCGCCCATCCTGCTCGGCATGGCCTTGAAGAACCAGATATGCGATACCGGGGCGGCTAATTCTATATGACCCATCCTCTCGCGCCTTACCTTCGAGAGCGTGACCTCTACACCGCACCTGTCGCAGATTATGCCCTTATATTTGATCCTCTTGTATTTTCCGCAGTTGCACTCCCAGTCCTTCGTGGGGCCGAATATCTTCTCGCAGAAGAGGCCGTCTTTTTCCGGCTTCAGCGTCCTGTAGTTGATCGTCTCGGGCTTCTTGACCTCGCCGCGCGACCACGAACGTATGATCTCGCCGGAGGCTATCTTGATGCTGATCATATCAAAAGCCGCGGGCTCTTCCAGGCCCTTCTCTCTGGGCCTCAGGAAAGCGTCGTCCTTCTTCGCTGATGCTTTGGCTGCTTGGAGGATATCGTTATTCATATTATTTTTTCTTCTCCGTCCTGACATCAAGACACAAGCTCTGAAGCTCTTTCAGTAATACATTGAAGGACTCAGGCGTCCCGGGCTGCAGAGCGTTTTCGCCCTTAACTATGGCCTCGTATATCCTTGTGCGTCCCACAACGTCATCCGATTTTACCGTAAGCAATTCCTGCAGCGTGAACGCCGCGCCGTAAGCCTCGAGCGCCCACACTTCCATCTCACCGAACCTCTGGCCGCCGAACTGCGCCTTTCCGCCGAGAGGCTGCTGCGTGACGAGAGAATACGGGCCGATCGAGCGCGCGTGTATCTTATCGTCAACGAGATGGATAAGCTTCATCATATATATGTAGCCGACCGTGACCTTCTGGTCGAAAGCCTTTCCGGTCAGGCCGTCAAAAAGCGTGACACGGCCGTCCTCGGGAAGACCCGCTGCCCTCAATTCCTTCTTTATCTCTTCCTCTTTTGCGCCGTCGAATACCGGGGATTCCACGTGGAAACCCAAGGCCTTCGCCGCCCAACCGAGATGCGTCTCGAGTATCTGCCCGACGTTCATACGCGAAGGCACGCCTAACGGGTTGAGTATTATCTCGACCGCCGTGCCGTCCGGCATGAACGGCATATCCTCTTCCGGGACTATCCTGGCTACGACACCCTTGTTGCCGTGGCGTCCGGCCATCTTATCGCCGACCTGCACCTTGCGCTTTGTGGCTACAAGGACCACGACCTTCTTCAGGACGCCCGCGGGGAGCTCGTCGCCCCTCTTTATCTTGTCTATCTCGCGCTCTTCCTCGTACTCGAGCTCGTTGATCTGGTCGTCGAGGACCTTGCTTATGCGCTTGATATCCTCTTCGGCTTCCTTGTTCTCGGAAAGCTTCACGTTATCGAGGTCGCACCTTTCGAGCTTCTTAAGGTCCGTCTGCTTGATCGTCTTATCTTTGGCTATAAGGACTTCGCCCGTCTCATCATCGACGAGGCTTACCGAGAGCTTCTGCCCTACGAGTATCTTCGCAAGCTTCTGGGCCTTCTGCTTCTCTATGTTCCTTATCTGGCTCTCAAATTCTTTCTTTATCTTTTCGGTCTCGTTGATCTCTTTCTGCGCTTCTTCCTTGGTCTTCGACTTGCCGCCCTTCCTGCTGAAGACCTTGACCTCCACGACAGTTCCCTCTACTCCGGGCGGGACTGTCAAGGAAGTGTCCCTGACGTCGCCGGCCTTTTCGCCGAATATCGCGCGCAGCAATTTCTCTTCGGGCGAAAGCTCCGTCTCGCTCTTTGGGGTCACTTTACCGACAAGTATATCGCCGGGCTCGACCTCGGCTCCGATCCTAACTATGCCGTGCTCATCGAGGTTCTTAAGCGCATCCTCGCTTACGTTCGGGATATCGCGCGTGACCTCTTCATTGCCCAAGCGCGTGTCGCGAGCCTCGCTGTCAAACTCTTCTATATGAAGGGAAGTATAAAGATCTTCCTTTACAAGCTTTTCGCTGATGATTATGGCGTCTTCGAAGTTATATCCTCTCCATGGCATGAACGCTACAAGCACGTTCTTCCCGAGCGCCAGTTCTCCCTGGTCGGTGCCGGGGCCGTCGGCTATCACTTCGCCCTTCCTGACCTTCTGCCCAAGCTTCACGATAGGCGTCTGGTTGACGCACGTATCGGCGTTCGAGCGCATGAACTTGCGCAGCCTGTAGGTCTTGTC
>JBAYMW010000109.1:0-5144 GCA_041663405.1 Candidatus Omnitrophota bacterium | reverse complement strand
CTGATGTTCTCCGAAACTAACGAGAACCTGAAAGCTTATAAGGTAAACCAGCACCAGCATATGCCTGAGATCGACCAGGCTCTCTCGGAGGCCGCGGGGTCGAAGGTGGAGGTGACTTTTACCCCTCACCTCGTGCCCATGAACAGGGGGATACTTTCGACGATATATATGACGCTCGGAAAGGATTCGAGCGCGGCGGAATTGCTGAAAATTTACGGCCAATTCTATAAGGCTGCGCCGTTCGTCAGGGTCCTCGAAGAGGGCGTATTCCCCGAGACTAAGAATGTCCTCGGTACTAATTTCTGCGACATAGGTATCAAGGTGACCGGCAAGAGGGTGATAGTCATTACGGCGATCGACAACCTATACAAGGGTGCGTCATCGCAGGCCGTGCATAACATGAACCTGATGCAGGGTTTTGACGAAAAGCTGGGCCTCGCCTGATGAAGACGATAAAGGGCTCGGTGACGGCGCCAAAGGGTTTTTTAGCCTCAGGGATCAACTGCGGGATAAAGAAGAGGAAGCTTGACCTCGCGCTGATCCTCTCCGGCGTTCCGGCGCATGCGGCAGGCGTGTGCACGAAGAATACCGTGAAGGCGGCGCCGGTCATTTTGACCGGGAATAATCTGAAGGACGGCTGGGCGCAGGCGATAATAGCCAACAGCGGGAACGCGAACTGCCTTAACGGCAAGGACGGCATGAAATGGGCGAAGGATACCGCAAGGGCAGTCTCTTCCGGGACCGGCATAGCGGTCGATGATGTGCTTGTCGCTTCTACCGGAATAATAGGAAAGCCCCTTCCTGTCGAACGGATAACGTCGGCCGTGCTTTCGCTCGTAAAAGGGCTCAGCAAAAAAGGCGAACTAAGCGCGGCAAGAGCGATAATGACGACCGATCTGGACGATAAGAGGATCGCGGTCGCGGTGAATATAGGCGGTAAGACGGTCAGGATCGGCGGCATAGCCAAAGGTTCCGGCATGATATGCCCTAACATGGCCACTATGTTGTGTTTTATAACGACGGACGCCGATATAGAGCAGAGAGCCCTTAAGGCTTCCCTGAAGGATGCCGTTGAAGATTCGTTCAACATGGTTACGGTTGACGGGGATATGAGCACGAACGATACGGTGCTTGTGCTCGCGAACGGCCTTGCGAAGAACCGGAGGATAAAATACGGCAGCAGGAATTATGATGTATTTTACGGCGCATTAAGCCATGTCATGGCATGCCTCGCTAAGGAAGTCGCGAAGGACGGCGAAGGCGCCGCGAAATTCGTCGAGATAAACGTGAAAGGCCTGAAGAGCAGGCAGGACGCGAGGAAGATGGCTATGGAGATAGCCAACTCGAGCCTGGTCAAGACGGCTATAGCCGGAGAGGACCCGAACATAGGAAGGATCGCTTCATCAGCGGGCGCGTCCTGCGTGAAGTTCGACGAATCGAAAATGGATATCTCGCTGAACGGGATAAAGATCGTGAACTGCGGGAAGGCGAGGTTCGACCTGAGGCCGGAAGCCAAGAGGTCGATGAAGAGCATGAATATCAAGATAGCGGTTGACCTTAAATCCGGCAAAGGTTCCGCTACGGCGTGGACCTGTGACCTTACGGAAGGTTATATAAAAATAAATGCAAGATATAATTAAAAAGGCGGACGTCCTGATCGAGGCGCTGCCATACATAAAGAAGTTCAGGGGCAAGACCGTTGTCATAAAGGCCGGCGGCAGCATGATGGAAGACCGGAAGGTCATCTCCGGGATCTTCCAGGATATCATATTCATGAGCCTGGTCGGCATAAGGCCTGTCATAGTCCACGGAGGCGGGCCGAGGATATCCGCCAATATGAAGGCGGCGGGGCTTGTGCCTGAGTTCGTTGACGGGTTCAGGGTAACCGACGCGAAGACGATGAAGATAGTCGACGATACGCTCGACGCGACTAACAGGGAGATAGCGGAAGATATTAACGGCCTCGGCGGAAAGGCGAAAGCGCTCAGCGCCAAAAAAGACGGCATAATAAAAGCGTCAAAGATGCCGCACAAGGGAAAGGATATGGGGTTCCTCGGGAAGATAGTGTCGATAGATATAAGGCCGATAGTCAAGACCCTTAACGGCGGCGCGATACCGGTGATAACACCGGTCGGGAAGGGCAGGGACGGCAAGGCCTATAACATAAATGCCGACCTGGCCGCAAGCGCGATAGCGGCGGCCATAAAGGCGGAGAAATTCGTATTGATAACCGATACGAAGGGGATATTGAGGGACGAGGCGGATGAAAGCACGCTCATACCGACGCTGAAAAAGAAGGAAGCCGAGGACCTCATAAAGAGGGGGATAATCAGGTCGGGCATGATCCCGAAGGTCAAGGCGGTCATGGGCGCGCTGGCAAAAGGCGTGAATAAGACGCATATAATCGACGGCAGGTTAAGCCATGCGATACTGCTCGAGATATTCACGGATAAAGGGATAGGGACGGAGATAATAAGATGAGCCAGGCAGAAGATACCAGGAAGTTATACGATGAATTTGTCATGCCGACATACGCCAGGGTGCCTATAGTGCTGGTAAGGGGCAAGGGCGTCAATGTCTATGATATAGATGGAAACGAATACCTTGATTTCTTTCCCGGATGGGCGGTGTCGGGCATAGGGCATTGCCATCCGAAGGTCGTGAGGGCGATCAGGGAACAGGCGGGGAAGATGATCCATGTCTCGAACAATTTCTACAACGAGCTGCAGGGTAAGCTCGCGAAGAAGATCATAGGGCATTCGTTCCCGGGAAAAGTCTTCTTCTGCAACAGCGGCGCAGAAGCGAACGAAGCGGCGATCAAACTGGCAAGGAAGGCCGGATACCCGTCCGGAAAATTTGAGATAATAACGATGGAGGGTTCGTTCCACGGCAGGACCATCACGACTATAACGGCCACGGCCCAGCCGAAATACCAGGAGGGCTTCGGCCCGTTGCCCGGCGGTTTCGTGTACGCGAAGTTCAACGACCTGCAGTCGGTACTGTCGAAGATAACAGACAAGACCGCGGCCATCATGCTCGAGCCGATACAGGGCGAGGGCGGGATCAACATCGGCTCGGAAGAGTTCATGTCAGGGCTCCGGAAGATATGCGACGAAAAGAAGATATTGCTGATCCTTGACGAGGTCCAGACGGGCATCGGCAGGACCGGAAAGATGTTCTGCTACCAGCATTACGGGATCACGCCTGATATCATTACATTGGCAAAGACGCTCGGGGGAGGTTTCCCGATCGGCGCGATGGTAGCCGGGGAGAATATCGCCGATGTGCTGCAGCCGGGCACGCATGCCTCTACATTCGGCGGCGGCCCGCTTGCTTGCGCGGCATCGCTGGCTACATTCGCTGCGATAGAAGAAGGCGATATGGTCGAGAAGGCCGTGAGGAGGGGAAGATACCTCTACAACAGGCTTTCGCTTTTGAAGAAGGATTTCCCGTTTGTAAAAGTCGTCAGGGGCAAGGGCCTGATGCAGGCGGTCGAACTCAGCGTAGAGGGAAGGCAAATCGTCGATAAGTGCGCGGCGAAGGGCCTGCTTATCAACTGCACGCAGGTAAAGGTGCTGAGGGTGATGCCGCCGCTTACCGTGAAGAATTCCGATATTGATAAGGCGGTAGGGATAATGCAGGAAGCGATGAAAGGGATAGAAGTTGAAAGCTAAAGACCTTATAACGGTAAACGAATTATCTCAATCGGATATCGGAGAGATATTCGACCTTACGGCTAAATTGAAGGTTGAAGGGAAGATCTCTGCCTGCGAGCCGTTGAAGGGCAAGACCCTCGGGCTTATATTCCAGAAGCCTTCCCTTAGGACGAAGGTATCCTTTGTGGCCGCGATGGCGCAGTTGGGCGGCACGGGGATATACCTCGCGCCCGATGAGGTCAGGCTCGGCGAGAGGGAGGAGATAAAGGATGTCGCAAGGACGCTTTCGAGGTATCTAGACGGCATCGTGGCGAGGACGTTCAAGCACGGCGATGTGGTCGAGCTCGCGAAGTACTCCGGCATCCCCGTCATAAACGGGCTGTCGGATTTCTCGCACCCTTGCCAGGCCCTTTCGGACCTTTATACTGTCAGGGAGAAGAAGGGCGCATTGAAGGGGTTGAAGCTCGCTTATATCGGCGACGGCAATAACGTGTGCAATTCGCTGCTATATATATGCGCAAAATTGGGTGTCAACATATCGGTAGCGGCGCCGAAGGGCTATGGTCCGGATAAGGAAGTGGCCAAGGATGCCGCTGGGACGGCCGGAAGGTCCGGAAGCAAGATAGTATTTACGGCCGACCCGGAAAAGGCGGCCGCAGGCGCGGACGTGATATATACCGACGTATGGACGAGCATGGGCCAGGAAAAGGAGAAAGCGAAGAGGATCAAGGCTTTCAAGGGTTTCCAGGTAAACGGCAAGCTTTGCTCGAAGGCGGCGAAGGACTATATTGTAATGCACTGCCTGCCGGCGCACAGGGGCGAGGAGATCACGGAAGAATGCATGGAGGGGGAACATTCGGTGGTCTTTGACCAGGCGGAGAATAGGCTGCATGTAGAAAAGGCTTTATTGCTTTTACTTTTAAAGTGAGGAGAATATGAACAAAAAAGTAGTTTTAGCATATTCCGGCGGGCTCGATACGTCCGTCATAATCAAATGGTTCGCCAATAAAGGCTATGACGTGGTTGCCTATATGGCCGATGTGGGCCAGGAGTCTGATTTCGCGGCGTATAAGAAGAGGGCATTGGCTACCGGGGCCGTAAAGGCGGTGGTCGAGGACCTGAAAGATGAATTCGTCAGGGATTTTGTCTTCAAGTCCCTTAAGGCGGGCGCCGTATATGAAGGCGGTTATCTGCTGGCGACGGCGCTTTCGAGGCCGATCATAGCGAAAGGCCTGGTCGAGACAGCGCATAAGGAGAAGGCCGGTTATGTCGCGCACGGCTGCACGGGAAAAGGCAACGACCAGGTAAGGTTCGAAGTGACCGTGGGATCTATCGATCCCGCGCTTAAGATACTGGCGCCTGTCAGGGAGTGGGAGCTCAAGACAAGGGCCGAAGAGATAGACTATGCGAAGAAGAATAATATTCCCATCGATACAACAAAGAAGAAACCGTACTCGATTGATCTTAATCTATGGGGAATATCGATTG
>JBAYMW010000108.1:0-5206 GCA_041663405.1 Candidatus Omnitrophota bacterium | reverse complement strand
GTTCAATTCGCGCCCGAAATCCAGCCTGTAATCTTCCTTCAGCCGGGCAAGCGTCATATATGCGTTGAACTTCTTTATGACGGGCGTCTCATTCTCGACGGTATCCTCGATGACCCTCAGCACGCGCCCGCCGTCCTTTTCGGCCCTCGGGTCGTAATCCAGCTTGCGCTTGAGTATCTCGAGCCTGAAGGCGTTCTCATCCTCGAAGCCGGCGGGGAGGGGGAGGTCCGCAAGGAACCACCCGTTTATCGTGGCGAAAACCGGGGCGTAATATTTGAAATATCCGTCCATTCCGTTCCAACCCTGGTTATCGACGTTCTTCCGGTATTCGAGCATAAGGTAGCCGCTGATGTTCCACCAGGGTATCCGCTTGTATTCCGAGGAGGCGCCTGTCCGGTAGAACGACATGAATTCCGCGGCGAGGTCTTTTGGCGGCACCTTTATGCCGTTTGCTTCCGCCTCCAGCATGAGCTTTGCGAGGAACTCATAAGCTATGTCGAGTTTAAGTTTTGCGGGGGTCTGCCCGGCGAGCAATTGCACCTGGTCCTCGGCGTATCCCATATCCCTGTAGGTAGTCTCGACTACGCCCGTCACGAAACCTTCCGGAAGCTCTAGTTTCTGTTTGTGCCAGGAATCCGACATCCTGAACTCGGCGTCGAAATAATCGAAGAGTTCGGCTATGCCCTTGAAGCCGGCCTTATAATATATGAGGGTAAGGTAGCCGCTCTTTTCCCACCACGGCTTCTCCCGGTAGCCCGATCCGGCGCCTGCCTTGTATATCTCGATGAACTTAGACGCGAACTCCGTCGGGTCGGTATTTATCCCGTTCTTCTTTGCCTCAAGCACCAGGGAGGAGAGCCAGATATATCCTGTCATCTCCTTTCCGGCATCCGATTGTTTCTCTATGCGTTTTTCTATCCTGGATATGACGGCGGCGTTCTCCCCGGCTGAGAGGCGGGGGTCCTCAAAAATGCCCTTCTGGCTAAGTTCGTTATTGAACATGACCTCATGTATCGTCTCTTCGTCAAGGATGACGCCCTGCTTCTTGAGCTCATAGGCTTCGTCCAGCTGCGGTTTCAGGAAATCCATGTAATTGTCCATGCTCCAGCCGTACCTTTTTGCCATCACGTAATAGGACACGGCAAGATATTCGCCGATGCCCTTAGCCCTGATGCCGTCCTTGAATCCGGGATAATCGCTGCCTACCTTATCCCATATCGCCGCGAGGTAACCGCGGAGCTTATCCGCCGTCTCCTTTATCTGGTAGTTGGAGGGCCTTCCATCGTTGCCGAGCGTGAGCCAGGTATCCAGCGCCATCCGGTAATCCGACAGTATGCATATGAGCTTGATGTCGCTCTTCTCGTAGTCGACCTTTTTCACGCCTTTCTTCTTGTAGTCGTATATGAACCTTTCCCTGTTGACTTTATATACCTCGTTCTGCAACGATGTCTTATACCAGGCGTAATTGACATAATCGAAACCGAGATGCTCCATCACCTCTTCGGTGGAGATACCGTTCTTCATGCCCGTGACTATCAGGTATTCCAGTTTTCCCTGCTTGCCCGCGACCACGGTCTCTACGATACCGAGGATCGTGCCGTATGGTATCTGCGTATCCGGGATTATCTTCAGCACCGGGACGTAAAATGTCACCGTTCCGAGCAGCTGGAACGCGTTCTTCAGGGGCTCCGGCACGAGCTGGAAAGGCTTCAGCGGGACGGCCGGATATTGTTTGCGGAACTGCGGCATCTTATCGTATTCGGCGAAGAACTTCCTGAGGTTCTCCTCGTTGACATCCAGCCCGGAATAATAGAGGGAGAGTATGCCCCTCTGCAGGTATTCATAACGTTTCCAGATGCCCCTCTTTTTCGCGAAGTCAGCGTTCCAATATTTTTTCGTGTCCTCCCATTTGAAGACTTCCGCGATATCCTTTATCGACATGCCCGTCTCACGGCTTGTCTCGAACCAGAACTGCCCTGTGAGCGGGTCCAATACGTTGAACCAGGGATATTCCCTGCCGTAACGCGCTATCATCCCGAGCCCTTCGGCCCTGTCCATGGCCATTATCGCCAGGCCGGCGATGTTAAACTTGATCGACAGCGCTATCTTTGCCCCGGCGAGGGCGGTGGAGGCGAGGAGCCTTCTTTTGCCCATCTTGTCCGATGCGTCGAAGAAGCTCCTGAAAGACGCCAGGTCGTTAAGCTCCGGCTCCTCGAGCGGCGAGACCGCTTCGCGGACGAGAGGGGGGACCGCATCCTTGGCCGCCGGCTTGAGGATCGGTATGGCCACCGAGAGCTTCTCCTGTACCGGAAGTACCTCGGCAAGCAGTTTCGTCTTTCCCTCGCGCGACTTCAATACGGGAGCCAGCTTGCTGTCGATCACCTTATCGGGTATATAGAATTCGATCTTCTTCAGGTCGCCGCGCATCTTATCGAGGAGTTTTTCTTCCGCAGAAGAATAGCTGAATTTATCCCTCGATTCCGGCAGCACGAGCTTTATCATGTCGTGTTTATCCTGGCTCGGAAGGCCCCTGAGGGCTGAGAACATTATTATGAGCAGGAGGGATGCGGAAATTATTATGTAAGCCTTCTTCAGCCTTTCCCTGACGGTGAGGCTGTGCAAGTCCAGGTCGCCGACCTTTCCTATCGCCGCGATAGCGTATCGCCCGAATATCAGCGAGCCCGCCCACGGCAGTATGCCGAAGACGCCGAATACGGTCAACGGCGCTATGCCCGTCACGATATATATGGCCGCTATCGATGATATTATTATGCCCACCTTCTGGGCTTCCTCGATCTTTATGTCCCTGAACTCGTTCCTGGTTATCCTGCCCTCCAGCTCCATGAGGGAGAGGGTGCTCGAGGTCTTCCATTCGGGGACCTTATTGGCTTTCTCCGATTTGTATATCGAGTAGGATAACAACGGTTTTATGACCGTCAGCTGCAGGGACGAGATGGTCGTTTCGACCGTCTGGAGGACGCTGTCGAAAAACTGGTCCATGAGCTCTATCAGGAAGATCCCGGGGCGTATGGGGCGCCCTTCGGCGCGCGCCCTGCGGAATATATACCTTACGGGGTCTATGAACCTGTGCACGAATATGATGCCGAAGAACGACAGCGCAAGGGTGATGATATAGGCGTTTGAGTTTGTCGGGACTATGAGGATGAAGGGGAATATCCACAACATGCACATAAGCATTATGAAACAGAAGAGCATCGGGTCGGAGAGCAGCCTCCCGATCGCCCAGCTCAGGTGCCACTGGTGATAGCTGGTCAGCAGCGGCCTGTAGGATATGAGCGTCCTGATGGCCTGGAAATCGCCGATCAGCCACCTGACGTCACGGATTATGTACGTTACGAAATGGAGCTGGTCGCGTTCGCCGACAGCGACGGAATTATTGTAAAAGTTCGCCGTATATTTTATTATGTCGTCTATTCCCGTCTCCTTCAGGTGATGGAATTTCCTGACGAAGCGGTACTCGCCCGAATTTATGTCGAAATGATAGAGCCAGACATCTCCTGCCGCATCCTTTTCCAGCTTGATGAACCTCGTAGTATCGGCAAGGTCTATGCGCAGTACGACTGCGCCGAACTTCTCAAGGACCCTCTTGACTATATACCTCTTCGCGCCTAGAAGCCCTTCGCAGTTCCTGCTGAATATCGACTCCTGCCAGTCGTGCGAGAGCACCTTCGCCGGCGAGAGCGTCTCGGGCTTGAAGACCCTCTCGTAATATACTCTTGTCCTTGTGAATCCCTTTCCGAAGAAAGCGCGCTCCTTTCCGTAGATGCCCGAGACGACCTTCATGTTTATCTCGTTCTCTATGTCGCGCTCGTTCTTCATTATCTTCCAGTAGATGCTCTCCTTGGCCACGCCGTTCAGGTAGGGGGGAGTTATGACGATGTGCGGCTGCGCTATGACTATATGGCTGTTGTCTGGATGCAGCATTATCGCGAGCGCCTTCTCGAGCTCGCCGGGATAGATCTCGTTCTTGTCGTCCATGATCACGCAGAATTCGGATATCCTGTCCTGGTCGATCTCGACATCCTCGCCGCGCAGGATGCGGTCCGCAGCTTCTTCGGAAGCGCACCCTTTTATCCCGAGGGCTTTAATCAGGTCGGTCGACCACACCTTGCATAACAGGGGCTTGTTCCTGTTCTGCGTGAACTCAAAACCCTCGTCGGTGAACAGGTACGGTTTGGACTGGCCGGTGTTCATGAAATGCATCAGGTTGCCGATGCCGCCGACCTTCCCGGCGAACCCGCCGACCTTTATCATCCCGAGCTTCGTGTTGTCGAACCATTCGCTCTTCGACCTGTTCAGGTACAGGAAATCGAGGTTCGTGTAGGAGTACTCCTCCGAGAATTCGCGCAGCCGTTTGACCTCATACTCGATTATCTTGTCGTTCTTCGTGTCGGACCAGAACGTCAGGACCAGCAGCATCTTGTTGCCGAACGTCTCGAGCGTGGGCCTCAGCGCATCCAGCGTCTTCCTGAAATAGAAGATCGCTATCTCGGCATCCGATTCGTTGTCGCTCCTTTTGGCCGTTATATATGATATCTTCAGGGGTTTTTCTTCGGTGTAATTCGCGTTTATGTATTCTCCGAGCTCGGGCAGCATCTTGTGCCCCGGGACGCTGACGAGAAGGCTCATTGTGAAGAGGGATATCTTGTGCGAGGGCTGCCAGGATATGTAATAGGTTGTCCCGAAGCACAATGCTATCCAGACGAAAGTGATAGGGGGCATGTGCGGTATGCCCGTGAAGCCGTATACGGTAAGCGTAGGAACGACGGCGACCAGGGAAGCGAAGAAGACCCTGAACGAACGCGTGAGGCCCTCATAGAGGTGCGCATCAGCCCCTTTAACGAACGGGGGAGGGATCAGGACGTCCTTGCCTTTGCGCAGCTGGTCGATCAGCAGGACGGCCTTGCGGTACCGCCCGAAGTCCCGAAGGCTCCTTACGGCATCTTTATACTCGGGATGGCTGTCGAGCTCCCTCGTAAATTTACCGAGAAGGCTCAGCTCGTGGTCTCCGAGCCTGTGCCCTATGATCCTCGGGTAGAGCAGTTCCGGAGGCACGACAAGTTTCTCGGAAAGCTTATTGACGGATTCCTTGATCTGCGTTCCGTCGTTCGCCTTTACGGCGGCCTTGAGGTTGAAGAAGATCTGGGTAAAATCCGTGAAATCGCTTATGCTGCTCGCTTTCCTT
>JBAYMW010000107.1:0-5327 GCA_041663405.1 Candidatus Omnitrophota bacterium | reverse complement strand
TTCAAGGACCTTGGTAAACCCATAAAATGCAAAGCTGGATCGGAATGCCTCAATTCCATTTCGGTTGAAGACGTCTTAGCGCTTGCGGAAAAGATTCAATAACCTCTCAAGGTCCTCGTTCGAATAATATTCTATCATGATCTTGCCGCGTTTTGCCTGGTGCAATAACGTGACCTTCGTGCCGAGTATCCTCTGCAGCTCTTCTTCGACGGCCCTTATCTCGGTCGCGTGTTTGCGCGGCCTCGCCGGCCTGGCCCTTCCGGTGATCTTGCGCCTTACGTAATACTCCGCCTCCCTGACCGACAGCCCGCGCTTTAATATCTTTATGCACAGCCCAAGCTGGTCCTGTTCGGACTCAAGCATCAGGATGGCTTTCGCGTGGCCCATCGATATCCTGCCGGAATAAATTTCTTCCCTGATCTTTTCCGGCAGCTTGAGCAGCCTGATCATGTTCGAGACGGACGCCCTGTTCCTGCCGACTTTCTCGGATATCTGTTCCTGCGTCAGCGAAAATTCGTCGGACAGCCTCTGGTACGCTTTCGCCTCTTCTATCGGATTCAGGTCGTCCCTCTGTATGTTCTCTATCAGCGCTATCTCGAGCGCCTCATCGTCCTTTACGTCCTTTATTATCGCGGGGACCTGCGCGATCCCGAGTTCTTTCGCGGCCCTCAACCTTCTCTCTCCGGCTATCAGTTCATATCCTCCGCCCATAGGCCTTACGACCACCGGCTGGATCAACCCCTTCTCCTTAATGGATTGGATGAGGTCCCTGAGCTTATCCGGGTCAAATACTTCCCTCGGCTGGAACCTGCCCGGCACTATATCGCCGACATTTATCTGGACCGCTCCCCTGCTCTCCGACCTTTGGGGAACGTCGTCGGGAATAAGCGCCTTAAGCCCCTTGCCTAATACTCTCTTCTCCATCAGGGATCTCCTTTTCTTGCTTCGTATTGATCTCCAGCGGGAAATCTGTTTTCAAGAATTCTTTCGCGAATTCATAATAACTGCGCGCGCCCTGCGAGTGCCTGTCGTACAGGACTACCGGCATCCCGAACCCCGGGGCCTCGCCCAATTTTACTGAGCGCGGTATTACCGTCTTGTACACCTTTTCCCCGAAGTAATTCCTCGCTTCTTTTATCACCTCGTCCGTAAGCTTCGTCCTGAAGTCCGCCATCGTAAGAAGAATCCCCTCTATTTCCAGGGACGGGTTCAGGTTTTGCCTGACCAGGTTTATCGTACTGAGCAATTGCGACAGCCCTTCCAGCGCGTAGTATTCGCATTGCAGCGGTATAAGCGCGGACTTCGACGCTGTCAATGCATTGATGGTCAGGAGCCCCAGGCTCGGAGGGGCGTCGAGGATTATATAATCAAATGATGGCCTGATATGTTCCAACGCCTGTTTCAGGTGGAACTCGCGATTCTGTGCATTAACGAGTTCGACTTCCATTCCGGTGAGATGGACGTTTGAAGGAATTATATATAAGTTTGTAAGCTTTGTGCTAACAATAACTTGCGATATTTCTTTTCCGTTGATTAGGACGTCATAAATCGATTCTTTGACCTGCTTTTTATCTATGCCCAATCCCGAGGTCGCATTGGCCTGAGGGTCGCAATCAACGACCAATACATTGCGGCCTGCCAGCGCGATATATGACGCGAGGTTTATCGCAGTGGTAGTCTTGCCGACTCCGCCCTTCTGGTTGCAAACTGAAATTATCTTTGCCATTGTTCCACGTGGAACATTTTAGACGCAGACGCTTTTTTTGTCAAGATTTTCTTTCCCGCGAGGTTTTAAGATATACATAAAGCAAGGAGACGTCACATGGGGATATGCCCGATATCCTGGATGCCTGTCCTATAGACTCCGGCCGGATCTTTCCCAGCTTCTCCCGGGCTTCACTGCGCAATCCCGTTATTGTCTTGAAATCTACGCCCGCCGGGATCCTTACTGACTCGAGCTTTTTTAACCTTTCCGCTTCTTTGACCTGCCTCTGTATATAGCCCTCGTATTTTGCCTCGATCTCAACCTGGCGCTTGATCTCTTCGGGATAACCTGACATCTCCTCCGGCTTTTTACGCTTTAGCGCCGCGACCCCTTTGTCGACCATCTCCTTTTTTATACCAAGCGCCTCGAATTGCCTGTCCGGGATCAGGCCAAGCTTATGCCCGTATCCCATGAGCCTTATGTCGGCATTATCATGGCGCAATAGGAGCCGGTATTCCGCCCTCGATGTAAACATGCGATAGGGCTCATTTGTTCCCTTCGTTACGAGGTCGTCAACCAGAACCCCCATATAAGCTTCCGAGCGGCCAAGAATTAAAGGAGATCCCGCTTTAATTTTAAGAGCTGCATTTATCCCCGCCATGAGCCCCTGGGCGGCGGCTTCCTCATATCCTGATGTCCCGTTTATCTGGCCGGCAAAGTATAGTCCTTCGATGAGCTTTGTTTCAAGAGTAGGTTTCAATTGTGTGGGCGGGCAGAAATCATATTCTATGGCATAGCCATAACGGATTACCTCGCAATGTTCTAATCCCTTTATTGACCTTAACATAGATAGCTGCACGTCTTCAGGAAGGCTTGTGGATACCCCGTTCGGATATATCTCATCCGAGTCCAACCCTTCTGGTTCAAGAAATATCTGGTGGCGTTCCCGATCCTTAAACCTTACTACCTTATCCTCGATCGATGGACAATACCTGGGGCCTACGCCTTTTATCCTTCCGCTGTAAAGAGGCGACCGGTCAAGGTTATCCAGGATTATCTTATGCGTATTATTGTTTGTATAGGTTATGTGGCAAGGTATCTGGGGACGGTCTATCTTTACGGTAGAAAATGAGAATGCTACCAGTGTCGCGTCACCTGGCTGCGCTTCTGTCTTTGAGAAATCTATAGAATCCTTCTTTATCCTGGCAGGGGTTCCTGTCTTAAGCCTTTTAATCTCGAACCCAAGCGATATTAGTGAGTTAGAAAGCTTTGATGAAGGCGGTTCTCCAAATCTTCCGGCCGGCTGGGTCTTGAAGCCAATATGTATAAGGCCGTTCAGGAATGTGCCTGTAGCAACGACAACTGCATTCGCGCGATAACTTGTGCCGCTTTCACATAATACCCCGCATATCTTGCCTGAAGAAACCAGCAGTTCTGCCACGGCCTCTTGCTTAAGATCAAGCCCGCCCTGGGCAGCAAGTGTCTTCTTCATTTCGAGGCTATAGAGCTTCTTGTCGGATTGGGCGCGGGGCGCTTGGACTGCGGGACCTTTCTTCGTATTGAGAAGCCGGAACTGGATGCCCGTTTTGTCCGTAACCTTTGCCATCTCGCCGCCCAGCGCGTCTATCTCCCGGACTATATGGCCTTTTGCCAGGCCGCCTATAGCCGGATTGCATGACATCTGGGCAATGTTATCCGGGCTCATGGTCAAAAGTAGGCATTTTAGGCCCATCCTGGCCGCACAGAGGGCAGCTTCGCATCCGGCATGACCTCCGCCTATGACAATAAGGTCATAGGCCTTAGGATAAGGATTTGTGGTGTTGATGGTGGGTGTCTTCTTTGAGGGTCACTTTCACTTTTGCCAGCTTAAGCCCGGTCATCCCGAATAAACCATGGTGACCCTCTGAAAGTATCTTAACGTGGACTTTATCGCGGGTGACGCTAAGCTTCTCCAGCGCCATCTGGATCGCTTCTTTAGTGGTTTTTCCTTCGACTTCTATGGATTTCATGATATGCCTTTATCTTGCTATTCGGAATGTTCCACGTGGAACATTTCCTTTTTCAGGAAAAGCTCCTGCTCGGCAACGGTCAGGACGGTATTGGTCAACCAATACATGACCAGGCCTGACGGAAGCCCATAGAACAGGAACCCGAAGAGGACCGGCATCATGACTCCCATCATCTTTTGCTGCTGGGCCATCTGGTCGTTCTGTGATGCCGCAGGCGGAGCAGATAACTTCTGCTGGAAGAACATAGCAACCGCCATCAATAACGGAAGTATATTTAAGTCGCTTCCCAACAAAGGGATAGAACCTTTGAATGTCATCAGCCTGTCAGGCTGGGAAAGATCTTTTATCCACAAAAACGGCGCGCCTCTCAGCTCGTGCGATCTCATGAGGACCTGGTATAGGGCAAAGAAGACGGGCATCTGAAGCAGCATGGGAAGGCATCCGCCCATGGGATTGATCTTGTACTTCTTGTATAACTCCATCACCTCTTTGTTAGTTTTTTGGGGATTATCCTTGTTCGCCTTACGCAGGGCCTCGATCTTCGGCTGGAGCGCCTGCATCTGCTTCATTGCCTTTATACCCTTAAAGGTAAGAGGGAAGAGGAGTATATTAATAAAAACTGTAAGCGCTATTATCGCCAGGCCCCAATTCTTGACCAGGCCGTTGAAGAACTTCAGGACCACGAAAAGGATCTTACCTATACTGCCGGTGAATCCCAAATAAAGGGAGTTTTCCATCCCCATTTTAAGGGAGGATATCTTATCGTAATCGCTGGGTCCGGCATATAACATGAAATTGTGTGTCGCAGACGCATTGGGGCCGACGGTGAATTCAGCCGAGGACATCTTTGTTTGTAACCCATTGCCCTGCAGCTTGTTAGAGGTTATTCCTGTAAAAAATACCGGGGGCTTGGTTATAAGGGAGAAGTACTTGTTCTTGAGGGAGAGCCAGTTGACCTGCCTTCCGTCCCATGAGGTCTCGGTCTTTATCGCCTTCTTGTTCGTGTTTACTATCTTCCCGTCTATGTCCCTGACTATCTCGACATAAACCTCGTCCTGCTTTGAAAGGTCGGGTATCCCGCTGCTCGTCACAATAGAATATTTGAGCGGCCGGGATTGGCTCGAGCTGTTAGTTATCGTCTGTTTAAGCTCTATGGCGTATCTCCCCGGCTGGAATATATATTCCTTTTCCACAAGCATGCCGTCGGACGACTTAGCGGCAAAGACCGCCCTGTCGCCCTTTGCCGTATAGGTAAACGGCGTCCTGTCCGTATCCTTCGAGAGGCCCGAGGTATAAAAGATCGCGTCCACGGAACCGGGCGTTTCCGCTATGACGATCGGCAGGCCCTTCGGATCGTTGAATTTCTTCAGCGTGATCCTTCTTATCGCTCCGCATGACCCGGAGAATTCTACTTTATATTCGTCCGTCTCAAAAACTATACTTTTGTCGTCGATAACCTGCGCCGCCGGTTGGGCTGTTTCAGGCGCTGCGGCTGCGGCCGGCGCAACCGGAGCTGCCGCCGGCTGCTGTACTTTTGGCTGCTGTTTCAGGCCGGGGAAGAATTTTGCAATTATAAGGGGGGTGAATATCACTATGAACATCGATATTACAAT
>JBAYMW010000106.1:0-5417 GCA_041663405.1 Candidatus Omnitrophota bacterium | reverse complement strand
TCCCGGGCGTGGATATTTGACAGATGGACTTCGACAGTCGGTATCGAAACCGCCGCGACGGCATCCCTTATGGCGACCGAGGTGTGGGTGTATGCCGCGGGATTAATCAGTATGCAATCGAACTTTCCCTTTGCCTTGCCTATTCTACCTACGATCTCGCCTTCGTGGTCCGACTGGAATATCTCAAGGCTGACCTTCTCCGCCTTCGCTATCTTTTCCAGCTCGGAATCGATCTGCTTCAGGGTCACCTTCCCGTATACGCCGACCTCGCGGTCTCCCAGGAGGTTCAGGTTCGGGCCGTGTATCACCAGTATCTTCTTCATAGCCATATTTTAACCCACTTTCGGGATTTTGTAAAGCTTGCTGGAGAACAGGTATAATATCCCGCCGATCAGGCCGGTCAGCAGAACTAGCGCCAGGAACAGTATCGATACGGCCATTGAACTGCCCTTGCTGATAAATTCGCTCAGGAATACCACGAACGCCCCTTCCCTCACGCCGAGGCCGTTTATCGAAGGCATCATGGAAGCAACGGAGACAAGCGGGGTTATCAACAGCAGGTTAAGGAACGTGACTTCCTGCGAAAGGCTCCTGATTATGAAGAAGAGTGAGACCACGGACACGATCTGCGCGAAAAGCGACATGCCTATGACCTTGGCCACGACCGGAGGATGCGCCCTGTACGCGTCAAGGGCGTTGTAGAGCTTGCGCGGCAGCGACCCCTTCCGGAAGAAGGGCCTGTCCAGGAGGCCGGAGAAGACCGCCTTTGCCAGGCTCTTATTCAGGAAGAGCACGAATATTACCAGTACCGCCCCGGCGAATATAGAGCATCCCCATATGAGCTTCGGGTCCTCTATCCTCCCGTACATGAATATGAGCCCGAGAAAAGCAAGGAGCCCTATGGAAAGGAAACCGAAGAACCTGTCGAAAAAGACCGCCGAGAACGACTCCACCTTCCTGTCGCTCTTCTTGGTGGCATAATAGGCCTTTACTATGTCCCCTCCTATTGATGTGGGAAGGAAGTTATTGAAGAAATTTCCGATGAACGTAAGGTATACCGATTCCATGACGGTAAGCCGGAGCCCCTGGACCGCCAGTATGACCTTCAGCCTTAAAGAGACTATGATTATCGCGGCGATATTGAACAACACAGCGAGCAGGAAATAATCGGGCCTGGCACCCTTAATGGCGCCCAGTATGTCGGGGATATCCTTCCTGAAGGCCCATACGAGGAGCCCCATGAAAGTGAGGCTGACGGTTATGCGCAGGAGGATCGATAATTTACTTTTCATCGTGCCGCAGTTCGAGCGAAGCGAGGTCGGAATCCAGTTTCGCGAGTTTCCGGGCGGCTTCCGAGGTGTATTTCTTGTGGGCGTCGTTCAGGTGGCTTCCTACCACATCGAATATGACCTTAAAATCCTCAAAATCCTTCCTGAGCGTCCCGATCCTCTCGAGTATCTGTTTCGCGTTCTCCTCAATCCTGAACGCCTTCAGGCCGTGCACTATGGTAGCGATATACGGATAGAATGTGGCGGGTGATACTATGTAGACCCTGTTCTTTGAGGAGTAGGACAACAAGGACTCATCGCCGGCCTGCGAGGAATCCCTGACGATAGCTTCATAATAGACGCTTTCGGACGGCACGTACATGAGGGCGAATTCGAATGTCCTGTCGCTGGGGGATATGTATTTCCTCGCTATGCTGTCGACCTGCTTCTTGACCGCCTGCGCGAATTCCCTGAAACAGCGGCGCTTCTCGTCCTCAGACTCGCATTCGAGCATCCTCCTGAAACTGTCGAGCGGGAACTTCGAGTCTATCGGCAGGATGAAATCCTTGAACTTAATTATCGCGTCGACCTGCTCTCCGGAACGGTATGAGTACTTCATCTGGTAATTGCCCTGCGGTAGCATATCGGAAAGTATCTTCTCCAGCAGGACCTCGCCCGTCATCCCGCGCATCTGCGGCGGCCTGAGCAGGCTCCCTATGTCGTTTATCGCCCTGCCGAACTCCTCAAGCCTCTCTCCCCTCGTCTTCAACTCGCCGAGGCTCCTGTTGATATCGCCTATCGCGCCGGTAGCGGACTGCATGGCTCCGGTCACTCCGCCCGTGATATCCTTAGGAAGGCTGCGGATCCTGGAAAGGAGGTATATCGAGACCGCGAGCGATACTAGGACCAGCACGGACAGTATGGCAAGAAGGACCGTCACTTCGCCTTCTCCGCATACTTTAACCTGAGGCCGTAAAGCACGTCGTCGATAAGTTTCTGCTCTTCGGCTGAGAGGTTGCCCGCCGTCTTTTCCTTGACCATCGCGATGGTCTCTATCATGTACCTTGCCCGCTCGAGCTCAACCTTCGTCTCGTTGTTCACGGGATTAGGCATCTCCCCAAGGAAGATCATGGCCTGCATCCCGAGGCTTGTGACAAATATATTGAAGCTCGGCTCGAACCGCGATTCCGTATTTCCCATCTTATCGTGAGATTCCATGACGGTCTATATTACTCCTGTTTTATTTTACGCGCAACAATTAATAAACTGCCACGCCCGCATATCCTACCACGGCGCTCAGGTCGCCGGACACGTCGCCGCTCGTCCGGTATTTGACCAGTTTCGCGTTCTTCGCCCCGAGTTCCTTCGCGGCCGCAAGCATCACGCAAACCGGCACATATCCGCACATCGAGATATCAAGCTCCTCGACGGCGCGGATGAGGGCGGCTTCGTCAAGCTTGAGCATCGCCTCTATGGCCTTGCCGTCCTTGCGCTTCGCCGTCTCATGCGGCTCGTAGTGCGTCATGTCGGAACTCGCGATGATAGTCGCCGGGCCCGCCGCTTTTATTGCCGCGGCGATATGAGCTCCGATGCTCCTGTAAGCCCGGAGGTCGGCTTCCGAAAGGACTATAGGGACGATCTTTATCCCGGGCTTCAGGGCCTGCAGGAAAGGTATCTGTACTTCCACCGAGTGTTCCAACCGTTGCGCGGCCGCGTCCTCCTCAAGATAAGAGGAACCGGACAATACCGCCTTCGCAAGCCTCGAATCTATCTCGCAATCCCCCGAAGGCATACGCCAGGTCCCTTCCGTCATAATCGAGAACGGCCTTCCCCTTCCGGTATGGTTGGGGCCGATTATAATGCAGGTATCCTTAAGTTTCGCGCAGGACAGCACCGCGCCCGCGACAGCCCCGGAATAGACATATCCCGCGTGCGGCGAGACCAGGCCTATCGCGTCTATGCTTGGCTTCTCTTTAGGAAGGTATTTCGCCAATTCGAGCTGCAGGGCCTGCCTTGTTCCGGGATAGAACTGTCCCGATACGGCGGGATCGCGTATCATGGGGTGACCATGACCTCGTTCATCTTCGATTCCGAAAAATGCCTTTTCACGGCTCCCATAACGTCCTGGGCGGTCACGGCATTGATCATCTCCGGGTACCTGAAGAGCTCATCGCTTCCAAGGCCGTATAGTTCGTCGAGGCAGACCTTGAACGCAACCCCGGAATTCACTTCAAGGCCCCGGTAATACTCGCCTATAAGGTCGCTCTTGGCCAGGTCCATCTCTTCCTGCGTCGGGCCTTCCGACTTCAACGACTTCAGGTTTCCGAGGATTATATTTTTAGCTTCATTCATGTTCTTGGCGGTCGTGGCCACATAGAACGCGTTATACCCCGGGTCTATCCCGAAGACCGAGAATGAGCCCAGCGTATACGAGAGCCCGAGTTTCCCGCGGATGTCCCTGTACAGCCTTCCCCCCTCGCGGCTCATTATCGAATTTATTACATCGAGCAGGTATTTGTCTTTATCCTTCACGTCGACGCCGGGATAGCCCAGCATCAGGACGGACTGTTCCTTCGGCATATTTTTGACCGAGCTCCGCGCCGCAAGCTGTTCCTGCTCATACGTGACGCTTATCCCCCTGAAACGCTCCTTCGGCAGCCCGCCGAAGACCGAAACCAGGCGCTTAAACGTTGAGGCATCGACATCCCCGAAAACAGAAACTACCATATTCTCGGGGACCGCGTAGTACCTGTAAAATTCCGAAAGGTCCCTCCTCGTGACGGCCGAAACCGACGCGGGCGTCCCGAGGTCAGGCATCCCGTAAGGGTGCGACCTGTATATGGTCCTTATGAGTTCCTTTGATGCCGACGCAAATATATCGTCTTCCTGCGCCTTGATGGCGGCAAGCTGGAGTTCCTTAGCGATCGCCAGTTCCTTTTCCGGGAACCTCGGGTTAGCCAGTATATCGCGGACCAGCGACAACGTGTATTTCAGGTCGCTTTTCAGGCATTTTGCCGAGATCCCGAAAGAATTCTTGCCGCTGAAATCGGAAAGCTCTACGCCGCGGGATTCCGTCTCTTCCGCTATCCTTGCGGCCGAGCGCATTCTCGTCCCCTTAAGCAGCATACCGGACATCAGTTTTGTGATACCGTTATTATCCTCGTCCTCCGCCCTGACCCCTCCCTTGAAAGCGACGCATATCGATACGACAGGCAATGACCTGTCCTCGCTGACCAGCAGCGTCGCGCCGTTCCTGAGCACATGTCTGCGGATATCGATACGCTTCACCGCATCCGCCGGCGGGCCTTCCTTGGCCGCCTCAGGCGAAAACCCGGGAAGCAGCTTAACAACGGTCATGTTATCCGCGTTCAAGTAAACCCTTGCGGCCCTTACGACATCCCGGGCGCTGACTTTTCCAAGGCCATCTATATATCTTTGCGAATAATCATAATCTCCGGTAGCCGCATAGCCCGAAACAAAATCATCCGCCTGCGCCTCTATCGATTCCTTTCCGAAAATATAGCCGCTGATGACGGACCTTTTGACCTTCGACAGCTCGGATCCGCGGAGCTGCCCTTTCTTCGTTTTCGATATCTCCGACAATACGGCTTCAACGGCGCGCGCCGCATTCTTCTCCTCCAGCACCATCGATACGATGAACAGCCCCGGGTCGCACGGAGTGTAATTATAGGCGCTGACCGCATAGGCGAGCTTCTTTTCCTTCACCATGCTTATATACAGCCTTGAACTTTCGCCCTGTCCGAGCGCGGCCGCAAGGAGGTCCAGCGGATACAGGTCCTTATCGGCGAGGCTGGTCGTATGGAACGCTATGAGGACCCTTGAGAGCTGAAGGCCCTGTTTACGGAACTCGGCCGACCTGGCCGACATCTGGAGGGGCTCGACGGCTTTTATGGTCCGGGGGTCTGTCTTGCGCGGAAGTTTTCCAAGCGTCTCTCGGATGTACTTGAGCGACGCCTCGGCATCAAGGTCGCCGACGACGGACAACACGCAGTTATTCGGCACATAATTCCCGGAATGATACTCCTCGAGGTCGCTCCTCTTTATCTGCCTGAAGAGGTCCTCGTAGCCTATGACCGGATATTTGTACGGATGCGACGAATAGGCTGTTCCCCAAAGCAGCATGGAAGC
>JBAYMW010000105.1:0-5692 GCA_041663405.1 Candidatus Omnitrophota bacterium | reverse complement strand
GGCAGGACGAACCTGTTGACTCCGCGGATGAATTTTTTGTCATAGGCGAGAGAAGCCATTATCTTTGCGGTTTTTGTCTTCTTGAGCTTCGCCGGTAGTCCCAGCGCGGCGATGACGGCCTCTATCCTGGCGAGTTCCGCGGCAGGGAGGACTCCGAGCTTGTTGGATATGCGCGCGGCCGCTATCATTCCGAGCGATACCGCTTCCCCGTGCGAATATGCGTTTGAATATCCCCACGCGGATTCTATGGCGTGCCCTATCGTGTGCCCGTAATTGAGGACGGTCCTTATCGACTTCTTCTCTTTCTCATCCCTTGAAACAATGCCGGCCTTTATTGCGGCGCACTCTCTTACTATGTAAGAAAGCATGCCCGGATCCCTCTTGTGCACTTTTCCGATACCGCGCTCGAGCTTAGAGAACATCGCGCGGTCCCCTATGATGGCATACTTGACGACCTCGGCAAGCCCAGACCTGAAATCCCGCGGGGACAGCCTGTACAGGAAGGATATGTCGACGAATACGGCCTTTGGCTGGTAGAAGGCGCCGACCAGGTTCTTGCCTTCCGGAAGATCCACCGCCACCTTGCCGCCGATCGAGGAATCGACCTGCGCAAGCAGTGTTGTAGGTATCTGGATGTACGGGATCCCCCTCTTATATGCCGACGCAACGAATCCCGCGAGATCGCCTACGACTCCTCCGCCAAGGGCCGCCACGAACAGCCTTTTGCCCTTGCCGTCCGCATCAGAGATCGCGGCCAGCAGCTTCATAGCTTCGCCCAATGATTTGGCTTTTTCGGAATCGGGGACAACGGAAAAACGCGTCCCGAAGCCGGCCTTTTCGAGCATGAGCTTTACCTGCCTGCCGAAAAGCGCCTTGACCTTCGGATTAGTAACTATGACAGCGTCCGATCCCAGGTCTAACCGGGACATCTCGGCGGAAAACGCCGGAGACAAAGACCTCCCGACAAGGATCTTGTAGCTGCGGTCGCCTAAGCGGACCTTAATGGGATCCATGATCCACCCTGGGGTTAAAGTTTAACTACGTTCGAAGCCTGGTCGCCCTTATCCGTTTGCGCTATCTGGAACGTCACCTTCTGTCCTTCCGCGAGCGTCTTATACCCCTCTCCGGTTATAGCGGTGTGATGGACAAAAACATCTTTGCCCCCGTTATCAGGCGTGATGAAACCGTAGCCCTTCTGGTTCGAGAACCACTTTACCGTACCTGTCAACTCCTCAGCCATTTGTTATGTTCACCTCCTTCCGTCCTGGATTTAAATGCCTATTATCCTGGCCAATATCACAACCAGCGGGTTGACGAAATTATCCAGGAAACCCATCCATATCAGTATGTAGAGTATGATGAAACCGTACCGTTCTATGCTCATGTATTTTACTGCCAGGTCCCGCGGCAACAGCCCGAACAATATCCTTGAACCGTCAAGCGGCGGTATGGGAATAAGGTTAAAGGCCGCGAGGACCAGGTTCACGAGTATAGAACCGAAGAAGATGTCGCTGATGATCGGCACGTGCAGGACCGGGAAGAGGCGGAATATCGCCGCAAGGATGAAAGCGAATATGATGTTCGCCGCCGGCCCGGCCAGGCCGACCGTCATAATATCCCTTTTCGGGTTCCGCAGGCCCAGGAAATTTATCGGCACCGGTTTTGCCCATCCGAATACGACCGGTGAATTCATAATTATGAGCAATATCGGGAGCAGTATCGTGCCCAACGGATCGATATGCGATATCGGGTTAAGCGTGAGCCTGCCGGAATATTTGGCCGTAGGATCCCCCAGCTTATACGCTACCCAGCCGTGGGCTACTTCGTGGATGACCATTGCGAAGATGAATATCGGGATAGAGATGATGAGGCTGGCCAGGTTACCGCTTGTCATGATACGGGACTGCCTATTTTGATTTCTCTTTCAGGTGTGAGTATCGCAAGCTTCTCGCCGTCCTTCGTCGCGAGCAGCATGCCGTTCGAGGTAACGCCGCGTATTACGGCGGGCTCGAGATTATCTATTATTACTACGGATTTCCCGATCAGCTCTTCCGGCTTGTAATGCAGCTTGATGCCGGCGATTATAACCTTCTCCGCCTCGCCTGTCGAGACGGTCAGCACGTAAAGCTTATCGGCGTTCGGGTGGTCCTCGACCTTCAGGACTTTCGCTATCTTAAGCTGCAGCTTCTTGAAATCTTCGAATTTAACGTATTCCATCGTCACTCTATGACCTGTATGGCGTCAACCTCGTAAAGCACCACTCCCTTCACCTCTTTCTTCGCTCCCCAGATGTTCACCGGAAGCCCCGCATACCCGCCGAGGTCTTCCTTGGCGCACGAAACGTATCCGAGCTGTTTCCCATCCTTGACCAGCTTATATTTGCTCAGGCGCCCCGAGATCCTTCCGACATTCGATAATGTGCCGCTCGCCATCGGCGCTTCTCCCGGCCTCGGCGAGGATATGTTCTTGATCTTGGCGTCATAATCCTCTTTCGCTTTCAGGTGCTCTATCTCGGCGATCTTCAGTTTTATCTCCTCTGCCCTGAGCGCCGCCTGCTGCCCTTCGGGGGAATTAACGTTTTCGGCCGCGAACTTCCGGTACTCTTCGAGTATCCATTTCAGCTCGATCTCCCGCATCGGCTTTTTTAGTTCGCCCTTATATGTCTCGTCGAGCCCGGCGAGCTTCCCCTGTAAAGATATATCTTTTTTTATACAGGCCTCTCCGTCCTTTCTTACATACTCCGCGTAGACCCATCCGTATGAGCCCTTCGGGGCTTCTATCTCGTACCAGTCAAGATATTCCTTAAGTACCTTCACGGAGGCACCCTTGTTCAGGCGGCCGACCACGGAGGAGGACTTCGTCGCAGCAGTCCTTACCAGCACCTTATCCTCCGATACGACCCCGAGGCCGTCCTTCCTCGAGACATTCGCTTTGCTTATATACACGAGAGCTCTAGCGGGAAGTTCTATCATATACCATTTGCCCTTACTGCCCGATACGACGACGCTCTCGCCTTTCGAGAGCTGGCATAGCACCTCCGACGAAGTGCTGTCCGAGGCCCGGACATTCACCCTATCCGCCGAAACCACATCCGCATGAGCTGCGGGCAGAACAAAAGAAAAAGCCAGGCATATCGCTGTGATAACGAACTGCCTGGCATAAATCGCGGTTCTCATGCTTACTTCGCTTTCGCTTGTTCCTTCTTTGCGGGCGCTGCTGCTGCCTTCGCTCCTGCCGCCTTTGCTCCTGCTGCCGGTGCTCCTGCTGCCGGTGCCGCTCCCGGGGCCGCTGATGCGCCCTCTGCGGCTACCTTGGCTTCGGACTTCTCTTTCTTGACCTTGATCTTAAGCGACTTGACCTTAGGAAGGCCGAATACAGAATCCTCTTCCTTCCATTTGTCCTTGTCGGCAAGCATCTTTATGCGCTCAAAGCGCTTGAATACTGACCTGTGGCCCCTTCCCTTCGAAGGGCGCAGACTCGGATGGATCGACATCTGATACTCTCCTTGGTTATTAACGTTTCCTAATTATACAGCCCTTATACTTCTTCTGCATGGCGGCAAACGTCTGTTTTGCCGCGTCCTTGCTTTCGAACGAACCGACGCATAATATATAATAGCTGCCTTTCTTGACCGCCTCTGCATTATATCCCTGGCCCTTCAGGCGCGACAACTCCTTATCCGCCATGTCGCGGGCCTTATATGAAGCGACCTGTATTGTATACGGCTTCGCCGTAGGCAAGGCAACGGGTTTAGGGGCCTCCGCGACCTGTACAGTGACCGGTTCGACGGGTGCCGCAACTACGGGTTCCGGTACCGGGGCCAATTCAGCGGTTGCCGCACTGACATCCGTGCCCGCCAAACCCCTGCCCCTCTCGACACCCAGCGCGAACACTATAGCCCCGAGCACAAGCAGCCCCATAAGCACCACCGCAAGCACCTCATACGGTACAGAAAGGTTAAGCCTGTGCTGAGGGAACAACGGCTTGTTGAACTTGTTCAACGCACCGAAAAATCTTCCTCTTGCCTTTTTGACGACTATAAACTCGTCAAATAGCTCTTGCTGCTGCTTTTGGGTATTAACTGGCGGCATTATTTACTCCGAAGGTTACTGATTTTATCATAATAACCGCGCTAATGCAATCACTTTTTGGTGTTTTCCGTATCAGGTTTTATCTCGAGCTTTATGCCTCCGGTCGAGAAATATACGCTCGAGGGTTTGCGAGGGTCCCCCTTCAACGACAGCTTTATAGTATACCATCCGTCGCCGTCGTCATCCGTCAGCAGGCTATTTTGCGCCGCGCCGCTTTCCTCGACCACCTTCTTATTGATGTAGAACTCCAGCTCGTAATCGACCTTTCTTTCCTTCATTTTCGCGAAATTTCCCGAGAACCTGAAATCCTGGCCGGTCCCGTTAAGCTCCGTTATGAAGAGCTCGCCGCCCTTCGCGGTTATCGTGCCCTTTATCTGGTCGAACTTAAATGATGCCTGTGGCGGGACGCCGAACGGCCCCAATACCTTGTTCAGCGACTCACCGAGACCCGACCTGACGGTTATATTCTGGAAATCGCAATGCAATACGAACTGCGCCTGGAAGAGCTTGCCTGGATCAAGCCTCAGATAAGCCCTTTCGGAGGTAAGCGCGAGCCCCGCCTTATCCATCGCTTTTATGTCGGTGACCCGCAGTTGCGCCGGAGGTTTCGCGTTGACCTTCCCGAACACGATATCCATATCAAGCGCTTTTTCCAGCTTATACGTTATGAGGTCTTTAAGCAGGTACGAAGTAAGCGGAGAATATACGATGACGAATAAGGCGGCTGCTATCAGGAAGATATAAACGATGCGGTTCCTCATTGTTCCCTCTCGTATGGGTTGAAAAGTTTTACGTATTCATCCAGGGCATACCTGTCGGTCATCCCTGCGATATAATCGCAGACGGCCCTGTGCGGGCCATCTTTCTCTAGGCGCTGCCTGCTGGCAGCAGGAAGCAGCTCCGTGTTCGATAGGTACCGGTTGAAGAGCTCCCTCACAAATTTACGGGATTTGTCCGCCATCCTGACAACCTTATGGCTCATATACAGGTTATCATAAAGGAACTTCTTCAGCGGCTTCCTCTCCTCAAGCATCCTTCCGGAAAATGTTATGATCCTGCCTTTGAATGACCTGGCATCTTCAGGGGACTTTATCCCGAGCTCCGCCATCTTCTTTTCCGATTCGACGATAAGGTCGGTGACTTCCCTGTTGATCAGGGAGCGTATCACCTGGTACCTCCTTATCTGGTCCTTGATCCCCGGGTCGGCCTTCAGCAGGGCATCGTTGGCATCTTTCCATAAGGGGATCGAATTGAGGTCGGATTCACTGATAAGGCCCGAGGCCATGCCGTCATCAAGGTCGTGGTTATCATAAGCTATCTCATCGGAGAGGTCCACTATCTGGGCTTCCAGAACGGGCGATTTCCCGGGGTCGAGCTGCGCGCGGCTATTGGACTTGTCGTACGGGGTCGAATGCTTATTGATCCCCTCCCTTACCTCCCAGGTTAAGTTCAGTCCGCTGAAAGCAGGATACCTCTCTTCAAGCATATCGACCACCCTGAGGCCCTGGATGTTGTGGTCGAACCCGCCGTGGTCTTTCATCAGCTCATGGAGTTCCTGTTCCCCCGTATGGCCGAAAGGCGGATGCCCTATATCATGGGCG
>JBAYMW010000104.1:0-5710 GCA_041663405.1 Candidatus Omnitrophota bacterium | reverse complement strand
GTCTGGTAGATGTTTCCACCTATCCCGTCCCACGCTGACTGTGTACCAGCCATGTAGTCGCGGATATAGGAGTTGAACTTGCCCTTGAACATCGGATCCCACGCGTTGAACTTGCCCGCGTTCTCGGATTCTTCACCGGAGAGATATTCGAAGCCCAGGCCTAAGTTCGGCTTGTAGGCTACGTCTTTCCAGAGATAGTTACCGGAAACATCGATAGCCCATGCGAGTCTTTTCCTGTCAAGCGGGCCACCGTCTGTGGAATTGTTGAATGTTCCTGTCTCGTCAATCAACTTGCCCCACTGCACGGCGCCTTCGCCGGACAAGGTCAAGTTCTCAACGGGATCAATATCGCCTCTCATGCCGAATACGTTGACGATGCTCTTCTCGTATACCCTGGCGCCTACACCGTTAACCGAGGTATCAGCATAGTCACCGGCATTGGCAATGAGGTCGACCGGATCAATGTATCCGAGGTCTGAATTGAACGCATCATCCCTGTTGTGGAAATAATACGCTTCAGCCTTCGCGTTGTATGAATCGAACTTGTAGGCTATGTTTACGCCGAGCAAGTCTTCATCATCATTGACTGTATCGCTTTCAGCGATCTTGGAGTAGATACCATCGATGGTCCAAGGATCGAGGTCCAATGTGGCGCGGACAGCATCATAATATGTGGCGATGCTGTACTGCTGTCCCAACGGGCCCGATATGGCTGTGTTTGTGTTGCCGGCCGCTAAGTCATAGCGGTCAACAACTGCGTCAGCCCTAGGCGCGTTGAACGCACCGCTCGGGTCCCTGAAGATACCAGGTCCGATTATGAAGCCGTCACCGAACGTGATGTCCTGGCGACCGATCTTCAATGTCAACGGCTGATAGAAGAACTCTTTCATCGTGATGAACGCTTTGTTCACATACACGCCTGTGTCCCAACCCGCACCGTTAACTCCGCCCCACAGGCTCTGGTTTGCGAGCACGATGGAAGCCGATATGTTATCGGTAAGGTCCGAATCAACTCCAACCTTTATTGTGGAAAGGATGAAGCTGTTCGAGTCTTCGTTTATCGAGTTACCGGAACCGAGGTTCCCGTAGGTCGCCTGTAAAGGCGAATCGGGGAAGCGAAGGTTCGTCGATTCTTCCGACTTGCCCTTGAGGTCAAAGTCGTTCATATAGATCGCGCGCTCTTCTATGGAGCCGCTGACCTTTATGTTCTGTACCGCAGCGAACGTAGGTGTCGCTATCGCGACCACTATCGCAGCTACGAAGAGAACTTTCAATAACTTCATTTTTATCTCCTCTGTTGAGTTATATTCCAAAACGGGTTTAAACTTCAAACCCAACGTATTTGCCTATTTATGTGCTTATCATCATGTTTTTGATAACTTCCGGCTTTTTAATTCATCCCTCCTTTCCCGCCATATTTGAAGCTATCTATGATGTTAGAGCCTTGTCTTATGTGCTCTAAATTAACATACGAGGTGCTTATTGTCAAGTATTTTTTGAGGTTTTAAGGGTATTATTTAGCGGGAACAGCCCTTTATTATTACCCCGCTCCTGTTGGAAATAACGGCACGCATCCCGTTCACGATAACGACCTTGGGTTCGTCGTGATAATTGAGCAGGAAGTCGAATTCGGCCTTTCCTGATGACCTCTTGACCCTGTGTACCTCGGGGGCAGGCGAACCCTCCGGGAGGGACAAACCCAGCTCTCCGCATAGCCTCCTTACGATATCGATATGGTAATCGAACGTGTGGGGTATGCCGAATCCTGCGATGACCGCTTCTCCCCTGCCGGTTTTCTTCTTTATCGCACAGGCATTCCCCTTTCCGTGCACCCTCGCGATGACCTTGGCGCCTTTGGCCTTGAATGAGCTGGTCCATGAATCGGTAAGGCAGTCGATGCCGTATATATCAACTATGTTATCGGTGGACTTTCCCCCTATCTCTACGCCAAGAGCGTCCGCGAGAGCCGTCTCTGGTTTGAACGAGAGGTCTTTGTCCGGGACCTGGAAGTTCAATAAAAGCTTGCCGCCCTGCTTCACGTAAGCTGCGAGCTTCAACTGTGTCGCCTTGTCCATAAAGTCCAGGCTGAAAACACAAAGGTGTTTTGCCTTATTGATCTCCGATTGCGGGGCCCTTTCTATGTCTATCATATCGAAATTGAATCCGGCGAGCACAAGCAGCCTCCCGAGACCGTCAAAGAAGAACCTGTCCCGGAGCGAGCCGATATTTTCGGCGAGCGGCCCGCGCAAATATTCCGTCATGTAATAGGGCATATAGACGCCCACCGAAAGGTCGCAGGCCTTCTTTGTGGCTGCGAGTTCCCCGTTATTTTTCTTTAAGAACTCCCCGAATTCCCTTATCGGCTGCAGGTGCGGTTTTTCTGAGCCATCCGCCGATACCGGCGCCTGCCATTCATGGTAGGAACTGCGCGCCGCGAGTTCCTTGGGGCTCCTGCCTCCGCAGAACATGTAGCAGTTTATGCCGTTCATGCCGTGGCCGGCGGACGTCTTCAGGTTGAGGTCGACGTCAGACGGATACAGGCGGGGCCTGTCGTTCATTATGCCCGATTGCATTTCGACGACTATGCTCGGTATGCCCGGTTTCGTTATCATCTTTACGGTCTCGGAGAGCAGCGCGACGTCATGGAAGTTCTCGTAATCAAGGCGCCGCATCTGGTAAGCGCCGCCGAATACCACGTCCGGCACGTAATTCCTGAAATCCCTGAACATCGAGGTTGTCATCATCCCGTGTATGCCCCTGCCGCAGGTGCTGTAATCGTAGAAGTGCGCGATATTCGCGACGAAAGGGACGTTTATCCCGTATCTCCTCGCCATATCGGCGAGGTTCTTGTAGAAGACGGCGTAATACCTGCGGCAGAAGGCCGCCCAGTCCCAGTACGCGCGCATCCCTTGTTCCTCAAAAAAGCCGTCGGGCTGCTCTATCTCATCGAACGAGTACCAGGAAGTCCCGTATTCAATATTGAGTTTTTCTATGGTGCCGTACTTTTCCTCCAGGAATTCCCGGTACATCCCGGTAGCGGTCTCGCTGTAATCAAACTGCTTCGCGAGCCAGTTGATCATGCTTATCTCGTTATCGAGCTGCACCGCGATGACGTTGCCGCCCTTGCTTATCTGGTTCCTCGCTATGATCGGCATTACCTTCGAATACCACCTGTCGACCATCTTCAGGAAGAACGGGTTGTTATGCGAGACGACCGTCGAGTCGAAATCGGAGCCGTCCTTTTTCTTCAGGCGGACCTCGGGATAATTTTGGGTGAGCCACATCGGGACGCCGTGCCCCATTATCTCCCCGTGCGTCACGGGGCCGGGGCGGCAGAAGAAGTAAAGCCCGTGCTTGTTGAGCAGTTCGAACAGCCCGAGAAGGTCGCGCTCCGGCAGCGTCTTCCCGGTAAAGTCAAAGCTTCCTTCCTTATACTCATGCCAGGCCCACGGTATGTAGGAACTGAATGTGTTCAGGCCGGCGTCCTTCGCCTTCTTGATCCTGTCCTCCCAATCCCTGCGCCGTATCCTGAAATAATGTATCTCGCCGGAATAAATGAAGAATGGCTTCCCGTTGACTATAAATTCCCCCCGCTTGAGTTCAATGCTGTTTTTCATCAAGGCCCCGGTTTAGCTCATGTTCACTTTTACGTTATGGACTTTTTTGTCTTTGAAAGGAGGGATAAGGTTGTCCTTGAGCTTATGCCCGTCCACGATGACTGACCTGACTCCCCTTGCGCGGCCTTTCGGGTTGTCTATCGTGATCTTGTATACGGCTCCTCGGAAATGGCGCGTGACGGCGCACTTCCTGAAGGATGGCGGCAGGCACGGGTCAATTATAAGTCCGCTGAATTCCGGGCGTATACCGAGCATCCATTCTGTCGCGGCCACGAAGAACCAGTCCGTGCCTGCATTCGTATGAATCGAATTTCTTCACGGGCTGGAAACCCGCAGACCAATACTTCCTGCTGACAGCGTCCTTTATATACAAGAACCTTCCCGGTTTATCTGTAAGATATGCGGCGGGATTCCAACGGGTGAGCCTGTGCACGCCGGGGTCGAGGTAATAGCTGAAGCCTCCGCCGCCCTGCGAGAGTATAAGGCAGTATCTCCCGTTCGACAGGTAGTTTATCCAGGGCCTCGGGGTATTCGGGTCCCTGATGATGAATTCCGTGCCGTCGGCGCTGAAATCGCCGTATCTTCTGAAATCCTGCATCTTTGCCGCTATTTCCTTTCCAGTTCCACGGAGCGCTGTATCGTGACCTTGACCTTTGTAGCTTCTGCGCCGCCTATGACTACCGCCGCGTCATCTACTGACATGCCCTTGGTATCTTTTCCTTCGATCGAGACGACCTTATCCTTGGACTTGAGGCCGGCCAGGTCGGCCGATTCCCCTACTATGACGCTGTTTATGACCAGGTCTTTTCCCGATGTATCCAGGAAGATCCCAACGCCGACAAAGGAATGCTTCTGGTAGTCTATCTTTTTTCTTGTAAGCTCACTCTCCCTTTGTATAAGGAAGACGAAAGAAGTGATCTCCGGCTTATACAGGTAGTCCGCTATCTCCTCGACGGTCTTGCCTTTGGCCGGAAAGTCGCTTATCTGTATTATCTGGTCCCCGGCTTTTATCCCTAACGCATCCGCGCTGCTTCCGTCTATGACATCTTCGATAACGACCCGGCCATCGGACGATATGAGGTTCAGGCCGAACCCTTTACCTATCCTGCCCTGCCTCTCTATCGCTTCCTTTTGCTTCTTATCCGCCTCAGCCGTTTTTACGGCCTCGGCCTCATCTTTCAGATTTTTGGCCTTCGCTATCGCCCCCATCGCCGCCTGGGAGGAGGGATCGATAAGCAGGGCCTTATTGTATTGTTCAAGCGCGGCATCGTATTTCTTTGATGCCAGGTACTGGTTGCCCAGATTTATCAGGTTCTCCTCCTGGGACATTATCTTTACCTCTTTTACGGTATCCTTCTTCAGCCTCATCGTGCCGATCTTGATCTTAACATCATAATAATCGGCTCCCTCGGAGGCCACGACACCTTCGATCTTCCTGCCGTCGTTCATGATTATGATATCCGCCCATGACGAGGGCCCCGGCCATGACGGCAACAGGCACAGCACAACCGCGAATATAAGACACCTTCTCATTTTAACCTCCTTATACGACGTGACCTAGTCCGCCTGCCCGGCCTATCCTGAAGTAGCCTCCCTTGCTATCGTTATCTTCCTCATTATTAGAACAGCACCAGTTTTCTTTTTCCGAATATCGATATCTCCCGGACAGAAAATCCCAACTCCCCGTTCTTTTTGATCAGGTCTATCCTGACGTATCTCGCCCAGGACAGCGGGAAGGTCACGGTCTCCGTCCCGCCCCTGCCGGAGGCGGTCGAAAATACCTCCTTCCAGGATGTCTTGTCACTTGAAACATCGATCTTGTAGGATGAAGCGAAGGCCGATTCCCACGAGATTATCAGTTTATCTATATTGTATCCCTCGCCCAGGTCGAGGATCAGCCACTGGGGTTCCTCAAAAGTGCTGCTCCAGCGCGTATTTGCCTTGCCGTCTATCGCGTTATTTGCGGATAGGTCCTCCGTCTTTTCCTTGTCCGGGGGCAGGGTTGATGACGCATCGGCGCTCTCGGCTCTTACCGCCAGCGGTATGTCGAACTTTACAACATACTGCTCCGAAGGAGCATCCGAAGGAGCATC
>JBAYMW010000103.1:0-5751 GCA_041663405.1 Candidatus Omnitrophota bacterium | reverse complement strand
GCCGATATGGAACCGCCGAGGGCTATGACCATCCTGTAAAAATCGTCGGCCATATTGTCCATCTTGACCAGGTCGGCCTTATCCTTCATGTCCATAAGCGGGCGGATGTGCATGTTGCCGTCGCCGGCATGGCCGTAGACGCACGCTTCGACTCCGTATCTCTCGAATATCGCGTACGCGCCTATCACGAACTCGTCGAGGTTTTCCGGAGGGACTATCGCGTCCTCAATGAACGGCAGCGGCCGCTTCTTCCCCTTTACCCTGTTCATTATCGGGACCGCCGCGCGCCTCATGGCCCACAGCCTGTCGCGCTCATCCGGCTCCTTCGCAACGGCTGACGCGTTCTTGACCAGCGACAAGCGCAGGTCGATATCCGCGTCATCCGCGCCCTCAAGGTCCACGAGAAGCGCGCCCTTCGCGTCCTTGGGCAGCATCGCCTTCACGGCGGGCTCGACCTCTTTCGCCAGTTTTATGAAAGTCTCGTCCATGAATTCTATGGCCGAAGGCGCCGCGGGCTGCAGCCCTGCAATCGTATCGGCGAGGGCTGATATGTCCTTCAACACTATCATGACCGACGCGCCGGACTTCGGCAGCGGCGCCAGCTTTAATTTCGCCTCCGTTACCACGGCAAGCGTCCCCTCGGAACCGGCGATAAGTTTTACGAGATCCGGAGCCCCATTTTTTATTGCCGCGGAGACATTATAACCGCTTGAGCTCCTCCTGACTTTAGGGGTGTATTTCGCTATATTTGACCCGTTCTCCTTGAAAAGGTCCGAGAGCGGTTCCGATATGGCTTCTATCGAAACGCCGGGCTTCAGCCGGACCAGCCTGCCGTCCGATAGCGCGACTTCCAATTCTTCGCACCAGTCCGATGTGCTGCCGTATTTGACCGAGTGCGGGCCGCCGGAGTTATCCGCTATCATGCCCCCGATAGTGCAGTAATCACCGCTAGACGGGTCCGGCGGGAAGAACATGCCGTATTTAGCGAGCGACCTGTTCAGGTCCCCGTATACTACACCAGGCTGCACAGTGACGGCGTCTCCGCCGTCGTAATCGATTATTTTATTGAGGTATTTCGTGAAATCAATAATGATGCCGCTTCCGACCGCCTGCCCGGCAAGGCTCGTGCACGCGCCGCGGGCGGTTACCGGAACGCTGTTCCGATATGCGTACTTTAACGTCTCGCTGACGTCATTCTTGTCTTTCGGGAATACGACGCATTTGGGCTTGATCTTGTAGATGGAAGCGCCGAAGGAATAGATCTGGCGGGTCAGGTCATCGAAAAGGACGTCGCCCTTGACGGCCCTCTTGAGTTCTTTTTCCGATAATGTCATCTCGATACTGGCAGCGTCACGAGCGCGTGCGGGACCACATATATCTTGGCGTCCTTGCCCCGGGTCTCGAACGCGTATTTCAGCGCCTCGTCCATGTCCCTGAACGGGAGCATCTTCATGTTCTTCACAAGCCGCGGGAACTTCGTCCCGACCATCGCGCAATCGGCAAAAAGCAGCGATTTCGCGACGGCATAAGCCCTCTGCTCGCCGGCCAGGCAGGTCTTGCCCTTCATCCTTCTCACGATATCCTCTGCGCTCTTCGCCTTCATCATCGCGCCGTAAAACCTCTTCTCGCCCAGGCCTTTTCCTATGCCGTCCTCGCACCTTGCGGGTATCAGGATAAGGCCGCCTCTCCTGACTATGGGTTTCTGGGTATTAGTCAGGTAGGTCAGCGCGCGCGATGCCTGGTATATATTGACATCCTTGGGCCAGCCGACGCCGCATATGACGATATCGGCGGTCTCGTCGACCTTGACCCTGTAATGGAGCATCGCGTGCTCTATGCCCTTATAGAACGCGAGCTGGGGTTCCCCCGCGGTCGCGAATACGGTGCGGCCGAGGTCGTCATTCATCACGTTTATTATGAATTTCAATTTCGCAATACAGGCGACTTCCATGATCCAGCGGTGGAACGGATTATCTTTTATTACGCCGGGTTTCGCGCCCTGCTTATCGATGAATTTGGGTGAATGGGTGAACCTGATCGTCTCTTCGCCGGCCATTCCTATGCTCAAGGTCTCGGGCCCTCCCGAAAAGCCTGCATGCAGGTGAGGCTCTATGACGCCGATCGATATCACGTGGTCGTTATACAGCAGTTCCTTGTTCACTATGACCGGCACGCCGTTCGCGACGTACCCGAGGTTCGTAAGCTTCGCGGGATCCGAGGGGTCGTGGATCTTTATCTTGATGCGCCTTACGATATCCTTTCCAAAAGCGGCCTCTATCTCCGTTTTTGTGGGCGGGGTCAGCATTCCGACAGCCATGAATATCGTGACGCTCTTGTCTTTTACGCCTCCCCTGGCAAGTTCTTCGAGGACGATCGGAAGGATAAGCTTCCTCGGGCATACCCTCGCGAGGTCCGGCACTACGATCGCGACGGTGTCCTTGGCTGAGACGATATCCTTCAGGCGCGAGCATCCTAACGGATTAAGCACCGCGTCCGTGATTATCCGGGTTTCGCTCTTCTTCGTGTGGGCGCGCCTCGGATGCAGGACCCCGAGCAGGTTCCTGTCGGGGACCGAAACGTCTATCTGGGTTTTACCGTAAGGTATCTTGATCTTCATAACTAGCTGATATTATACCAGTTAACCATAAAACAAACAAGGGCGTCCGTTGGGACGCCCTTGCATTTATCATATGCGCGGCGGCTGTTAGACCAGGCCCTGGTCTATCATCGCATCCGCGACTTTCACGAATCCGGCGATATTCGCGCCCTTCACGTAATTTACGGAATTGCCTTCCTTGCCGTATTTCACGCACTGTTCGTGTATGGCTATCATTATGTTGTGGAGCCTCTCGTCGACTTCCTTGCGCGTCCATGAGAGCCTCATGCTGTTCTGTGACATCTCGAGGCCCGAGGTCGCGACTCCGCCGGCGTTCGAGGCCTTTCCGGGGGCGTAGAGTATCTTCGCCTTCTGGAAGACCTTGATGCCTTCGGGGGCGGTCGGCATGTTCGCGCCTTCGCCTACCGCGATGCATCCGTTCTTTACGAGCAGCTTCGCGTCTTCGCCGCTGATCTCGTTCTGCGTCGCGCTCGGGAAAGCCACGTCGCATTTCACGCTCCACGGGCGCTGGTTCTCGTAATACTTGCACTTGAACTCTTTCGCGCAGTCCTTGATCCTGCCGCGGCGGACGTTCTTGAGCTCCATGACGCAGCTGAGCTCTTTCTTGTCGATGCCGCCCTCGTCATGGATGAAACCGTTAGAGTCGGAGAGCGTGACTACTTTCGCGCCGAGGTCGATAAGTTTCTCGACCGTATACTGCGCGACGTTGCCCGCGCCCGATACCGCGCAGACCTTGCCCTTAAGGCTCTCGCCCTTCGTCTTCAGCATCTCCTCGACGAAATAGACGCATCCGTAACCGGTAGCTTCCGGCCTTATGAGGCTTCCGCCCCATTTCAGGCCCTTGCCCGTCAGCACTCCGGTGAATTCGTTGCGCAGCCTCTTATACTGGCCGAAGAGGAACCCTATCTCGCGGCCGCCTACGCCTATGTCACCGGCGGGGACGTCCGTATCCGGGCCTATATACTTCACCAGCTCGGTCATGAAGCTCTGGCAGAACCTCATAACTTCGTTGTTGGACTTGCCCTTCGGGTCAAAATCGGAACCGCCCTTGGCGCCGCCCATCGGCAGGGTCGTCAGCGCGTTCTTGAAGACCTGCTCGAACGCGAGGAATTTCAGGATGCTCAGGTTCACGCTCGGATGGAGGCGCAGGCCGCCTTTATACGGGCCTATCGCGCTGTTCATCTGGATGCGGAAACCGCGGTTGACGTGTATATTGCCCTTGTCGTCCGTCCACGGGACCCTGAATGTGATGACCCTCTCCGGCTCGACCATCCTGTCGAGGATCTTTTCTTCCTGGTATTTCGGGTTTTCGTCGATATAATCGGCGACCGATTCCACTACTTCCTGGACCGCCTGGTGGAATTCCGGCTGGTTGGGGTCCCTTGCGATGACCTTTGACATAAAATCTTCGATCTTCTTGCTTGACATTTTGCTGGCTCCTTTTATGGTTATATAGAAACAAAAAAAGCGTCACCTTTGTCGCTTATTTTAGGTAGACGCCTTTGTCTTCTTGGATATAAGATACCAAAATATATGCCTTTTTGTCAAGTGCCTAAACGTTGCCCAGATGGACGTATTTCAGCCGTTTTGAGGCGATCGCGAGCGCGCGCTCCAGCGTATCTTTCGGCGTGGCCGGCAGGTCCATCTCATAGCACGGGAAGTACCGCGAAAAATGGAGCGGGGTGTCCGGCCCGGTGTTGTCGCATATCCAGTCCGAGAGCTTCTTGAAATTTTCGTCGGAATCGTTGAGGCCCGTTATGACGAGGTTGGTTATCTCGACGTGGCATGCCCCGGCAGCCGTCTTTATTGTTTGCAGTACCGGGTCAAGGCTTCCCTTGCAGTACTTCCTGTAAAATCCGTCGTCTATCGACTTCAGGTCTACGTTCATCGCGCCGATAAGCGGCAGCATCTCTTTGAGCGGCGCGGGGTTCACGTATCCGTTTGTGACGAGCACATTCTCGAGGCCGTTATTCCTGGCAAGCTTAGCGGTATCGAGGACGAATTCATACCATATGAACGGTTCGTTATAGGTGTAGGCGATGCCGAACGACTTGTTTTCCTTCGCCTTTGCGACGGCCCATGCCGGCGTTATTTTTTCGGTATGTGCACCGGCATCCTGCGATATCGTCCAGTTCTGGCAGAACGGGCATTTGAAATTGCATCCCTTCGTTCCGAGCGACAGGATATATTCGCCGGGATGGTAGTGGTAAAGGGGTTTCTTTTCGACGGGATCGAGCGCGACGGATGCCGCCTCGCCGTAAATGAGCGAATAGAGTTTGCCTTCAACGTTCTTGCGGACGCCGCATATGCCCGTGAGGCCGTCCATGACCGTGCATTCGTGGGGGCACAGGCGGCAATGGGCCTTCGACTTCGTTTCACTGTCCCAGTATAAAGCTTCTTTCAATACCTGCTCTTATCGTCCGGTTTCTGTCCTTCTTTGAGCAGGCCGGACAATTCCTTCATGAAATGGTTGATGTCCTTGAACTGCCTGTATACCGAAGCGAACCTGACGTAGGCGACCTCATCGAGGTCATGGAGCTGTTTCATGACGAACTCGCCGAGTGTAGTCGAGGATACCTCTTTCTCGTAATTGCGCTGGATGAGCCTCTCGACCTCGTCGACCATGCCCTCTATTTTGTCCATCGGGACCGGGCGCTTCTCGCATGCCTTGACTATGCCGGAGAGGAGTTTTTTCCTGTCGAACGGTTCGCGCCTGCCGTCCTTCTTGATGACCATCATCTGGTGTTCTTCGAGGCGCTCGTAGGTGGTGAACCTCTTCTGGCACTTCAGGCATTCGCGGCGGCGCCTTATCGTATCGCCTTCGGCGGAGATGCGGGAATCTATGACCTTATCTTCGATCGTGCCGCAAAAAGGACATTTCATATTTTTCTTTTGACCTCTTCGGTCCTGACCTCTATGCCCGCTTCCCTGAAAAATCTCTTAGCCATCTCGTCGGGATATCCCGATTCCATGACTATCTCCTTTATGCCGGCGTTGATCAGCATCTTCGCGCATATCGAGCAGGGCTGGTTCGTGCAATAGAGCGTCCCGCCGTGTATGTCGACGCCGTAGAGCGCGGCCTGGATTATCGCGTTCTGCTCCGCGTGCAGGCCGCGGCAGAGCTCATGGCGTTC
>JBAYMW010000102.1:0-5773 GCA_041663405.1 Candidatus Omnitrophota bacterium | reverse complement strand
ACAAAATACGATATGGAGATGCTGCAGGAGATAGGTTACTGCCACGGCGTGGAGAACTACTCGCGCCACCTGGGCGGAAGGCCTGCGGGCGCGAGGCCGTACTGCCTCATAGATTATTTCCCCGATGATTTCCTCATGATAGTTGACGAGTCGCACGTGACGATCCCGCAGATCAGGGGTATGTACGAGGGTGACCGCGCGCGCAAGACGACGCTGGTTGACTTCGGGTTCCGCCTTCCTTCGTGCCTCGATAACAGGCCTTTGCGGTTCGATGAGTTCGAAACGTTGACGAAGGAGGCGATATTCGCCTCGGCGACCCCGTCCGAATATGAAATATTAAAAAGCGGTGCGAGGGTCATCGAGCAGGTCATAAGGCCTACCGGCCTCGTGGACCCCGAGATAATCATAAAGCCTACCGATAAACAGGTCGACGATATCATAGTCCAGGTCCGTGAGCGGGCCGGCAGGAAAGAGCGGGTCCTTGTGACGACCCTGACGAAACGCATGGCCGAGGACCTCTCGGCGTATCTCGATGACCTGGGCCTGCGCGTGAAATATATCCATTCTGATATCGACGCCATAGAAAGGGTGAGGATCCTCAAGGAACTGCGCCTCGGGCAATTCGACTGCCTTGTGGGGGTGAATCTCCTCAGGGAGGGGCTCGACCTTCCGGAGGTCTCGCTTGTCGCCGTCCTGGACGCGGATAAGGAAGGGTTCCTGCGTTCTGAGACATCGCTTATCCAGCTCGCGGGGCGCGCCGCCCGCCACATAAACGGCCAGGTAATAATGTACGCGGATAACATCACCGGTTCGCTGAAGCGCGCTATCGGGGAAACAAAACGTAGACGGACGCTGCAATTGGAGTATAATAAGGAGAATAATATCACGCCGAGGTCGATACAGAAGGCGATCCGCGACGGCATCGAGATGCTGCATGATGCCGAGAAGGTCGAGATGGCGGCGGTCGGCGTCGCAGGTACAGGCGGTTACGAAATAGAGAAGATAATAGAAGAGCTTGAATACGAGATGGACCTCGCTGCGCGAAACCTGCAGTTTGAGAAGGCCGCTGCGGTCCGCGATAAGATCACGGAGCTAAAGAAAGAACTTGATGGACGATAAAATACTGAATATTTTCCGCTCCACGAACGGGGAGTTCATCTCCGGCGAGGAGGTAAGCGAGAAGCTCGGCATCTCGCGCGCTGCGGTATGGAAGCATATCGAACAGCTGCGCAAGGACGGCTACGAAATAACCGGAGAGCCGCACGTCGGCTACCGGCTTGTCGGCACGCCCGATAAGCTCATTCCCGAGGAAGTATCACACAAGCTCGGGACAAAAGTGATCGGCAGGAAGATATACTCCTACGAGTCGACCGACTCGACTAACGATGTAGCGCACCGCCTCGCGCAATCCGGCTCTCCGGAAGGCACGGTCGTCTTCAGCGAAGGGCAGTCGAAGGGCCGCGGCAGGATGGGAAGGCACTGGGTGTCTCCGAAAGGGAAGGGCATCTATTTCTCATTTATCCTGAGGCCGGATGTCTCGCCGGCTGAAGCGCCGAAGATAACGTTGACGTCTGCTGTGGCAGTGGCACTCGCAATAAGGAAGGCCACACACCTCGGCGCGCTTATCAAATGGCCCAATGACATACTGATAAATAACCATAAGGCAGTCGGTATCCTGACAGAAATGAGCGCGGAGGTCAACACTGTCCGCTATATAGTCCTCGGCATCGGCATTAACGTCAATACATCTAAAAGTGAACTTCCTAAGGAAGCTACATCCCTCAGGGCTGAGGCCGGCGAGGAGATATCGCGCGTTGAGCTCGCGCAGGAAGTTTTAAGGGAACTCGACAGGCAGTACCGCGTCTTCAATGACAAGGGTTTCAAGAAGATAATAGACGAATGGAAGGGGCTTTCGCACACCCTCGGGAGTGAGGTTAAAATTGCCTGCCAGCACAGGAAGATTGAGGGCACGGCCGTCGACCTCGATCCCAGCGGCGCGCTGGTCGTCCGCCTAGATAACGGCTTTACGGAACATGTCACCGCCGGCGACGTGCTGATGGTGAGATAAAATGCAAACACAGATATCGGACACTAAAGGACTTCGCGATTTCTATAACGACGTCTACGCGAAGGGCGACATCCGCGACAACGAGAAGCTCTACAAGTGGATCGTTAAGCTGTGCTGCCCTAAATCGGGCGGAAAATTACTCGACATCGCCTGCGGCATAGGTCTCGTCCTTAAAGCGGGCACAGAAGCGGGATTGAAGACCTACGGCCTCGATATCTCGGATGAAGCGATAAAACGCGCAAAGGCAATTTCGCCGGGATCGGAATTAGTTGTCGGCAACGGCGAGGACCTGCCGTGGCCGGACGGTTCCTTCGATCATGTGACTTCACTCGGAAGCCTCGAACATTACCTCGACCCGGAAAAGGGGGCCAGGGAGATAAGCAGGGTCATGTCGGCCGATGGGACGGCGGTCATAATGCTCCCGAACAGCTACGCTTACGGCGAGATAATTAAAGCGCTCTTTACAGGAGAAAGTTCCGACGAATGGCAGGCGGTCGAGCGCCACGCGACCGTAAACCAATGGAAAAATATGCTCGAAAAGAACGGCCTGAAGGTCATCAGGACAAAAGGGTACAATAAATATCCCGAGTTCTTCAAGCCGGGGACGCGCAAGGTCAAGTCGTTGAGGAAATATCTCGTGACCTGTTTCTTCAGGTACCTGACGCCGTTCAACCTTGCCCAGCAATTCGTTTATATATGCAGAAGGAAATAGGGAGGCCGAATGCTTTTAACGGTAGACATAGGCAATACGAGCATCAGCTTTGGGGTGTTTAAGGGCAAAAGGCTTTTGCGCTCATGGAAGGTCCTTACGAACCCGGCGATATCCGGGAAACTTGTTAAACTTCCCGCCGCGGGAATAGACAGGGCAATAATATCAAGCGTAGTCCCGAAAGCGACCCCGGTTATAAAGGGAACTATAGCCCGCAAATACGGTATCAGGCCTCTCGTTCTCGGGGAAAATATCAAGGCGCCCATCAGGAACCTTTACCGCAAACCGCGGCAGGTCGGACAGGACCGGCTGGTAGATGCGGTGGCCGTAAAGGAAATATACGGCTATCCCGCGATAGTCGTAGATTTCGGGACCGCGATAACGTTCGACGTCATCTCCGGGAGAGGAGAGTATCTCGGAGGGCTGATATTTCCCGGGATAGAGACATCCCTTAACGCCTTATCCGAAAAAGCCGCTCTGCTTCCAAAGATAACGGTTGTGCCGCCGAAGGGGCTTGTCGGGCGTGATACTGTTGACAGCATGAGGAGCGGCGTATTCTACGGCATTGGCTCCCTGTGCGATGGTATCATATCCAAATTAAGGAAAAAATACGGCACGGTGCGCGTCATAGCGACGGGCGGCCATGCAGAGATAGTAGCCAAATTCTCGAGTGCAGTTAAAAGAATCGATCCTTACCTGACCCTTCGTGGCCTGCGCATAATAGCCAAATACTAAAAATTTTCTTGACAAAACCAGCGCAAAACGTATAATATAAGACAAAATTAGCACTCGGTATACTGGAGTGCTAATTTTAACACTTAAGGAGGTGTTTAATGTCAGTTCAACCGTTAGGTGACAGGATACTTGTCAAGCCTGTAGATAGCGAAGAGAAGACCAGGGGCGGCATAATCCTGCCGGACACGGCCAAGGAGAAGCCTTCAAAGGGCAAAGTTGTGGCAGTCGGAAAAGGAAAGCTTCTGGATGACGGCAAAGTAAAGGAACTTGAGGTCAAGGTAGGGGATGTGATCCTTTACGGGCGTTACGGCGGTACCGAGATAAAATATAAAGACGAGGATATGCTTATCCTCAGGGAATCCGAAGTCCTGGCGATAGTTAAATAACCGTATAAACAGGGAGGAACAAAAAGTGGCAAAGCAATTACTGTATAACGAGGAAGCAAGGCGCAAGATATTATCGGGCGTCGAGCAGCTCTCGAGGGCTGTAAAAGTGACACTCGGCCCGAAGGGCCGCAACGTGGTACTGGACAAGAAATTCGGCTCACCTACGATAACAAAAGACGGCGTAACGGTAGCAAAAGAGATAGAGCTCGCAGACCCATTCGAGAACATGGGCGCCGAAATGGTAAAGGAAGTAGCGAGCAAGACATCGGATAACGCCGGCGACGGCACCACGACCGCTACACTGCTTACGGAAGCAATATTCAGGGAAGGCCTGAAGAACGTCACCGCAGGCGCGAACCCGATGGCCCTGAAGCGCGGAATAGACAAGGCCGTAGAGGAAGTCTTTGAGCAGTTGAAGAAGATCTCCAAGCCGATAGGCAAGGACAAGAAAGAGATATCGCAGGTCGCGTCCATAGCCGCCAACAATGACAAAACGATCGGCGACCAGATAGCCGAAGCCATGGACAAAGTCGGCAAGGACGGCGTAATAACCGTCGAAGAAGCGAAATCGACCGAGACAACACTTAAGGTCGTAGAGGGCATGCAGTTCGACCAGGGCTACCTCTCGCCGTATTTCGTGACCGATGCCGAGAGGATGGAAGCATCCCTCGAAGATCCTTATATACTCATACACGAGAAGAAGATATCCAATATCAAGGATATGCTCCCGCTTCTCGAGAAGATCGCGAAGAACGGCAGGCCGTTGCTCATAGTAGCCGAAGAAGTAGACGGCGAGGCGCTCGCGACGCTGGTCATCAATAAGATCCGCGGTACATTCGCATGCTGCGCTGTAAAGGCCCCGGGCTATGGCGACAGGAGAAAGGCCATGCTTGAGGATATCGCCGTATTGACGGGCGGTATCGCGATAACCGAGGACCTCGGAAGGAAGCTCGAGAACATAGACCTTAACGAGCTCGGACGCGCAAAGAGGGTTACGGTCGACAAAGAGAACACGACCATCATCGAAGGCGCCGGAAAGGCCTCGGATATCAAGGGCAGGATAGAGCAGCTCAAGGCCCAGATATCGAAGTCCGATTCCGATTACGATAAAGAAAAACTCCAGGAGAGGCTCGCGAAACTTTCAGGCGGAGTCGCCGTCATCAATGTCGGCGCAGCGACCGAGTCCGAAATGAAGGAGAAGAAAGCCCGCGTCGAGGACGCGCTGCACGCCACGAGGGCGGCTGTGGAGGAAGGTATCGTACCGGGCGGCGGTGTCGCGCTGCTGAGATGCGTGTCGGTACTGGAGAAGATGAAACTCTCCGGCGACGAGCAGATCGGCGTCGATATAGTAAAGAGGGCCCTTGAGGAACCGTTAAGGCAGATCGCCTTCAACGCCGGCCTCGAAGGTTCGGTAGTCGTCGAGAACGTCAAGAAAGAAAAGACGAACGTAGGTTACGATGTGCTCCAGTCAGATTACGTCGACATGATAGATTCCGGCGTCATCGACCCGACAAAGGTCACCAGGACAGCCTTGCAGAACGCTGCATCTATAGCAGGACTGCTGTTGACGACCGAGTGCCTCATCACCGACATACCGGAAAAAGAGAAGACTCCTCCTATGCCCCCGCATGGCGGCTACGGCGAGGGGATGTACTAAAAACCCAAGGAGGATGATAAATGAACCTTAAGCCATTAGGCGATAAAGTGATCGTGGAGGTATTGAGCGCCGAGGAGAAGACGAAGGGCGGCATTATTATCCCGGACACCGCGAAGGAAAAACCGCAGGAAGCCAAGGTCATAGCCGTAGGCTCGGGCAAGGTGCTCGACAACGGCAAGACCGTAGCTCCCGATGTGAAGGCCGGAGACATCATCATT
>JBAYMW010000101.1:0-5792 GCA_041663405.1 Candidatus Omnitrophota bacterium | reverse complement strand
CTCGCGCAGAACGGGATATGGATATATAAGGATACTGCTTGCATTTTCGCCTGCCTGTTATATAATTGTAAACCATATAACACTATGGAGGTTTACAATGCGTATATTCGCTTCCGCGGCTGCCGCCGCCCTGGTCATCATGATACCAGATATCGCCGGCGCCGTAAACTTCTATGACGGCGCGCGGGCCCCGGACGGGCTGTATTTCCTCACCTACTCCTCCGTTTATACGGCGGATAAGCTTTTGAAGGCCGAAGAGCTGCTGCGCTTCTGTTATTACTCGCGCGATCTCGTCGTGACGGCGCTCCTGCCCGCCGGAGGCGTGTGCATCCGCTCCACGGACAAGGATTCCCGGGGCTTAGGCGACGCGACTGCCGGCGCGGGATACTTCCTGCCCGTCAAGGAGGTCGACGTCCTGCCGATGCTCTTCGTCAAGCTGCCGACCGGGGAATACGCCTCGGACAAGAGCACGAACTACGGCACGCACCAGGTGGATATAAGGCCCGTCGTATTTTTCAGCAAGACGATAAACGATTTCAGCATGGACGCGGCGGTAAAATATTTTTTCCGGCTCGAGAACGACAAGGACATCGCCCCGGGCGACGAGCTTCACCTCCAGTACCTCCTCGGATACAACGTCGCGAAGAACTTGAAGCTCGGGCCTTCGGTGAACTGGATGATGAGCAGGGAGCAGAGCCGCGGCGGGACCAAGGTGGACGGCAGCGGGCGCAGGACGCTTTCGGTCGGCGGGGACATTTATACGCGCATAAGGGGCATGAGCTTCTCGTTCACGTACCTTTACGACGCCTACGCCAGGAACTCCCCTAAAGGGCAATACTTCCAGCTAAAAAGCTGTTATAAGTTCTGACCGGACGCATCCGCCCTAATAATTCTCCGCCAACACCTCGTAATACGGCTGCGGATGCTTGCAGGCCGGGCATTCGTTCGGGGCTTCCGCGCCCTCGAATACATATCCGCAGTTCCTGCAGTGCCACTTGACGGATGTTTTCTTCTTGAAGACCTCGCCGCCGGCTATATTGCCCGCGAGCTTCCTGTACCTGGCCTCATGGAACCGTTCGACCTTGGCTATCTGCTCGAACGAGCGCGCGATCTCCGGAAAACCTTCTTTCTCCGCGGTCCTGCCGAAATCGGCATAGAGCGTCGTCCATTCCAGATTCTCGCCTGCCGCAGCGGCCTCCAGGTTAGATTTTGTGTCCTTGATCATCCCTGCAGGATAGGCAGCCGTTATCTCGACATCCCCGCCCTCAAGATATTTGAAGAATACCTTCGCATGCTCCTTTTCGTTCTCGGCCGTCTCCAGGAATATGGCGGATATCTGTTCATACCCTTCTTTCTTGGCGGCACTCGCGAAATACGTATACCTGTTCCTCGCCTGTGACTCTCCTGCGAATGAGGCCAGCAGGTTCTTCTCGGTCTTCGTCCCCTTCAATGATCTTCCCATCTCCATTACCTCCTATTACTGGTTGAGCGCCCTGTCGCGAACGCTTCTATGCTGAACGCTATTATATACAATACTAGGCACCCTATCATCATAAATTTTGAGAGCGGATAGGCGGCCCGCCAGCCCTGGTCAGCCTTCCTGAGTATCTTGAAATCGGTCACGTATACGACCTCACAGCCTCTGTCTTCCCTGACCGTGCTCGACTCCCGCCAGAACCCTTCCCATTTCGGGGTCGTATAATTGACGAGATAGCCCTTCATCCAGATCTGGTCGCCTTTCTCGACGCTCATTATCAGGTCCGATATCCTGTCGTTGGCGGGAAGAACATGGTTGTTCGATATGCAGTTCTGGCTGAAGTTGACCATTATCTCCCGCTGCTTCTCCTGGAAGGTCCCGAGCTTGAAATCCCAATAGAGGGTCCAGCTGCCGCTGGTGAATTTCAGGTCGCGGTATACGCCGGTGCTTATGTTGCTGCCCCAGACGACGCCTATGTCCTTGTTATTAAGGAAATCCTGCCATTCCTTGTGCTCCATATCCCAGAAGACCGAGCTATGATGGTAAGACACTACGAGGCCGTACAACTCGTAGCTGTATTTCGGCATGATCGTATAGGTGTAATCTCCCATCTTCTTCTCGAAACTGCCGGCGTCCGTCTTGCCCTGCACCGGCTCCCTGTAAAGCTGTTTCAATATCTCTTCCTTCGGCGGAAGGTTGTCTTTCGAAACGAACGAGACCGCGAACAATACCACGCTGAAGGCTAAAGCGGTCCTGATCATGAACTTGATGGCTTTCATTTTATGGCCTCCGGCCAATCTCCGGCTTAATATCGAACACCGTTATCTCCGGGCGGGCAAAGAACCTTGCTTTGATCGGGGCCTTGCCTTCGAGGCCGAGCCCCCTGTTCACATAGAGGATGGTGCCGCCCACCTTGTATTCTCCGGCTTCATATCTCTTCCCGTACCTCGCGAACGTGATCACCGCCCCGTATACCGGAAGGGCTATCTGCCCTCCGTGCGTGTGCCCGCAAAGGTACAGGTCCACATTGGAGCCCTTGATATCTTCGATGAGGTCCGGCTTGTGGTACAGCAATATGCTGTAATAGCCCTGCGGGACCTTGCTTATGGCTTCGCGCCATTTGTTGCCGTTCCCGAAATCCAGCCCCGTGATGATTATGGACTCGCCGTTCTTTGTCAGCTTTGCGCTGTCCTTCTTCAGCACCTGGAACCCGGTGCCTCCGAAAAGGTCACGTCCGCGCAGGAACCAGTAATCATAGTTCCCGGTAACGGCCAGTTTTCCGGCGCTCGCTTTAAGCGATCCGAGGGTCTTCCTGAAAAGCGGCAGCGCGTCGGGGGTATTCACCGTATCTCCCGTAAAGACGATCACGTCGGGCTTAAGCGAATTGACCATCCCGGCGACCTTCGCTTCTATCCTGTCCTTAGGGTAACAATGCGTGTCCGCTATCTGCACTATCCTTATGCTCGTTTTGGATAGCTTGGCCGTAGTGATCTCGACCTTATTTATCTCTATCCATTCCGGTTCGATGAAGATAGCGTAGAGCAGGCACACTATCCCGGCGATCGAAAGCAGGTGCACCGCGATAGCCGGCTTCGTGAAGAAACCGGAAAGCCCCGGCCTCCGCCTTATCTTGTGGAATACGAGCCTAAGGAGAAGCGCCGCTTCCTTGATGTAGACCGCCAGGACAAGGCACAGCAGGAGCGACAGGGAAGCAAACTCACGTATCAGCATCAGATAAGTTTGCCCTCTTGGAGCACGAGTATTCCCTTCAACTTGGCGTCGCGCGAGGAGCTTCCTATGATCACCTCAAACTCGCCGGGTTCCGCCGTCCACTGCTTATTCTTCACGTCATAGAAGGACAAGGACCTCTTGTCGAGCTTGAATGCGACCCTCTTTGTCTCGCCCGGCTCCAGGTATACCCTCTTGAAACCCTTGAGCTCCTTGACCGGCCTGTCGACGCTCGCCTCCGTGTCCCTGATGTACATCTGGGCCACTTCCGCGCCGGCGCGCTCTCCGGTGTTCTTAAGGTCGAAGCTGACCTCGACGTCGATGTTGCTGCCCTGTACGGAAGCGGGAGTTACGGAGATATTCGAGTATTCAAATGTCGTATATGACAGCCCGTAACCGAACGGGAACATTACCTTGGTGTTCTCCTTGTCGAAATGCCTGTAGCCGACATATATCCCGTCCGAGTAAAAGGTCTTGCCGTTCTTGCCGGGGTACGTCGGATACGCGGAACAATCCTCCCAGCGCACGGGGAAGGTCATCGGCAGTTTTCCCGACGGATTGTAATCACCGAAAAGCACGTCCGCTATCGAATTGCCGCCTTCCTGGCCCGGATACCACGCCTCCACCAGCGCCTGGACATTGTCTATCCATTTGTCTATAAGGACCGGCGCTCCCGTGTTAAGGACGACTATCGTGTTCTTATTGGCTTCGCTTACCTTGCTTATCAACGCGTCCTGTCCTGCGGGCAGTATGAGGGAACTCCTGTCCCACCCCTCGCCCTCATAACGTTTGGACAGCCCGCCAAAGATTATCGCTATATCGGACTTCTTCGCCGCCTCTACGGCCGCGTTTGTTGTCTCTTCCTGCGTGTCCCATCCTATCTTTACGGAAGCCATCCCGCCGTTCTCGTAGAACTCCGCCCTCAGGTCGTATTCTTTCCCGGCTTCAAGCATGACCGTGGCGGTCTTCGTCTCCTCGCCGTGGTCGCGCCAGTTGTCGATGACCTCTTTCCCGTCGAGATAGAGCCTCGAACCGTCGTCGCTCATGAGGCTTATCTCATATTCGGCGGTCTTCGGGGGGACGAGTTTTGCGGTCCACCTGACGGAGAAACCATCGGACGGGAAATTGCTGTCCGGGCCGTTCCCGCCCCACACGAAGCTGATCTGCTTGTCGACCCTCTTCAATGCAGGCGTACCGTTCAGGTCCCTGTTGCTGAAGTATTCCCCGAGGAAACCGTTCTGCTTCTTCCCTTCGTACATTGTATAAACGTATTTCGGGTCGATAGGCGTCATCTCGCCGTCGAACTTGCATCCGAGGGCGTAATTTATTGTCACCTTGCCTTCGGTCTTCTTCTTCAGCCCGTCAAGCGGGCTCACCGAATAGAACGGGCCCATCTCGGAACTGCCGCCGCCTCCGAACCTGCATACGGCCGCGTTAGGGCCTATTACGGCTATCGACTTTACCTTGCCTGTATCTATCGGGAGTATTCCGCCTGCGTTCTTCAGCAGTACTATCCCCTCGCGGCCCGCTTCACGGACCGTCTGCCTGTGCGCCGGAGTATCCAGCGACCCTTCGCCTGCGGGCGTATTGGCGTCGAAAAGCCCGAGCCAGTACATGGCCCTTAATATGCGCCTGACCTTATCGTCTATTACGGATTCCTTGACCTCGCCCTTCTTAACTGCGGCGACGAGCTTGTCGTTGAAGAAATCCCCTTTCGGCATCTCGAGGTCCATGCCGTTATTCGCGCAGTTCACTGTGCTGTGCGTGGCGTTCCAGTCCGATACGAGGAAACCCTTGAATCCCCACTCCTTCTTTAATATCTGGTTGATCAGGTAATCGTTCTCCGTGCAATGCCAGCCGTTCACCTTGTTATAGGCGGCCATTATAGACCACGAACCGCCTTCCTTTATGGCGGCCTCGAACGCGGGCAGGTATATCTCGCGCAGCGCCCTCTCGTCAACGATAGTATCTATCGTGCCGCGCTCCCATTCCTGGTTATTGCACGCGTAATGCTTGACCGTCGCGATGACCTTCTTGTCCTGGATGCCCTTTATGTATGCGACCGCCATGCGTGAAGCGAGATACGGGTCCTCGCCGAAGCTCTCGAAATTCCTTCCGCTCATCGGCACCCTGTGTATGTTTATGCACGGGGCAAGGGACATGTTCCTTCCTTTCGCCTTCGCCTCATCGGCCAATGACGAGGATACTTCATATGCCGTCTCCGGGCTCCACGATGCGGCCAGGGATACGGACGCAGGGAACGCGGTCGCCTGCCCGTGGCGGACGCCCAGCGGGCCGTCGCACATCCTCAACTGCGGTATGCCGACCCTGGCTATCGCGTATGTCTCCATCTCGTTTCCGGCGATAAGCTTTACCTTCTCCTGGATGGTCATCTTGCCGATGATATCGTCGATCTTCTTTTCCGTCGCGGCGTCGACGCCCGCGGCAGGCGCCGCATCGCAAGCGGCGAAGGATACGGCCGCCGCAAATGCGAGGAGATAAGCGAGCAGGTTATTCTTCTTCATTGGTCATCCCTTTCATTAGGTCGCCCATGTTATACGCATCCATTTTATTATAGCCCGAGGGG
>JBAYMW010000100.1:0-5821 GCA_041663405.1 Candidatus Omnitrophota bacterium | reverse complement strand
GATTTCGTCGAATCGAACCTTCTCGGCTGCCTTGAGGAGATAATAAAATATTACATCAACGGCACGCGTTACGGGATAAAGATGGACCGCGACGGGCTGATCTCGACCTCGGACCCCGATGTCCAGCTGACCTGGATGGACGCTAAGATAGGCGGATGGGTCGTCACGCCGCGCAACGGCAAGGCCGTCGAAGTGAACGCGCTCTGGTATAATTCGCTGAGGACCATGGAGGATATCTGCGATAAGCTGAACCTTAAATACAGGCACGAGTGCGCGAGGCTCGCGAACCTCGCGAAGAAGAGTTTCGAGCTGGTCTTCTGGAACGAGGCCGGAGGGTACCTTTACGACTGCGTCAGCGAAGACGGCGTCGACAGGACACTGAGGCCGAACCAGATCCTCGCGTTAAGCCTCCCTTACAGGATGATCGGAAAAGAGAGGGAGAAGAAGGTGCTCGATATAGTCGGGAAGGAGCTGCTGACGCCTTACGGCCTGCGCTCACTCTCCCCGAACGACAGGAACTACAGGGGGGTATATTCGGGAGACCAGAGGATGAGGGACGCCTGTTATCACCAGGGGACGGTCTGGCCCTGGATGCTCGCGCATTTTATTTCCGCATACCTCAACGTATACGGCAGGAACCCCAATACGAGGCAGGAGGCCAGGAGGTTCCTTACGCCGCTCTTCGGGCACCTGAAGGACGCCGGCCTCGGGACGATATCCGAGATATTCGACGGCGACCCGCCATATAACCCCAGGGGGGCCATGTCGCAGGCCTGGAGCGTAGCGGAGATACTGAGGATATATAAGGAAGACCTGCAATGATATCCGTAAAGAACGTAAACGACTTAAATCCGACCGATTTCGGGTTCTCGATAGTCAAGCTCGCGGCCGCGACGGCTGCGACGGCCTGGGGCATCTACCATCCGTTCTCCGCGCACGACAGGGTGGTGTTCCTGTGGATCATGGCGGCGTTCTATGCGTATAACCTTGCCGTGTACCTGGCCATATTCAGGTTCCCGGACAAGGCCGCGAAGATCTACCTCATAGAATTTTTGTTCGACCTTATCTTCCTTTCTCTTATCGTGCCGATGACGGGAGGCCTTAACTCTTCCTTTACCCTCGGGTATTTCCTGATCGCCGCCGCGCAGTCGTTCTATTACGGTTTGGCGGGCAGCATCGGGATAGCCATAATTGCGTCGGTGGCGTATATATTCTCGTGCCCCAATTGCCTCTATACGATGCATTGGACGGACCTCTCGCTGCGCGTCGGTTTCCTCCTGCTCTTCTCGGTCATGATGGGCTATCTTTCGGACAGGGAGAGGCGCATGCACCGCCAGCTCGTGAATGCCGAGCAGCTCGCGGCGATGGGCATGATGTCGGCCCAGCTCGCCCATTCCGTCAGGAATCCCCTGAGCACAATAAGCCTCAGCGCCGAGCTTCTTGCAGATGAGATAAAGAAATATGAAGCCAAGGATACCGAAGAAGCGCAGGCCCTCGTAAAGTCCATAATTAACGAGGTATACAGGATAAACGATGTCATCGAGAGCCACCTGAATTTCATGAAGCGTTCGAAGGCGGGGCAGAAGAGGTCGGATGTCAACGCTGTCTCAGAATCGCTCATAAGGTTCCTCGAGAAGGAAGGCCAATGCAAGGGCATCTCCTTTAATAAAGCCCTTGAAGAGGGCCTGCCAGACGCGTCCATCGAGGAGAGCAGGCTGCGGCAGGTACTGTTGAACCTTATCAGGAATTCGTTTGAAGCCATGCCGGACGGCGGCCGTATCGTAATAAGCACAAACCGCCGGAAAGACGAAGTGGAGATAGCCGTGGAGGATAACGGGCCGGGCATACCGAGGGAACACCAGAAGAGGATGTTCGAGCCGTTCTTCACGACTAAAGACGTCGGCACCGGCCTGGGGCTCTATATCGCGAGGGATATAATGCTTGAGTGCGGCGGCGGAATATCCTGTGACAGTAAGGTCGGCAGGGGGACTATCGTGAAATTGAGGCTGCCTTTCGCGGCCTGAAAAAAGGAGGAAGATGTGTCCAGGATACTCATAGTCGATGACGATGTGGAGTTCGGTATCGCGCTTTCGAAGACGCTAAAAGGCGAGGGGCACGAGACGTCTACCGCGCTGAACACGGCCGACGGTATGAAGCTGATCCGCAAGGACAAGTTCGATATCGTATTCGCGGATCTGTCTATGCCGGGGGAGAACGGCCTCGTGCTGCTCGAGAGGTCCAAAAAGGAGTTCCCTGACCTCCCCGTCGTGATGATAACCGCCTTCGGTGACTGGGATACCTATGCTAAGGCGCTGGAAAAGAGCGCCTCGAAGTTCATTAACAAGCCGGTCAAAAGGGAAGAGATCATACAGATATTAAAAGACGTTTTGGGTTGACAAAAACCCGCTTTCCTAATAAAATACCCCTATCCCACCTTTTCGCATTTATTGAGAAGGCTTCGTTAACCCAAAATTTAAACTAATTAGGAAAGGTAACATGAGCAAAACCGGCTTGGAATACCTCTTCAATCCCTCGTCTGTCGCTGTCATCGGAGCATCCGAAAAAAAAGGCAAAATAGGCCACGATGTCCTTGTCAACCTCAAGGAATACGGTTATAAAGGCAAGGTGTATCCCGTCAATCCCAACGACAGCGAAGTCATGGGCAATAAAGCTTACCCGTCGGTGCTGGACATAAAAGACGATGTCGACCTCGCGGTATTTGCGATACCCGCGGCGGCCGTTATCGAGTCGATGAAAGAATGCGGCAAGAAGGGCATCAAGGCCGCGATAGTCATAACGGCGGGTTTTAAGGAGACGGGCCCGGAAGGCAAGGAGCTCGAGATAGAGCTGGCCGCGACGGCAAAACAGTACGGAATACGCGTGCTCGGCCCCAACTGCCTCGGGTTCATAAGCTCCACGTCGCTGTTGAACGCTTCCTTCGCGGCGATCTCGCCGCTGCCCGGCGATATAGCTTTCTTCTCGCAGTCGGGCGCCCTTTGTTCCGCCATCCTTGACTGGGCGGTCAAGGAGAAGATAGGTTTCTCGAAGTTCATAAGCATCGGCAATAAAGCGGATATATCGGAGACGGACTTGCTCAAGTCGCTCGGAGACGACCCGGACACGAAAGTAATACTCGGATACATAGAGGATGTAAAGGACGGCAAAGAATTCATGCGCGTCGCGAGGGAAGTCACTGCCAAGAAGCCCGTGATAATCTGCAAGTCGGGCGGTTCCAAGGCAGGCGCGAAAGCCGCTTCAAGCCATACCGGAAGCCTTGCCGGCTCCGACGCGGCGTTTGACGCTGCGTTCGCTCAAACAGGGATAATACGCGCCGAGACCATAGAAGATCTCTTTGATTACGCCGTGGCGTTCTCCTACCAGAAACTGCCGCAGGGCCCGAACCTGGCCATATTAACTAACGCCGGAGGCCCCGGAATAATCGCGGTGGACGCTGTCGAACGCTCTAAGTACGCGAAGGTCGCGCAGTTGAGCAAGGATACGACGGATTACCTGAGGGGCGCGCTGCCGAAGACCGCGGCGCTGAACAACCCGGTCGATGTTGTCGGGGATGCCGACGACCAGAGGTATAAGATCGCGGTCGGCGCCCTGCTGAAGGACCCGAACGTCGACGGCCTCATTGTCATACTGACCCCGCAGAGCAGCAGCAGGATAAAGGAGACCGCCGATGTGCTCGTCTCGCACAGGGACGGCAAGCCGATATTCTCGAGTTTTATCGGAGGCAGGCTCGTAGATAAGGGCGTGTCAATATTGCAGGACAACAAGATACCGAACTACCGTTTTCCCGAGAGGGCCATATCGTCCTTCGACATAATGGTCAAGCACAAGATAATGACGGACCTGCCGAAGGAAGCGGTAAAGTCCTTCCCGGCGGACAAGGCCAGGGTAAAGAAGATAATAGACGAGGCGATAAGGACCGGCCAGAAGGAAATACCGGAATACACGGCCAGGGATATCATAGAGAGCTACGGGTTCAGGATCCCGAAGAGCACGCTTGCAAAGGATGCTGCGGCGGCTGTGGCCGCCTCCGATAAAACAGGCTATCCCGTAGTAATGAAGATCGCATCTCCGGATATCCTGCATAAGTCTGACGTCGGCGGAGTAAAGGTGGGCCTGAAGGACGCGAAGCAGGTAGAGGACGCGTTCAACGAGATGATAAAGAAGGCAAAGGCCGCGGTCCCCAACGCGAATATCCTCGGCGTGCTGATCCAGGAGATGGCCGTGGGCGGCAAGGAAGTCATTCTCGGGATGACGAAGGACCCGCAGTTCGGCCCGATGCTCATGTTCGGCCTCGGCGGCATATATGTAGAGGTGCTCAAGGACGTCGCTTTCAGGATAGCGCCGATCACGCCGCGCGAAGCAGGAGAGATGATAGATTCGATAAAATCCGTAGCGCTGCTTAAGGGCGCGCGCGGGGAGAAGCCGGCCGATATAGATTCCATAAAGGAAGGCCTGCTTAGGTTGTCGCAGATGGTGACCGACTTCCCGATGATAAAGGAACTCGATATTAACCCGCTCAAGGTATTTTCCGCGGAAGGAAAGGGCGGTTCGATAGCGATAGACGCGAGAATAAGCATAGACCTGGAAAAAAAATAATAAATGGACTCCGCTGAAGACAGGAAGACCCCTCTTTATGAGGCCCATAAGGGCCTCGGCGCAAAAATAGTATCTTTCCACGGCTGGCTTTTGCCCATACAGTATACCGGCATCCTGGAAGAGCATAATGCCACGCGTACGAAGGCCGGGCTTTTCGACGTCTCGCATCTCGGAAAACTCGAGGTATCGGGCAAGGCCGCGAAACCATTCCTGCAAAAGATATTCACCAATAATATAGACAAGGCCGTTCCCGGCAAGATAGCCTATTCCCCGCTCTGCAATGACCTCGGAGGCATACTTGACGACGCGTTCATCTATGGCGCCGGCGGGGACAGGTACATCCTCATAGTCAACGCCTCGACCTTTGAAAAAGACCTCGCCTGGATGACCTCGCACAACAGCGAGGGCGCCTCGATAAAAAATATAAACGATTCGCTCGGCGGCATCGCGATACAGGGGCCCGCCTCGGAAAAGATAATGGGCCTGTGCAAGACAGAAACGGACTTGACGGCCCTAAAGCACCGGCGCTTCGTCGAGACGAAGGTATGCGGCCATTACGCGCTCCTCTCAAGGACGGGCTATACCGGCGAGGACGGGTTCGAGATGTTCGTGCCTGCCGGAAATAGCATCGAGATATGGGACAGGATATTGGCGGCAGGCAGGCCCTACGGCCTTATCCCGGCGGGACTGGGGTCAAGGGATACGCTGCGCCTCGAGGCCGGCTGCCCGCTCTACGGCAATGATGCTGACGAGACGAAGACGCCGCTTGAAGCTAACCTCATGTGGACGGTCGACATGAATAAGGATTTTATCGGTAAGAAAGCGATAGCGGAACGCTCGGCGCGCGGCGCGAAAGAGGTCCTCGCGGCGTTCGAGATGCTCGAAAGGGCGATACCTCGCACGGGACATGCCGTCGAGAAGGACGGCTCGGTGATCGGCGCCGTAACGAGCGGTTCGTGGGCGCCTACATTGAAAAAGAATATAGGATTCGCATATGTGACGCCCGGCAACGCGGCTGCAGGCAATGCGATCGATATAGTCGTGCACGCCCAGAGGAAAAAGGCCGTCGTGGTAAAGGCCCCATTTTACAGGAGAAAAAAATAATGGCTGACACCGGAAAACTGCTTTTTACGAAGACGCATGAATGGCTCAGGATAGAAGGCAATGTGGGATATGTCGGGATATCCGACCACGCGCAGAAAGAGAT
>JBAYMW010000099.1:0-5891 GCA_041663405.1 Candidatus Omnitrophota bacterium | reverse complement strand
TCGCGGAATGGAGCTTACAGGTCACGATAAATATCACGGCGAACAGCACTATCACCGGCAGGACCGAGGCAAGCCGCGCGACGGCCAGGATACCGATCCCTGTCTTGTAGAGAGCGAGCAGCAGGAGATGGAAGATGGGAGGGTATAGCAGCGGCTGGCCTATCGGCGCGAGCTCCCAGAACGCGCGGCCCACGATGCCCCCGGCGGCATCAAAGCCGCGCATGACATTCAAATGGTAGTATATGTCCAGGAAGAACGGAAATCTGGGAAAGTTTACGGCCGTTAACGCTATGACCGCGGCTAATACCGCTATCGAGGCTGTTATCCAGGACGAGTTTTTCATATTATACGATGATTATATTGCCGCCATTGCGTAAAGTCAATTCAATAGCACGGGAGGTTGTTTACTGGCGGGCCCCGTTCTGGTATAATCCTGCCATGAATAAAGAATTATCCGGCGCTGCCTCCGTCCTTATAATAGTGGCGGCCATCATTTGCATCGGCGTATTCTCTTACGTGAATTCGCTGGCGAACCCCTTCATATGGGACGATGTCGCTTTGATCGTCAAGAACTTCCATATCAGCGACGTGGGATATATCCCGAGGCTTTTCCTGGAAGGCAGCTATCACCAGGAGATTGCGAGCAATTTTTACAGGCCGCTCCTCATGGCGTCCTTTGCCATGGACTACCGCAGCTGGGGTATGGAAGCTTTTGGATACCACCTGACCAACATCTTCCTTCACTTAAGCAACGCGCTGCTGGTGTATTGGCTTGTTTGGCTGGTCTCCGGCAGGAGGACGGTCTCATTCATCGCGGCCTTATTATTTGCCGCGCATCCGGTGCATACCGAGGCAGTTACCTATATATCAGGCCGCGGCGATCCGCTTGCGGCATTTTTCAGCCTGGTCTCCATGATATGCTTCATCAGGTTTTCAGGCTCCGAGGGGAGAAAAAAGGCGGGCTTTTATCTCGGCTCGCTTATTTTTTTCTCCATGGCGGTGTTTACGAAAGAATCGGCGCTTATGCTTCCCGCGTTCTTTGTGCTGTATTCGGCCTGTTTCGGTAAAAGGGAACAAGGGTACAGGGGGAATGCCCCGGCGGCTTATATCCCGTTCCTTGCGGTGATTGCAGCCTACCTGTATGTCAGGGGCATGGCCCTCTCCGGATCGGGAGATCCGAACGTATACGTCAATTCCATACCGTTTACCTCCAGGCTGTTGACATCGCCCGCCGTGGTCCTCGAATACGTGAAGATGCTGATCTGGCCGGCAGGCCTTCACATGGAACGGATGGATTTCCTCTATGACTTCGTCACTTCGTTAGGGGACCCCAGGTTCGTAGTCTCCTCGGTATTTTTAATAGCGGCGATAGCCGCTATCGTATTACGGCGCAGGAATTCAAAACTGGTATTTTTTGGAACCGTCTGGTTCCTTGCCGGGTTATTGCCGTTCCTGAACCTTATCCCGGTAAATGCTTTTGTCGCGGAGCACTGGCTCTATTTTCCTTCCATCGGTTTCTTTATCGCGGTTTCGGTGCTGTTTGACCGCATGCTGGGGTTCAATTCGATAAGGCTATGTGTGCAGACGTTTATAGCCGTCATAGTAGTGATGCTGGCCGCGCTCACGGTCAAGCAGAACCACGTGTGGAGGACCCCCGTATATTTTTATAATTACACGCTGAGGTATTCTCCTGATAGCGCGAGGGTCCATACCAACCTCGGCATAGAGTATTTCGACCGCGGGCTGTTCGAGAAGGCGGAAAAGGAATATAAGAGGTCGCTGGAGCTGGAGCCTGCCGGAAAGAACACCGTCTACCACCTGCTGAACCTGGCGGCCCTGTATTTCAGCCAGGGCAGGGAGCGCGAGGCGTTCGAGACGTATAAGGCGGCCCTGGCGGCCGACCCGGCCGTTCCGATCACTTATGTTAATATAGGCGACATATATTACGGGAAAGGGAAATACCTCGACGCCGCGGCTTCCTACATGAAGGCGGCGGAGCTGGTCCCGACGAATGCCGTGTTCTGGAACAAGCTCGGCAACGCTTACCTGGCGGAAAAAAAGTATGACGCCGCCGCCGGCGCTTATAAGAAAGCGGTCGGCATTTACCCATACCTGCTGGACGCCAGGGTCAACCTCGGCGAGGTATATTCCAAGCAAGGCGACCTCGTGGCATCGCTTAACGAGTATAAGGCCGCGCTGCAGATAGATCCGGGGATCCCGGAGATATATACCAGGATCTCCGGCATATGTTCCAGGATGGGAGCGCACGAACAGGCAAAGTACTTCTCCGGCATGGCCAAGGAGTTGTTGACAAAATAGCCAAGTTATAATAGAATTTAGGTTTATATAAATAAGGAAAACCCAAAATGGACCAAAAGACATTAGTTGTAATAAAACCTGACGGACTCAAGAAGTCCCTTACGGGCAACATCCTTGCCCGCCTTTCGGAATCCAAGCTCGAGATAGTCGCTGCGAAGATCATACGCGTGAGCAGGGAATTGGCTTCCGAACACTACAAGCACATGAAGGACAAGCCTTTCTTCGACGAGCTTATCAAGTACCTCCAGGGCGAGCTTCACGAAAGGCGCAAAGTGATGGCGATGGTATACTGGGGGGAGAACGCGATAGAAAAAGTCAGGAAACTGGCGGGCTCCACAAACCCCGAGGAGGCGGACCCCACCACGATACGCGGCTCTTACGGCCGAATAACGACAAAGGGGCTTTACGAGAACGTCATACACGCCTCGTCGAACGAATCGGAAGCCGAGAGGGAGATAAAACTCTGGTTCGAACCGGACGAGATCATCGTCGACCTTTACCCCACCAAATTCGTGACCATGGCTAATGTAACGAAACGTGTCTGGTAATAAATTTCGGAGTGTAAATTGGTAAGAAGCATGACTGGATTCGGGCGCGGCGACGCGTCCACGGCGCAAGGCAAGATCCAAATCGAGATAAGGACGGTAAACCACAGGTTTTTTGAGATATCCAGCAGGCTGCCTGAAAACCTGCTGATATTCGAGGACAGGATCAGGACGGAAATAGCGAAGAAGGTAAAGCGCGGAAAAGTAAACCTCTCCCTGACGTATGAAAACCCCAAGAAATCAAACCCGAAGCTCGTAATAAACAAGCCCCTCGCAAAAAAATATAAAGACCTGCTCCTTGACCTGAGGCGGTCCCTTTCGCTTAATGACCAGGTAAATTTTTCCCAAATAATAGCTTTCCCCGGCGTAATATCCATCGAAGATAAGCCCAAGGATGACGCCGAGATATGGCCTTATATAAAGTCGGCCCTGGGCATGGCGGTAGGCGGCCTGATGAAGATGAGGGAAAAGGAAGGCAAGAGCCTGGTCGCGGATATCATCGGCAGGGAGAAGATAATACTCAAGAATATCACGATAATAGAGCGCCGCTCGAAACTTGCGCTTAAGGAATACAGGGTCCATTTGTTGAGGAAGATAAAGGAACTATCCTCGGGAAAGATCAACCTGGATAAGGGGAGGATAGAGCTCGAGGTCGCGCTATTCGCGAAGAGCTCGGATATTTCGGAAGAGCTGACCAGGATAAAGGCCCACCTGAAAAGCTTCGAAGAGACCATAACAAAGCAGGATGAAGTCGGCAGGAAACTGGATTTCATTTCGCAGGAGCTCCACAGGGAGATAAATACCGTCGGGCAGAAGACAAGCGATTACAGGATCGCCCAGCTTGCTATAGCGGTAAAAGGCGAAGTCGAGAAGATACGCGAACAGATACAGAACGTGGAGTAGGGATGGCGCGATCAAAAGGCCGCATATTCGTGGTTTCGGCTCCTTCCGGATGCGGGAAGACATCGCTCGTCAGGGAGATCACAAGGAAAGACAGGAAGGTCGCGCACCCGCCCTCGTTCACCACGCGCGATCCGAGGGCAGGGGAGAAGGACGGCAGGGACTATAATTTTATATCGGAGAAGGAATTCATCCGCAGGCAGAAGAGCGGGGACTTCCTGGAATGGTCAAAGCCGTACGGCAGGTATTACGCTACTTCAAAGAGGGGTATAGCCGGCAATACCGGCAAGGGCAAGGACGTGATATTGAGCCTGGATGTCAGGGGCGCGCTCTCCGTAAAGAAGAAGTTCGGGGATTCGACGCTGATATATATCCTCCCTCCTTCTATGGACGCGCTCAAGAAGAGGCTCATAGGCCGGTCAACGGATAAGTCTTCGGAGATCCGGAAAAGGCTGGGCTACGCGAAGAAAGATATTGCGAACCTGAAGAAATACGATTATGCTGTTGTGAACGACGATTTCGCGGAAGCCGTTAGTAAACTTAGGTCGATCATCACCGCCGAAAGGCTTAGAGTGAGGTGAACAAGTGAAAGGCAATGTACAGATATCGACGGAAGACGTCCTGGACAAGACCGGCTCCATCTATAAACTCGTGATCCTCGCGTCGAAACGCGCGCTTGAATTGAACGAGGGCAGCCCGAAACTCGTGGAGACGGACAGCAAGAGGATCTCGACGATCGCGCTCGAAGAGATAAAGGCCGGCAAGATCGTAATGAAGGAAAAGAAGAAATAGATGGCAAAAAAAGAAGTCATTCTCGGGGTGACCGGTTCTATAGCCGCCTACAGGGCCTGTGATATAGTCAACAGCCTGAAGAAGGCAGGCCTGAACGTCACCGTGATAATGACTAAAGAGGCTAAGGAGTTCATATCGCCGTTGACCTTCCAGACCCTCTCGCATAACAGGGTCTATTCCGAGATGTTCGAGGCGCCCGCGGATTGGAATCCCATACATACGTCCCTTGCGGATAAGGCGGACCTTATCATAATAGCTCCCGCCTGCGCCAACGTTATCGGAAAACTCGCGAACGGGATATGCGACGACCTGCTTACATGCGTTGTCACCGCGTCCTCCGCAAAGGTCCTTATAGCGCCCGCGATGAACGAGAAGATGTACTCCAGCCCGGCCATCCGGGAGAATATAGCGAAGCTGAAAGGCCGCGGCGTCAGGATGGTCGGCCCGGTAAAGGGCCCGCTTGCGTGCGGGCACGAAGGCGTTGGCCATATCGCCGCGTTGGATACCATCGTCTCGGAAGTCAAGAGATCCCTAAAAGGTTAAGATGCGGATCCTCATAACCGCCGGTCCCACCAGGGAATTTATCGACCCCGTCCGTTATATTTCAAATTCCTCTACGGGATATTTCGGGTACCGGATCGCCGGGGAAGCCCTTAGGCGCGGGCATAAAGTAGTCCTCGTGAGCGGGCCGGTATCGTTAACCCCTCCGGAAGGCGCTGTTTTTGTGCCGGTCGTGTCGGCGCTCGAGATGGAAAAGGCCGTTAAAAAGTATTTTTATAAAGCGGACTGCCTTATCATGTCCGCAGCGGTAGCGGATTACAGGCCGCAGCGGTTTATCCGCTCTAAGATCAAGAAACGCAGCGGGACGCTGTCGGTCAGGCTGCGGCGCAATCCGGACATCCTCTCGTGGGCAGGGAAGAATAAGGGGAAAAGGACGGTCATAGGGTTTGCGCTTGAAACGGAACAGCTTGTCAGGAATGCGCTTGCGAAACTGGAAGGGAAGAAGGCCGATTATATATTCGCAGTCCTTATGAGGAAGGGAAGCAGCCCTTTCGGAGGCAACAAAATCAAGCTTAAGTGCCTTAAAAAGGGGAAGAGGCCGGAGACCGTTTTTTCCACGAAAGAAAAGTTAGCCAGATTTGTCCTTGACAATGCGGAGAACGGATAGTATCCTTTAATAAAGAGCAGTGCACATAACCAAAAGGAGGAGAAATGCGCAAGACAAAGGGTTTCACCCTTATCGAGCTGTTGGTCGTTATGGCAATCATAATTATACTGGCCGGTTTGCTTATGCCGGCGCTCGGAAGGGCGAGGGAACAGGCCAGGAAAACCACG
>JBAYMW010000098.1:0-5896 GCA_041663405.1 Candidatus Omnitrophota bacterium | reverse complement strand
TGGGGCAATTTGAGGCATTGCAGGAGATGCTGAAGAGGTTCGAGGCATGAAAAAGAAAATACTGCTTGTCGGCGCCGGCGGGCATTGCAAGGTTATCCTGGACCTGCTGCTGCGTTCGAAAGAGTTTAAGGTTGCCGGGATAATAGATAAGAAGGAACGCATCGGAGAGAGGATCCTCGGGGTGCAGGTCAACGGCACCGATCCCGACCTGTCGCGTTTTATCAAAGCGGGGGTCAGGCACTGTTTCATCTCGGTCGGCAGCGTCGGGGATCCCCGGCTGCGCGTCAAGTTGTATGACCTCGCGAGAAATGCCGGGTTTGCATTCCCGAACCTGGTCAGCCCCCATGCGATCGTATCATCGTATGCATCATTGGGGAACGGGAACTTCATCGCGCCCTGCGTGATCATTAACGCAGGCTCCAAGGTCGGTGATAATTGCATAATCAATACCGGCGCTATCATAGAGCATGATTGCGTGATAGGCGACCATGTCCATATCGCTTCGGGTTCGGTGCTGAGCGGCGGGGTAAGCGTAGGAGACTATACCCATATCGGCACAGGGACATTTGTGATCCAAAATTTGAAGATCGGCGAGAGGGCCATTATCGGGGCGGGAAGCGTAGTGACCAGAGATGTAAGGAAGAACGCTTTGGCCTACGGGAACCCGTGCAATGAGAGGGAGCCGAATGCGTAAAGTATTTATCATCGCGGAGGCAGGCGTGAACCATAACGGCTCGCTTAAGACTGCGAAGAAGATGGTCGATGCCGCCGCGAAGGCCGGCTGCGATGCCGTCAAGTTCCAGACCTTCAGGGCCGAGAGCCTGGCGTGCGCGCACGCGCCGAAGGCCGCCTACCAGAAAAGGTCGACGGGAAGGTCCGGGTCCCAGCGTGACATGCTTAAAAAACTGGAGTTGGACGATAAGGCCCACAAGGTATTGAAGCGCCATTGCGCGAAGAGGGGGATAGAGTTCATTTCAACGCCTTACGACAAGGAGAGCGTGTCCTTCCTGTGCCGCCTCGGCGTGAAGACCATCAAGATCCCTTCCGGAGAGATCACCAATTACCCGTATTTGCGGGAGATAGGCGGATCGGGCAAAAGGGTCATACTCTCTACCGGAATGTCCGGTATGGGCGAGGTCAGGCAGGCCGTCAGTGTCCTGGCCGCGTCCGGGACGAAGAGAGGCAGGATCACCGTTATGCAATGTAACAGCGAATATCCCACGCCGTTCAGGGACGCAAATATTTTAGCCATGCTTACATTAAAAAAAGCCCTCAACCTCGACGCGGGTTATTCGGATCATACGCCGGGGATAGAAGCGCCTATTGCCGCAGCGGCGCTTGGCGCAACGGTCATCGAGAAGCATTTTACGCTGGACAGGAAGATGAAGGGGCCGGACCATAAGGCGAGCCTTGAGCCGGGCGAACTGGCCGCAATGGTAAGGGCGGTAAGGAATATTGAAAAGGCGCTCGGTGACGGCGTAAAAAAGCCATCTCCTTCGGAATCCGGCAATAAGGTTATCGTGAGGAAGAGCATCGTCGCGGCAAGGCGTATAGCCAGGGGGGAATCGTTCTGTCCGGAGAACCTGGCCGTAAAGCGTCCGGGCAACGGGATAAGCCCCATGGAATGGGAAAGGGTCATCGGCAGGAAGGCTAAGAGAAGCTTTAAACGGGACGAGTTGATAAAGCTATGAAAAAAAAGATCTGTGTCGTCACGGGAAGCAGGGCGGAATACGGGCTCCTTTATCCGTTGCTGGGCAGGATACGCGCTTCAAAGGCGCTCCGGCTGCAGGTGATCGCCGCCGGTATGCACCTCTCCCCTAAATTCGGCCTGACGTACCGTGAGATAGAGAAGGACGGCTTTAAGATCGACGAAAAAGTGAAGATGCTGCTCCCGGGGAACACCCCGGCCGATATAAGCAGGTCGGTGGGGTTGGGCTGCTCCGGGTTCGCCGGCGCCTTCGCGCGGCTTAAACCGGATCTTGTGGTGGTATTGGGGGACAGGTTTGAGATATTTTCTGCAGTGATCGCCGCTTTCATAGCGAAGATCCGGGTCGCCCATATACACGGGGGCGAATTGACCGAAGGCGCAATGGACGACGCGTTCCGCCATTCGATAACGAAGATGAGCGTGCTGCATTTTACCGCTGCCGCAGAATACCGCAAGAGGGTCATCCAGTTAGGCGAATCTCCGGAACGGGTCTTTAACACAGGCGCGCTGGGGATCGACAATATCCGGTCGGCGAAGCTGCTCTCGAAGAAGGGACTGGAAAAAGAGCTTGGCATCAAATTCAAGAGGAAGATGGCGCTCGTCACATTCCATCCGGCGACGCTCGATGGCGGCGATGCAGGGAAACAATTCCGCGAATTGTTAAGGGCATTGGATTCGTTCAGGGAGCTCGGGCTGATATTTACGATGCCTAACGCGGATCCCGGCAGCAGGAAGATCTCCGGGCTTATCGATGCGTACGTAAAGGATAACCGCGATAAAGCGCGTTCTTTCGCCTCACTGGGAAGGTTGAGGTACCTGTCGGCCATGAAGCATGCCGACGTTGTCATCGGCAATTCTTCCAGCGGGATAATCGAAGCCCCGTCGTTCGGAAAGCCTTCGGTCAACATAGGTTCGCGCCAGCGTGGGCGCATCAGGGCGGATAGCGTCATCGACTGCGGCCCCGTATCGTCGGAGATAACCGGGGCGATCAGGAAGGCCCTGTCAGCTTCATTCGCAAAATCCTGCCGTTCGGTGAAGAACCCTTACGGTGACGGAAAAACAGCAGGGAGGATAGTGAACGCGCTTATAAAATATTCAGGCAAGCTACGGTCCCTGGAAAAGCGCTTTTACGACATTAAACATGTATAAAAACAAAAAGATACTGGCGTTGGTCCCGGCCCGCGGCGGGAGCAAGGGTTTGCCGGGGAAGAATATCAGGATGCTTTCAGGAAAGCCATTGATAGCCTGGTCGATAGAACAGGCGCTGGCGAGCCGATATATCGACAGAGTGGTAGTGAGCACCGAATCGAAGGAGATAGCCGCGGCCGCAAAAAAGTACGGGGCGCCCGTACCGTTCATGCGGCCCGATGAGCTGGCAACGGACAAGGCAAGCAGCATAGGCGTTATTTTGCATGCCCTCGGATATTTCAGCGCCAGGGGCGAGGAGTACGATTACCTTGTGTTGCTCGAGCCTACCTCACCGTTGAGGGCTGCCGGCGACCTCGATAGCGCGATAAAGAAATTGGTCGACAACTCCTCCAGGGCCGACTCCCTTGTCAGTGTAGGGGAGATAAGGCTGGAGAGCCCGTTCATCGCCAAGACGATAACCGGCGGCTATGTAGCCCCGTTGATCAAGATGAAGAAGAGGAACGTTTATCGCAGGCAGCAGCTCCCTAAGGCATATTTCCCTTATGGGGTGATCTACGCGTCGAAGGTGAAGACGCTGGAGGATAAGCTCACGTTTTACCAGAAGAGGACCATGCCGTATTTTATAGAACGCTGGCAGAATTATGAGATAGATGATATTTACGATTTCTACTGCATTGAAGCCGTGCTAAAAGAAAGGTTGAGGGGAAGATGAAGATATTGCAGGTTGGCCTTGGGTCCATGGGAAAGAGGCGGATACGCTGCCTTAAAACGCTGGGCATTTCCGGCGGCGATGTTACGGGGTTCGATTTCAGGGAGGACAGGAGGAAGGAAGCGGAAGAGAAATACGGCGTCAGAACGACTGATGACGTCAGGAAAACGGGCCTCGGACCCTTCGACCTGGTTATCGTCTCCACGCCGCCAGATAAGCATGACGAATATATCGAGCTGGCCATTAAGAACAAGAAACCGGTTTTTGTGGAAGCCAGCGTAACTATAGGCAGGCTGAAAGAGCTCAATGAGATGGCCAAGAAGGAGAAGGTCCTTGTCGCGCCGTCCTGCACTTTGAGGTACCATGCCGCGATAAAAGAGATAATAAGGATAGTAAAAGGCGGGGATTACGGCAAATTGACGAATTTTACGTACCATAGCGGACAGTACCTTCCTGACTGGCATCCGTATGAAGACGTAAAAAAGTATTATGTGAGCAATAAGATAACCGGCGCCGCGAGGGAGATAGTCCCCTTTGAGATGGCATGGCTGACGGCTGTCGCGGGTTTTCCGGAAAAGGTGACAGGTTTTTGCGGCAAGACCATGGATGTCGGGGCTGATATAGATGATACATACGTTATAGCGATGAAATTCGGAAACCAGGTATACGGGATCCTGAACGTGGACGTCGTCTCCCGCTACGCCACAAGGAGCCTTATTCTCAACATGGAATACGGGCAGGTCCTGTGGAGATGGGATGAGAATATCGTAAGGATCTACGACGCCAGGAAAAAAAACTGGGACGACCACAGCTACGCGCTGGGCGAAGCGGCGAAGGGGTATAACAAGAACATCACGGAAGATATGTATGTGGATGAACTGAACGCTTTCATCAAGGCGGCGACAGGCGGGGAAAAATTCCCCAATGACCTCGACGAAGATATTGCTGCGCTGGAGATATTACCGGAGATAGAAAAAAATGGCCGTTAATAAGGGGATCACCCGTTATCGCAAGGCAAAGAGGCTCATTCCGGGCGGGACGCAGCTGCTTTCAAAGCGGCCCGAGATGTTCCTGCCGGACAGGTGGCCCGCCTATTATTCCAGGTGCAAAGGCATAAACGTATGGGACCTGGATAACAGGAAGTACCTGGATTTCACTATCGCCGGTGTAGGCGCCTGCACATTGGGTTATGCCGACGCCGATGTCGACAACGCGGTAAAGGGCGCCATTAAGCGCGGGAACATGTGCACGTTGAACGCCCCCGAAGAGGTAGATCTGGCGGAATTGTTATGCGATATCCACCCGTGGGCGGACATGGCCAGGTACGCCAGGACCGGCGGGGAAGCGATGGCTGTCGCGGTCAGGATAATACGCGCTTACAGCGGCAAGGAGAAGATACTGTTTTGCGGCTACCACGGATGGAACGACTGGTACATATCCGCAAACCTTGCCGCATCATCAGCCCTCGACGGCCAGTTATTGCCGGGCCTTGAACCTGCGGGCATCCCGCGCGGCCTTGCGGGGACGGCGGTGCCGTTCAAATATAACGACCTTGGATATTTCAGGTCATTGGTGAATAAGTACGGCAATAAGATAGCCGGCGTAGTGATGGAGCCGGTGCGGAGCACGTGGCCTGATAAAGGTTTCCTGGAAGGCATAAGGAAGATAACGCAGGAGAAAGGGATCCCGCTCGTGTTCGACGAGGTGACCTCCGGCCTGCGCGTGAATTCGGGAGGAATACACCTGAAGCTCGGGGTGTACCCGGACATCGCAGTCCTCGCGAAGGCGCTGGGCAACGGTTATCCGATGTCAGCCGTCATAGGAAAGGCGAAGATAATGTCTTCTGCGCAGAAGACCTTTATCAGCAGCACCTACTGGACGGACAGGATCGGGCCGTCCGCGGCGCTGGCTACGCTGAAGAAGCATAAAAAGCTGGATGTCGGCGCCCGCCTTGTAAAGACCGGGACCTTGATCCAGCGGGGATGGGCGGACATAGGCAAGAAGTACGGCATCGGGATACATATTTCCGGGATCCCGCCTTTAAGCCATTGGGAGATCGACGCTGCCGATAACCTGCTCGTCCATACCGCGATCGCGGACCAGATGCTCAAGAAGGGGTTCCTCACGTCAAAATCCTTTTACGCGACATATGCGCACAGCGCAAACGATGTGGATAGGTATCTTGGTGCGCTGGATGATACGTTCAAGAAGTTGTCACCGTACATCAGGAGTTCTAACATAAAAAAGATCTATCCTTATCCGGCGGCGCATTCCGGATTCAAAAGGCTGGTCTGAGAGGCCATCATGAAAATACTGCTGGTAGTCTACGA
>JBAYMW010000097.1:0-6006 GCA_041663405.1 Candidatus Omnitrophota bacterium | reverse complement strand
TCCGTTCGGGGTGAATGTAGAGAATTTTGAAAAAGTGAGGGTCAAGCCGACGTCGCCTCCCGCAGAGTTCGGCGATATAAAAGGCCCTGTCGCGGGCTACGTCGGCGGGATACATAAGTGGATAGACCAGGACCTGGTCAGGGCGGCTGCCCAGAGGTATCCCGGGACCGCTTTTGTATTCGTCGGGCCGGTTCAGACCGATATCTCGTCGCTTTCTTCCGTGCCTAATATACGGTTTTTAGGCGCGAGGAAACATTCGGAACTTCCGCACCTCGTGAAATATTTTTCCGTCTCGCTGATACCATACCTTATTACGGATTATACGGCCAACGTCTATCCCACGAAACTGAACGAATACCTCTCGATGGGCAAGCCGGTGGTCTCCACGGCGCTGCCCGAAGTCATCAGGTTCAACAGGGAGAACGGCGATATAGCGAATGTCGCATCAGGGAAGGAAGAGTTTATCAGCCTTATCGAGAGGTCGATCGGGGAGCATTCGGATGAGGCCGTGGCAAGGCGCATAGCGGCAGCCAGGGAGAACAGCTGGGCGTCGCGGATAGAGAAGATGAGCGGAGTCATTACAGACGCGCTCGAAAGAAGGCGGTCCGAAAACGGCATGGTCTGGAAAGAAGAGCTCATAGCTTTTTACCGCAAGGCCCGCCGTAAGGCGACAGCGTTGTTTTTGACGGCGCTTGCGGCGTATTTGCTGGTATTTTACACCCCGCTGATATGGTATGCGGCCGAGCCCCTGAAGATATCCGAACAGCCGGTGAAGGCGGACGCGATCATAGTATTTGCCGGCGGGGCGGGCGAATCCGGCAAGCAGGGGCAGGGTTATGAGGAGAGGGTGGAGTATGCCGTGGAACTTTATAAGAGGGGATACGCCGGCCACCTCATATTCTCATCGGGCTATACGTATACGATCAAGGAAGTCGATATCATGAAAGCGCTGGCGGTTTCCATGGGAGTGCCCGCAAGCGCCATAACGCTGGAGAATAAATCGGGTTATACCTATGAATTCGTAAGGAACACCGGTGAGATAATGGACAGGAACGGGTGGAAGTCGGCGCTCCTGGTCAGCTCGCCTTATCATATGAGTCGAGCCTCGCTCGTGTATAAGAAGAGCGGGAGCGGCCTGAAGATAACCTGCACGCCGATCCCGGACAGCATGTTTTACAGGCACCGGATAGGCGCGTCTGCCAGGCAGGTGAACGGGATCATACATGAATATGCCAGTATAGTATATTACTGGTGGAAGGGCTATATTTGACAAAGGAGGAGAGGCTGATGCTGATCGACGAAAAAGGAAGGATATTCGGGAAGATTAACATCATTGATCTGTTCGTCATAGTGCTTATACTTTCGGTCGTCCCGATGTATTTTATGGGGCACAAGGTGATCAATGCGAAGATCCCCGTAGTGATAAAGGAAGATATTGTAGTGCGCGTTGAAGCCCGGTTCGACAGGGTTATACCCGAGCTCGCAAAGGTCATGGCCGAGGGTGATGCGGAAAAGGACGACTCCGGAAGGACTCTCGGGAAACTCGTCAAGGTGATAAGCAATGAGCCGTCGCGGGTCCTTACAATGAACTCCACGGGCGTTACGGAGGATAAGCTGCAATTTGTACCCGACCCTGACCATCGCGATATAAAGGCGCTCCTTGAGCTTACCGTCGAGGATAGCGGTTCGATAAAATACCGCGGGAGCGTTATGAAGATAGGGAACCCGATCATATTTACCACCGATCTATATTACGTCCAGGGTACGGTAACCGATGTTAAAAGGTAGCATCTTCGTCGAAGCCTGCGTCAAGGTGTGCGGCAAGTATCTCCTGTTCGAGGAACTTGCGATCTCGTTTGTGCGCGGGAGTGTTGCCGCCTCTATGCTAAAGAGGTCCGTCCTGGTTATCTCCCGGGTATTATCCGGGTGTTTCGTCGCGAGGGTTGCCGGTGAAGGGAGATATCCGTCGTTTGCCGGCGGAAGCGCTATTATAAAATATTTCAGCCATGCGGCCGCTTCGTTCGAACGGTTTATCACGCGCAATTACGCCCGAAGTATTTCCGCATCGTTCATAACGGTTGTTGCAGGGCCATTCAATAAGATTGATTGGCCCTCGGCAAGGAAGGACAGCTGGTTCCTCAGCAGGATATACCATGCGTGACGGCAGTATAGGGGTCGTCAGGATAATCGCCCGTCTCAATGTCGGAGGGCCGGCGATACACACGATACTCCTGACGAAAGAACTTAACGACGGACGTTTCAGGTCCGTGCTTGTCTCCGGCTCCGTAGAAGGCGGGGACAAGGAGATGGATTATCTTGCCGATGAGAAGGGCGTAAAGCCCGTTATCGTACCTGAAATGGCAAGGAGGATCAATCCCCTTAAGGATCTTACGGCGTTCTTCAAGATCCTGCGCATAATCATGAGGGAGAAGCCCGATATTGTGCATACCCATACGGCTAAGGCGGGCGGCCTGGGCAGGGCGGCCGCGGTACTTGCAGGGGTGCCGGTCAGGATCCACACTTTCCACGGCCACATATTCGATAGTTATTTCAGCAGGTCGCAGGCAACGGCCATTATTCTCATCGAGAGGTTTTTAGCGCTCTTCTCGAAATATATCATAGTCGTAAGCGAAGCGCAGAAGGAAGAGATTGTCAACAAGTACAAAATAGCGGGAGAAGGGAAGGTAAGGGTCGTGCCTTTGGGGCTGGAATTGGACAGGTTCTCGTCAATAGCCGCAAGGGGCGGTAAGCTAAGGGGCGAGATGGGCATAGGCGATGGCTGCATCCTGGTAGGGATAGTCGGAAGGCTTGTCCCCGTCAAGAACCACAGGATGTTCCTTGATGCCTGTAAGAAATTATTCGATATGTCAGGCGGGCTTGACATTAAATGCGTCATCATAGGAGGCGGGGAAGAGAAGGAAGGGCTGGAAAGATACGCGAACGAACTCGGTATCCGCGGCAGGGTCGTTTTTGCCGGATGGAAGAAGGATATGGCCGATGTCTATGCGGACCTGGATATCGTCGCGCTGACCTCGCTTAACGAAGGAACCCCGGTAGCCCTGATAGAAGCCCTTGCCTCATGCAGGCCGGTAGTCTCTACGGATGTCGGCGGGGTCAGGGATGTGGTCGATGACGGGGTAAACGGGTACCTTGTCCCTTCCGGAGACTCGTCCGCATTCGCAGAGCGGCTTTTTGAGCTGTGCAGCGACCCCGGGAAGAGGGTTGCATTCGGCGCCAACGGCAGGGCGAAGGTCACGGGCGCATACTCGAAGGAGCGCCTTGTCAGGGATATGAGGTCCCTTTACGAAGAAGCGCTCCTCAGGTAGGAATTGGCATGTTGCAAAATAACGCAAAATAAATTATAATAAAGCCCTAAAAAAAGGAGTCAAGACGTGCATTATCTTATAACGGGAGGTTCCGGGTTCATAGGTTCCCATCTCTCAGACAAGCTGTTATCCGAAGGGCACAAGGTGACCGTTCTTGATAACCTGTCTACCGGGAAGATCGAGAATGTCAGGCACCTCGAGGGCAACGACAGGTTCAATCTTGTAGTCGGCACGATACTTAACGAAACCCTGGTAGATAAACTTGCCGAGCGCTGTGACGCGATATTCCATCTGGCGGCCGCCGTCGGTGTCGAGCTCATAGTGAACCATCCGCTCGAATCCCTGACGACGAACATAAAAGGAAGCGAGATAGTGCTGGAGATGGCCTACCGTTACCATAAGAAGGTCCTTATTACTTCCACCTCCGAGATATACGGGAAGAACACGCAGGGGCCCCTGACGGAAGACCAGGACAGGATACTGGGGTCGCCGTTAAAATCGCGCTGGAGCTATTCTACGGCAAAGGCCGTCGACGAGATACTCGCGTACGTCTACTGGAAAGAGAAGAAGGTCCCGACAACGATAGTCAGGCTGTTCAATACTGTCGGCCCGCGGCAATCCGGGATGTACGGCATGGTGGTTCCGAGGTTTGTAAGGCAGGCGGTAGAGGGCAAGGATATCACCGTCTACGGTTCCGGGAAGCAGTCGAGGTGTTTTCTCCACGTCAAGGACGTAGTGAGCACGCTGCCTAAACTGATCGAGAACCCCGGTTCATACGGCCAGGTATTCAATATAGGGAGCCAGGAAGAGGTCACGATAGAGGATCTCGCGCGCAAGGTGATCGAGATAACCAAGAGCAAGTCAAAGATCGTGAAGATCCCCTACGAGAAAGCGTATGAGGAAGGTTTCGAGGATATGGATAGAAGGATACCCGACACCACAAAGGTACGCAACCTGGTAGGGTTTAAGCCTACGGCGGACCTGAAGGGCATAATCGAGGATGTTGTGAAATATACGAGGGAAAACAAGCAATAGTGAATTATGCTTACCTATTCCTGACAGCATTTTCCCTGGCGTTCCTGGCCACCCCTGCGGTGAAGCTGTTGGCAACGCGGTTCGGCGTGGTCGCAAAGCCCAAGGAAGACAGGTGGCACAAAAAAGTCATACCGCTCATGGGCGGTATAGCGATCTATGCCGCGTTCATGGCGGCGTATTTTATTTTCATGCGAGGAAAGATCAACACCGGGCTCGTGGTGGGCGGCACATCCATATTCATTCTCGGTGTCATCGATGATGTCAAGGGGTTAAGCCCCCAGTCGAAGCTCGTCGGGCAGATCGTATGCGCGTCGTTGGCCGTGATGTTCGGGGTAACGATAAAGGTCATTCCGTTTGCCGCTCTGGCGGTCCCCTTGGCCATACTCTGGATGGTGTGCATAACGAACTCCTTCAACCTGCTTGATAACATGGACGGCCTGTCCGCGGGGGTGACCGCGATAGCTTCTGCGACGCTGTTCGCCTGTTCGCTGGCCCTGCATAACTATGAGATCGCCGCCATATCGCTTATCCTGACGGGGGCGGCCCTCGGGTTCCTCCCGCATAATTTCTTCCCGGCAAAGATATTCATGGGCGACTGCGGCGCAATGTTCCTCGGTTTTACGCTGTCCGCGCTGGCGATAATGGGGACATGGAAACAGGCGTCGCACCTTTTCCTCGTCCTGCTTATACCCGTATTGGCGCTTGCGGTGCCGATATTCGATACGCTGTTCGTGGCAATTACGCGGACCATCGACGGACGGTCATTGGCAAAAGGCGGAAAGGACCATACATCGCACAGGATGGTCTTTCTCGGATGGCAGGACCGTAAGGTCGTGACGGTGCTTTATATAGTATCGATGCTATTCGGTATTGCTGCATACGTATCGCTGCATGTGAAGATATACGTGAGCGTCGTTATAATGTCGCTGCTTATAATGGTCATCTCCGTATTCGCCATATTCCTTAACCATTCGACGAGGCTTAAGCGTGCGGTAAAGGATACCGACCTGGGCGGCGTCTCATATTATAAGAATGAATCGGAACTAATCGAGGTGCTCATAAGGTATAAGAGGGTGATATTCGAGGTCATATGCGATTTCATCCTGATATGCATCGCATACATGTCGAGCTACATAATGAGGTATGAGGGGATCATAGACTATTATAATTTCGGGCTCATAGCGAAATCCCTTCCGATAATAATAGTGATAAAGCTGCTTGCCTTCTCGGTATGCGGTGTGTACGGGAGCATATGGAGGTATATAGGGCTTAGCGAGCTGCTTAACATAGTGAAGGGCGTGCTTCTCGGATCCATAGCCTCGGTGGTTGTCCTGGTTATAGCCTTTAGGTTCGAGGGCTTTTCAAGGATGATCTTCGTGCTTGACGCCATGGTGCTGCTGATCCTGATGTCTGCCGTCAGGATAGCCTTCAGGATATTCAGGGAGCAGATATTCGTATCGTTTGAAGGCAGCGGCAGGAGGATACTGATCTTCGGCGCGGGAGACGCGGGAGACGCATTCCTGCGCGAGATCAGGAAGAACAAGTCGCTGAACTACCGGCCGGTCGGTTTTATCGACGATGACCATTCAAAATACGGCAGGAGGATACAGGGCATATCGGTCGTCGGAGTCAGGTCGGATATCCC
>JBAYMW010000096.1:0-6054 GCA_041663405.1 Candidatus Omnitrophota bacterium | reverse complement strand
GTCGAGGTACTCCTTGAATGTCACGAGCGCGTTGACGCTGCACATGCCCTTTATGAGGCCGGGCTTCGCGAGGTTCATGAAGCTCTCGCCCGTCCTCTCCCTGCGGTAGCAGGCGGCGCAGAAGCTCGGGATGAAATTGTGCTCTATGAGCATGCTTACGAGCTCCTCGAGGCTGCGCTTGTCTGCCGTCGTGAACTGGCCGTCGGCCTTTTCGCTGTCGGAATAGCCGCCCGGGGACACCCTCGACTCCGCGCTTATCTGCGATATGCCGAGGTTTATCACGTCATCGCGCATCTTCGCGGTCTCCCTCGTCGTGAGTATCATCCCTGTATACGGGACCGAGAGGCGTATTACCGCGACGAGTTTCTTGAATTCATCGTCAGTCAGCTGGTACGGCGGGTGCAAAGAGAGCTCGGAACCCACCGCCGGCTCGATGCGCGGGACCGATATAGTATGCGGCCCGACCTTGAATTTCTTCTCGAGGTGCTCGATATGCATCATCATCGCGAGCGTCTCGAATTTATAATCGTAAAGGCCGTATAGCGGGCCTATGCCGACGTCGTCGATGCCTGCCTCGAAAGCCCTGTCTATCGCGTCGAGGCGGTTATCGGGGTCGCTCTTCGGGCCCGAGACATGGCATTTCCTGTATGTCGCGTCGTGGTAGGTCTCCTGGAAAAGCTGGAACGTGCCTATCTGCGACGCCTTGAGTTTCTTGAAATCCTCGACAGAGAGCGGGGCGCAGTTTATGTTTACCCTCTTTATGTAGTGGTGTCCTACGCGCGCGGAATACGCCGCCTGGACCGCCTCGATGTAATAATCTACCGCGGATTTTCCCGGGATGCCTGATTCTCCCGCAACCAGCAGGATGCGCTTGTGGCCTCTCTTGAGCAGCCATTCGACCTGCTCGCGTATCTCGCCGGCATTGAGGTATTTTCTCTTTAGGTCCGGGTTGCCGGACTGGAACGCGCAGTAGAGGCACTTGTTAGCGCAATAATTGGAGAAATATAGCGGCGCGAACAGCACGATGCGGTTGCCGTATATCTCGTTCTTGACGTACGCGGCTGTCTCATAGATCTTCTTTACAACCGCGGGATCCTCGACGGCGAGCAGCGCGGCCGTCTCCTCAAGCGAAAGGCGCTTAAGCTTCCGGGCCTTTCCCAATATCGCCTCTATTTTACCCTCGCCCGACTTGCCCGCTTCGGCAAGCAGGCTCTCGATCCTGCCTTCGTCGATGTATTTCATCTGCTGGCTCCCCTTTCTATCCTTTCTTTTTCGTTATTGAAAGCTTCAAGCGCGTCCGGAAAAGGCGACAGCACCCTCTCGAGAACGCCCTGTGAACGCGAGATCGCGAGCCCGTAATTCGTTATAGGCACGCCGGCCTCCTTCGCCTTCTCTATCCTCGTCAACATCTCCCTGCGGGTGATCATGCATGAGCCGCAGTGTATTATCAATTTATATTTCGCGAGGTCTTCGGGATAATCCCTTCCCGATGAAACATTGATATCGAGCGCTCCCCCGGCGTACTGCTTCAGCCAGCGCGGTATCTTAACGCGCCCGATGTCGTCTTCTATCGCGTGGTGGCTGCACGCTTCGGCGATCAATACTTTATCGCCGGGCTTCAGCGTATCTATTGCTGCGGCGCCGCGGGCCATCTCGGCGAGGTCGCCCTTATACCTTATGAATATTATCGAGAACGTGGTGCATTTTACCGAAGGAGGCGTCTCTTTCACCATCCTCTGGACAACCTGTGAATCACAGACCACGATATCGGGCTGTTTCGTGAGGCCCTTGAGCGACGCGACGTACTCCGTCTCCTTTACTACGAGCGACATGCCGTCGTTATCGAGCACGTCCCTTATCGTCTGCACCTGCGGCAGTATGAGCCTTCCTTTCGGGGCTTCCTTGTCGATCGGCATAATCAGCACCGCGATGCCTCCTTTCGGCATCAGGTCGCCCATCAACATCGGCGGCTTCAGGAAATCCTCCGGGCAGATCTCCAGCAGGAACCTTTTATATTTATCAACGCTCGCGTCGCGGGTATTGCCTTTATCGGCTATCGTTTGTTTGAAATTCAGCGACGAACAGGACATGACGCGCGGGGTTATCTTTTGCATCTTATCGGTGAACACGGCGCCGGGGCTCTTGAGGTCGGCCTTGTTTATCACTATTATTAAGGGTATCTTGCGCGCGGCGGCCTCGGAGACGGTCTTCCTTTCGTACTCCGTCCAGGAATCCGCCTCGGTAATAAGCGTGATGACGTCCGCCCTGTCGAATATCTTCGCGGTCTTCTTAAGCCGCAGTTCGGAAAGCACCGATACGTCGTCGAGCCCCGCGGTATCGAGGAATACGACGGGCCCGACCGGCAGGAGCTCCATCGACTTCTCTACAACATCCGTCGTGGTTCCCGCTATAGGAGAGGTTATGGCAACATCCTGGCCGGCGATAAAATTAAGGAAGCTGGATTTTCCGACGTTGGTCCTGCCGAAGATGCCTATCTGCAGCCTCAATGATTTAGGCGTACTGATCATTTATTTGCCTTTGCTTAACGCGGATTTGACGGATACCCCCTTGATGAGCCCGAGACGGCCGGTCAACGCGCCTATATCGTCGGTCGTGGCGTCGATGATGATGGTTATGACCGAGCAGTTCCTCTCTTTATATGGGATGCCCATCCTGCCCTGTATTATGCTTCCGAACTCCGACAGGACCTTATTGACCTCCGCCGCCTGGTTCTTCCTATCCGTGATGATTATTCCCATAAATCCCAGCCGCTTATCCATCTTACCTCCTTTTGTCCTTTTGGGGACAAGTCCAAAAATAAAAACCCGGTTCCTGCGTGGGAACCGGGTGCAATCATACTCTCCTGGTCCCTTGGCTTTAGACACTGTCTCCGTCCTTACCGCAGGTATGTGGGGACACTTCTCCGATTAGCTGAAGAACCGTCCCTACCTTCTATATATAGGTACGCCCTTGTATGTCGTGTGCAAAAGTTTCTCGGACTTTTCGCCTAAGGGTTTCTCGAGGAACTCCTTGTACAACCTCTTTACGTAAGGGTTCTGGTGCGAACACCTGACTTGCTTGGCCTTGTCATCCTCGTAGAGGACTTTCGCCCTCATCGTGCGGACCTCATCGGTGACCATGTAGGGCTGTCCGCCGCCGCCGATGCAGCCGCCGGGGCACGCCATTACCTCGATGAAATGGTAAGGCGTCTCCTTGCCGGCCTTCTTCGCTTCCCTTACTTTGTTCAGCACATATTCGACGTTCGCCATGCCGTGCGCGACGGCTACGCGTATCTTCTTGCCGCCGATATCTACCTCGGCCTCCTTGACCTTATCAAGGCCCCTTACGGCCTCAATGTCGACCTTGGAGAGTTCCTTGCCCGTGATGAAATAATTCGCGGTCCTGACCGCGGCTTCCATGACGCCGCCGGTTGCGCCGAATATGGTGCCGGCGCCCGCGTATTCCCCGAGGATCGTATCCGATTCCTCGTCGGGAAGGTTCGTGAAATCAATGCCTGCCTGCTTTATCATGCCCGCGAGCTCACGGGTAGTAAGGACTATGTCCACATCCTGGAAACCGGAAGCGTGCATCTCGTCGCTCCTGGTTATCTCGTATTTCTTCGATGTGCAAGGCATTATCGAGACCATGACTATCTTGGACGGGTCGATATTGTTCTTTTGCGCGTAATATGTCTTCGAGAGGACGCCGAGGATCTCATGCGGCGACTTGCACGACGAGAAGTGCTCGATCATGTCCGTGTGGAACTTCTCCATGAAGTCCACCCATGACGGGCAGCAGGTCGTGATCAGCGGGAGCGGCTTCGTCCCCTTAATGAGCCTCTGCTCGAGTTCGCTCGCCTCTTCCATTATCGTGACATCGGCGGCGAAGTTAGTGTCAAAGACGGCCTTGAAACCGAGCCTCCTTAACAGCGCGTAAAGCTTGCCGGTGAAATTCTTGCCCGGGTAGCCGAACGCCTCGCCGATAGACGCCCTTACCGCCGGCGCTATCTGGACGACGCAGTATTTGTCCGGGTCCTGCAGGGCCTTCCAGACCTTCGGCGTGTCATAATATTCGAGTATCGCGCCCGTCGGGCAGTGCGCCGAGCACTGTCCGCACTTGATGCACGGCGATTCCGACAGCTGTATATCTCCCGCAGGCGAGAACCTAGTATTTATGCCCCTCTGAAGGAACGAGAGCGCCCATACGTCCTGCATGTCCTGGCAAACGTGGATGCACCTTCCGCAGAGTATACACTTCTCTGGCTCGAGCACGATGGCCTTAGTCGAGTCGTCCTTCGGGAGGTCCCTCTTTATCTTCGGGAAGTATTCTTCCGAAATGCCGAAATCCGCGACCAATTTCTGCAGCTCGCAATTGTTGTTGCGGCCGCATATGAGACAGTCGTTCGGGTGGTTCGAAAGTATCAGTTCGAGCACGCTCCTGCGTATCGAGACTATCTCGGGATCGTGCGTCGTTATATCCATATTCTCCTCGAGCGGCGTGCAGCAAGCCCTCAGCATCTTATTGGAGCCCTTGACCCTGACGATGCAGATGCCGCAGCTCGCTGACGGCGGCAGGTCCGGATGCTTGCAGAGCGTCGGTATCTTTATCTGTACGCTCTTCGCGGCCTCAAGTATCGTAGTCCCCTCGGGGACCCTCAAAAGTATGTCGTTTATCTTAGCTTGTATGGATTTTGCCATTTTTTATTCCTTACCTACCGCTTTGAATTTGCAGACTTCGAAGCATCTGCCGCAGCGGACGCATTTGTTCATGTCTATTATATAGCCGTCATCCTTGTTGCCCGTTATAGCTTTCGCCTCGCAGTTCATGAAGCAGAGGCCGCACTTCTTGCATTTCTCCGGTATTATCTTGTAGCTCAGGAGGTCCCGGCACTTCTTCGAGGGGCACTTCTTGTCGAGTATATGCACCCTGTACTCGTTCTCGTAATACCTGAGTGTCGAGATCACCGGGTTCGGCGCCGTCTGCCCGAGGCCGCATAATGCCGCCCTCTGCATCGACTGCGCTATCCTCCTTAAATTATCGAGGTCGCCTATTTCGCCGCGCCCTTCGGCTATCTTGCTCAGGAAACCGAGCATCTGCGCGGTGCCTATCCTGCACGGCGAGCACTTTCCGCACGATTCATCGAAGCAGAACCTCTGGTAGAACCGCGCGATATCGACCATGCAGTCGTCCTCGTCCATGACTATCATGCCGCCCGAGCCCATTATCGATCCGAGCTTCTGCAAATTTTCGTAATCGACCGGCGTATCGAGGAAATCCTTCGGTATGACCCCGCCGGAAGGCCCGCCCGTCTGGACAGCTTTTATGTTCTTGTTTTTATATACGCCCCCGCCGATATCGAAGACTATCTCGCGTATCGTCGTGCCCATAGGCACCTCGACGAGGCCGGAGTTCTTCACCTTGCCGGTCAGTGCAAATACTTTCGTTCCCTTTGAGGTCTGCGTGCCCACCTTCGCGAACGCGTCGCCGCCCTTGTTTATTATATAGGCGACATTGGCGAGCGTCTCTACGTTATTTATGACGGTCGGCTTGTCCCATAGCCCTTTGACCGAAGGATACGGCGGGCGCGGGTGCGGCGCGCCTCTCTTGCCCTCTATGGAAGCTATGAGCGCGGTCTCCTCGCCGCATACGAAAGCGCCGGCGCCGAGCCTTATCTCGAGGTCAAAATTGAAATCGCTGCCTAATATATTTTTGCCGAGCAGGCCGCTCTCGTAGCACTGGTCTATCGCTTTTTGGATCCTCTCGACCGCGAGCGGGTATTCCGCCCTTATATAGAAATATCCTACCGACGCGCCTACCGAAAACCCGGCTATCATCATGCCCTCGACTACCGAGTGCGGGTCGCCTTCCAGCACGCTCCGGTCCATGTACGCGCCCGGGTCCCCCTCGTCGCCGTTGCAGATGACATATTTCTGGTCGGAGGCCATCTTCTTCGCGAAATTCCATTTCATCCAGGTCGGGTATCCGGCGCCTCCCCTTCCGCGCAGGCCGCTCTTCTTTATCTCATCTATCGTGTTATCCTGCGTCTTCAGGCCG
>JBAYMW010000095.1:0-6199 GCA_041663405.1 Candidatus Omnitrophota bacterium | reverse complement strand
TGCATGGTCTGCAAGGGATGCGGTTATTCCAAGTGCGGTTAAATGATTAAATCCGACCGTTGGATCAAAAAGATGGCCCTCGAGGCCGGGATGATCGAGCCGTTCCTAGACCACCAGGTCTCGGAGGGCCGTATAAGTTTCGGGCTCTCGAGCTTCGGCTACGATATCCGCGTCCATGACGAATACAAGGTATTCGTCGGCACCGGAAGCCCCGTGATCGATCCTAAGAACATCGACCCGCACGCGTTCATTGATTTCAAGGGCAAGGAATGCGTGATACCTCCGAACTCGTTCGTGCTCGCGCGGTCCTTCGAATATTTCAGGATGCCCGAGAAGGTCATCGCCATATGTTTCGGGAAATCCACATATTGCCGCTGCGGCATAGTGGCCAACATAAGCCCGCTCGAACCCACCTGGGAAGGCTTCCTGACGATGGCGATATCGAACACGACCCCGCATCCGGCGAAGATATATTCGCACGAGGGGATAGCCCAGCTCCTGTTCTATGAAGGAGATGAGGTCCCCGAAGTGACCTATAAGGACAGGAAAGGGAAATACCAGGCGCAGAAGGGCATAGTCCTGCCGAAAGTAAGCCCTTAGAGGGTACCGGACCGTGAAATACATCCTGCCAGCCCGCGATCTAAACCTTGAACACACGCTGGAGTGCGGCCAGGCGTTCAGATGGGAGTGCCTCGGCGGCCGTTATTCCGGAGTTATCGGCGGCGCGCTGGTAAAAGTGTCCCATTCGCGCGGAAAACTTCTCGTCGAATCGAGCGCGCCTGTCGGGAAAGAAAGGCTCGCGGAATATTTCGGCCTCAATGAAGACCTTCCTTCGATATACAGGCATATAGGCAGGGACCCCGCCGTAATGAAAGCCATAAAGAAGTTCCGCGGCCTGCGCATACTCAACCAGGACCGCTGGGAGTGCCTCGCCTCGTTCATACTCTCGTCATATACGAACATCCCGCGCATAAAGAAGATGATAGCCGGCCTGTCGCGGAAGTTCGGCAAACGCGTCGCGCTCGGAGATACCGAAAATTTTACTTTTCCTACGGCCGCCGCAATATCGAAGGCCGATATAAGGACGCTCAAGGCGCTCGGTCTCGGTTTCAGGGCCGCATACATAAAGGAGACCGCCTCAAGGATAGCCGCGAAAGAATTTGACTTGGATGCGGTCGGGGATTTAAACTATGAGCAGGCGAAGGAGGCGCTCGTCTCCCTGAAAGGGGTGGGCGGGAAGGTCGCCGATTGCGTATTGCTCTTTTCTTTCAAGAAGTACGAGGCATTCCCCGTGGATGTTTGGATCAAGAGGGGGATCGAAAAATTATATCTTGGCGGGAAGGCGGTAAGCCCGGAAGAGGCCGCCGGTTTCGCGCGCGAACGGTTCGGGCCGTATGCGGGATACGCGCAGGAATATCTATATCATTACCTTAGGCACGAAAGGGGGAGGGGATGATCAGCGAGTACAGGAGAAAGACCAACATCGGCATATGTTCCGGAATAGTCGCGCAGTTCCTGGGTTATTTCATTACTTTTTCCCATATAGGGATAGTAATGTGGATAGGCGCGCTCCTGGCATGGGGAGGTTTCCTCCTCGTAATATGGGGCCTTTTTAATTACGCTAAGGGCAAGGGTTACAGCGGGATGTGGGGCCTGCTCGGGCTGTTGAGCGTATTCGGGCTCGCGATCCTCGCATTTTTCCCTGATAAGAAAAAAGGAATATAAGATGCGCAATGCCGCAGCAGTATCTATCCTGGCAGCTTTGCTGGCGGCATGCTGCGCGTTATGCGCAGCGGAAGTGCTCGATAAAGACCTGAAGATAGGCGATACCGTCTATCCGAAAGGCACACAGGTCGGTTATTATAAGTCCGGTAAGCTGTATTGGGCGCAGCCGAAGAGGCCCTTGACTATCGACGGACTCAGGTGCGCGGCCAATTACAATGTTATATTCTACCCGTCGGGAAAACTGAAGCAGGTCCGCCTCGCGACCTCCGCCGTGATCGACGGAAGGAGGTGCGCGGCGAATTATCTGACACAGCTATATGAGTCCGGAAAGCTTATGGTATGCCCGTTGGCCGAACCGTCCGTGATCGACGGCATAAAGCTCAATAACAGGGATTTCGCGTTCTTCTCGGAGGACGGCAAGCTTTCAGGGATGATGATACACCAGCCGGTGACGATCAAGGGCAAGAAGTACATGCCGAATTGCGAGATATATCTCGATGACAAGGGGAATGTCACCGAGGAGAAGAAGCTAGCCGACGGCGTCCATTATTACTGAAACCTTCCCGTGGCATCCTGCAGCTTCCTGATGAATCCTTTATATAGCAGGTCCGTTTCGATCCCGAGCGCCTTTGCCCTGTCCACGTCATCCCAGGCCTTGTCATATTCTTCCATATCGTAATATACGCGCGCGCGGTTGAAGTAGGCGTCCTTATACCCGGGATCTATGCCTATCGCCGCCGTGAAATCTGATATCGCTTCGGCGTACATCTGTTTATAGGCGAAGGATATCCCGCGCCCGTAATACGCCGCCGCATATTTCGGGTCTATCCGTAACGTTTGGGTGAAATCCATTATAGAGAGGTCGTATTCACCCTTGTACCTGTAGGCGAACCCGCGCAGGTAGTAGGCTCCCGAGCATTTCGGCTCTATGGCAAGCATCTCGTTGCACTTTTCGATCGCCTTGTCGTATTCGTTATTAACGAGGAACCGGCTTGCCTGCGTCAAAAGCTTCACGACTTTGTTATCCAGCGCGGCATGGGCCGGCAGGCCGCAATATACCGCAGCAACAAGCAGAAAAAACGCCAAAGAAAGCTTAATATTCCGGTCCATCGTGGTCTCCGTTTTTATTCCGTTGATTATAGCATATCATAAGTGTGCCGGATAGAAATTTATTGCGAAATCTGGAAAAAGTGCTTGACAAAAAATCTAGTTATGTTATAAATAGAGTCAAGCAGGAATCGAAAGAGGATTGAAAAACCTGAAAGGAGGGGTAAGATGGGTGAAGGACAGCAGGCAGTACAGATTATCCTCGACACCTGGAGCCAGGTATGGGGTAATCTAGCGGAATATCTGTCTAAGATAATCGTCGCGTTGATCGTATTCATAATCGGCATCATTGTTGCGAAGGTTATCGAGAAGCTTATCGTGCAGGTCCTCAAGGTTGCCCGTTTTGATGTCTTATCTGAAAAGGCGGGGATCGCCAGCATACTTGCCAAGGGTGAGATCAAGCATACCCTTTCCGAGCTCATAGGCATAGCTTTCTATTGGCTTATGGCGCTGGTAGTGGTGATCATAACGCTGAACCTTGTAAGCCCCAACCCGGAAGTGATGGCAGGAAGCTTCCTCGATGAGGCGGTCAAGTACGCGGGAAGAGTAATACTGTCGATATTTGTCCTGGTCCTGGGCCTTTTCTTTGCCGCCCTGATCGGTTCCGTGGTAAGGACGACGGCTTCGAATGCCGGTGTCGCTACCGCGAAGAACCTCGGCCAGATAGCTCAGGTGGTCATAATAGTAATAACGGCTTTGACGGTACTTCCTATGTTGGGGGTCCGGACATTCATTTTGGATATGGCTGTAGTAGTGACCTTGGCCGCCACCGGATTGGCCTTGGGCCTGGCTTTTGGCCTCGGCTCGAAGGATATAGCCGGCAAAGTGATGTCAGAGATCGTAGACAAATGGAAGAAGAAATAAGTTAGGGAGGAACTCGCAACAAGAGTTGGACATCTTCAACTAGTACTATACAGGAAGGGACTTCTAAACGGGGAAGTCCCTTCTTTTTTTTGTAATTCGGAAAGGTAAAAGTGGCAAATATTGGAGCGAAGCAAAAAATGAGGCACAAGTCCCCGCCGCAGCGGGGCTGTGTAGTTGGCCTGACCTACGACATCAAGCCGGACTATGTCCGCAAGAGGGGCGACCCCAAGGACGCCAATGCCGAGTTCGACCATCCCGATACCATAGAAGTGATAAAGGACGCGATCGAGTCCGGCGGGCATAAGGTCGTGAAGATCGGCAATGTCAGGAACCTGCTGCGCCGGATCAAAGACCTCGACGTGGACATAGTCTTCAATATCGCCGAAGGTGTGTCCGGGCGCAACAGGGAATCGGAGATCCCCGTGATACTCGAGATGGCCGGCATCCCGTTCGTCGGGGCCGACGGCCTCACGCTCGGCCTCACGCTCGACAAGGTCATGGCGAAGAAGGTCCTGATATCCGAGGGAGTTCCGACCCCCGCATTTTTCCAGATTTCCGATATAAAGAACGTCGACGGCGCGGGTATAGATTTTCCGCTGATCGTAAAGCCGAAGCAGGAAGGCTCGAGCAAGGGCATAAGCGATAAATCGATAGTGCACAACAGGCGCGACATGATCAAGCAGGCGGATTGGGTCATACGCACCTATAAACAGCCGGCGCTCGTGGAAAGCTTCATAACCGGCTCGGAGTTCACGGTCCCGATAATAGGCAACGAAAGGCCCGAGACGCTTCCGACCGTGCAGATCAGCATAGACGGCAAGACGAACCTCGGGGACCTCTGCTATACGTTCTCGAGGATAAGCTCGAACACGCTGAATTATGTCTGTCCGGCAAGGATTACGAGAGAGCTCGACAGGAAGTTAAAAGATATGGCCATCAGGGCCTATAAGGCCGTAGAGTGCCGCGACTTCGGCAGGATCGATTTCAGGGTCGATAAGGGCGGGAACCCGTATGTCCTCGAAATAAACCCTCTGCCGTCGCTTTCTACGGAAGATGTATTCATGGTCATCACGCGGCAGATGAAGACATCGTACAACAACTTGATCAGCAGGATACTTAACTACGCGTTAGAAAGGTACGGGATAAGATAAGATGGGCTTAAGGGTTGCGCTTGCATATAATTTAAAGAGGAAGATAGACGATGCCGGCCTGCCGGATGATTATTATTCGGAGTTCGACAGCAAGGAGACGATAGAGGCCATCGCAAGCGGGCTGCGTTCCGGCGGCAACGAGGTCTTCCTTGTCGAGGCGGACAAGGGGATGCTTAACTGGTTCCAGTCCAACAAGGTGGATATCGTTTTCAATATAGCCGAGGGCATGAACGGCGAGTCGAGGGAAGCCCAGGTGCCCGCCGTACTCGATTTTCTCGGCATACCGTACAGCGGGTCCGGAGTGCTCGCGCTCAGCATCTCGCTTAACAAGGCGTTGACAAAGAAATTATTCGAGCAGGCAGGGATACCGACGCCTAAATACAGGCTTATAACGGACATGACCGACATCTCGGATGCCGGACTGAGATATCCGCTTATAGTGAAGCCGAACAGGGAAGGCTCGGGGAAAGGCATAACTATAACGAGCGTAGTGCGCAATAAGGCCGAGCTTGAGAGGGAAGTCTGCAAGACTTCCCGGACATATAAACAGGAGATACTCGTCGAGGAGTTCATAGAAGGCAAGGAGCTGACGGTAGGGATCATCGGTAATCATCCTCCGGCGGCGCTTCCTATATTAGAGATAGATTTCTCGAATTGCCGCGCGTCGGGCGAATTTTTCTATACATGGAAGGTCAAGGAATATGAAAAAGAGGTCGAGGATAGCAAGGGCCTGAGCCCGCTGTGGCATTGCCCCGCGAGGCTGACCGCCCGCGAGTCCGCCCTGATAAGGGATACCGCGATAAAGGCCTTTAATATTTTGGGCTGCGTCGACCTGTCGCGTGTGGATATCATGCTCGACAAGAAGGGCGTCCCGTACGTGCTCGAAGTCAATCCCCTGCCGGGCCTCGACCCGGTCGATTCGAATTTTCCGTTCATCGGGAAGTGCGCGGGGCTCGATTATCACGCGCTTATGAACAGGATACTGGAAACGGCCATAGAAAGACATACCAAAAACGGCAATCTCGCCTTACAGGAAAGGAGTTTTCGTTGATAACTTCCTCTAATTCCATAGCCGAGCACTGGAAGGACGTACCGGAGAGCGATTGGGAGGATTGGCATTGGCAGATCAAGAACAGGATAATGACCTATGACGGCCTAAGGGAGGTATTGAAGCTTACCCCGGCCGAAGAGATAGGAGTAAAGAGGAGCAAGGGCAGGCTCCTGATGGCGATAACCCCATACTGGCTTTCCCTTATAGATACGATGAGGCCGACGTGCCCGATCAGGAGGCAGTGCATACCGACATCCGAGGAGTTCGAGGTATCCCAGAACGACATGGAAGACCCGTGCGG
>JBAYMW010000094.1:0-6246 GCA_041663405.1 Candidatus Omnitrophota bacterium | reverse complement strand
CGTTGGATTCCAGCTCTCCCATCACGTTCTCGGCGCTCCTGAAACGGTACTTGCGGCCGAACATCTTGGTGACGGAACAGAAACTGCAGTCATGGGGGCAGCCCCTCGACGTCGAGACCGGTACGGCCAGCGAGCGGGACCTGTCGCCCTTTATCAGCGTAAAATCCGGGTATGGAAGCGAGTCGAGGTCCTCGACAGGCCTGCCCTTAACTATCGGCTCGGTTATCCTTCCTTCTACAATATCAACGATGACCTCCTCGGCCTCGCCTATTACCACCTGCCTCGCGTGCCTGATGGCCTCTTCGGGAAGGAGGCTCGCGTGGACGCCGCCCATTATGACCTTCTCCCTGGGGAACCTGTCCGCTATCTCGTATCCGCGCTTAGCGGTGGAGGTCAGTATCGAGATGCCGATAAGGTCTGCCTCCAGCTTATCGTAATCGGGCTTTAAAATATCCTCGTTGTATATCTCGACCTCGTGGCCCCTGGCCTTCAGTATCGTGCCGAGGTAGATGGGCCCGAGAAGGGGCATTGATATCCTGCTGTATACGTTGGCTTCCGTAGAACGCGGCTCAATAAATACGATCTTCATAGTGCACCTGCTTTCTTTTCACCCGCTATGCTTATAAACAAAAAGGGCCCGCGAGCTTGTCGCGGGCCCGTGTTTTTCGGGTCTTAGACCTTCGTTACGTTTTTGGCCTGTTCGCCCTTATCGCCCTTCTCTATGTCGAACTCTACTTCCTGGCCCTCTTCCAGAGTCTTGTAGCCATCGCCCTGGATAGCGCTGTAATGCACGAACACGTCACTTCCCGACTCAGGAGTTATGAAACCATAACCCTTCTGGTTGCTGAACCACTTTACCTTGCCTCTTGCCACTGTACTACCTCCTTTTTTAAAACTTGTATAACAAAAAAAACCGTAAGGTTTGTTATATTACTTGAAATACGGTTTTTTGTCAACTAAATAATAGGGTAATTTTATGCTAAAAACTACACTTTTTTATAAACTTTATTACGTCCTTTATATTGGCCTCAGCCATACCTATGCAGGTATCCGCGCATCCGTAATAAAGCCTTATCCGGTCACCCTCTACGACCGCAGAGCTCGGAAAGAGGACGTTCGGGACGTCGCCGACACGCTCGTATGCCTCAGTAGGATAGAGCATATAATCGCGAGTCCTGTAAAGGACCTTCCAGGGCTCCTTCAGGTCCAGCAGGGCCCCGCCCGCCGAGTATATATATCCGTTGCAGCTGGTCCAGACGCCGTGGTATATCAGCAGCCAGCCGTCTTTTGTCCTGATCGGATGCGGCCCCGGCCCTACCTTTGTCGACTGCCAGCCGCCCCTGGGCCCGAATACGAACCTGTGGCGGCCCCAGTAGACCAGGTCGGGGCTTTCAGCGTAATAAACATCCCCGAACGGCGTATGGCCCCTGTCGCTGGGCCTGTGCAGCATAGCGTATTTGCCGCCGATCTTCTCCGGGAATATGACGCAATTGCGGTTTGCGGGAGGAAGCGGGTTCTCGGACTGCTTGAAAACCTTGAAATCCTTTGTGGTCGCGAGGCCTATGCAGGGCCCCTGGGCGCCCGCGTTGCACCAGGTAACAATATAGGTATCCCCCAGCTTCGTTATTCGCGGGTCATAGCTGTGTTTTGTGACAAAGACCTCGGGATCGCCGCTCTTCATCTTTATGGGCGCGGCATCTATGTCCCATTTTATGCCGTCCTTGCTCCGGCCGAGGTGCAGCGTGTAGTTCATGTCGATCTCGTCGACACGGAAGACACCCCTGTATTCGCCCTTGAACGGCACTATTGCGCTGTTGTGGATGGAGTTTGCACGCGGGACGGCTTTCGCCGTGATGATGGGATTACCCTTGTAACGCTTAAAAACGGTTTCGTTTGCCATGGGACTAAGTATACCTGGTAATACCTTAAATGTCAAGGCATGACAACTTTCGTGACATTGATCTTGGATTTGACTATTTCGGAGTCCTTGTCCTTGGGATTCAGGTTCATCCTCTCCGTGCGCAGCAGCTGCGGGGAGCTGTTCAGTAGGTAGAGGAAGCTCACGACCTGCTCCATCCCGCCCTCCACTTCCAGCTCCGCTTCATATCTCTTATGGAAATCTACCGTCTTGGGCGCGATGGATTTCATGCTGGCAATGGATACGCCCGCTTTCCTGGCGAGCTCCTCTATCTCCCCGAGCATCTTATTCTGCTCTTCCTCGTCAGAACCTGCCTGCCTGACATATGCCGAATACTTCTTATACTCGGACGAGACGGCGTCCTTCTGCCTGGCCAGCTCCGTGTCAACGTTGAGGGCGCCCTCGCTTGCTTTTATCTCGCGGTTGATCTGGTTCATCCTTACCGTCATCGGGTCTACAATGAACCTGTCGACGAACATGACAAAAATGACCAGCGCGGCTGCCGCTATGCCGGCCTTCTCCCTGGCGGACATCCTGGTGAATATCTCTTTCATGGCCTATTTAGCCTCATAATAGCAGACCACCTCGAAGTCGGCGTACTCGACGTTGTTCTCGATCTTTTTATTTGCGTAGTTCGTGTTGACCTTTTCGAAATATTTCGAATCCTGGAGCGTCTTCGCGTATTTATAGACATCCGACAGGGCGTTCGCGCGGCCCTTGAGCGTGGCGCGGTCCCTCTCGCTTATGCTGATCGCCGAAAGCGATATCTCCCTCGGCGTAAGCTTGTATATCTCGCTAAGCAGGTTGATCGTCGTGCCCTTCGCGTCGAGCCTGTTCGCGACAAGGTTTATCCTGTTCCTCATCCGCTCGACGTCTTTCGATTCGGGCTCGATCTTGGCTATCCTGTCTTTCAGCTGTTTCAGGTAGGCGTTCTTGCTGTATATCGAGGTCAGCAGTATAAGCGAGACAAGCATGACTATGGATGTCGCGAGCACGCCCATGACCATAAGCTGCTTCCTCTTCTCCTCCGTCTTCCTCTGGATGCGCAGGTCATGCGGCGTCATGTCGAGGTCGAGCTCCTTGTGCCTGACCGCGATGCCGAAGAGCGCCGAGACGGACACGAAATTGAGGTTTGGGTCCTGCAGCACGTTCATGCCATCCTTAACGCGTATATTCTTTACCGGGACCGCATTCTCGACGAGGACACCGAGCTTCGCCCCGAGCGCTTCGCTTAAATCCCTGACGTTCTTGCCGGCGCCGCTAAGCATCACCTTCACTACCTTCGCGCCCCTCTGCTCGCCCTGGTAGAGGTCTATCGAATGCCTGACCTCCTCGACGAACTTATCCTGCCATTTTTCGAACTCTTCCATGAGCTGGTTCGCGCCTACAAGGATGCTCCTTGTGAAGACCGGCCCTTCCTTGCGGACGACCATGAAATCGGAATAGTTCGAATCGACATCGAGCACCACGACCGAGCGCTGCACGTCCGCCGTCAACTCGTTCGGATATGCCACGCAAAACCAGTTGAAGACGCCCTCGGTGCTGACGCCTACCCTCTCGACCGTCAGGCCCGCGTTTAAGAGCGTGTCTACCCGCTCGCTCACGAGGCTCCGGCGGGCTATTACGAGCATGACCTTCGTATAACCCTCCCTGTCGGAAGAGACTACTTTATGTGAAGAATATATCTCGTCCTTCGAATACGGCGTCTGCTTCGTGACCTGCAGGCTCACCATATCGTTTATCTCTTTGGGATCGGTGGACGGGAACTCGAGCACCCTGACGGTCACGAGGTTGCGCGGAAGGTACGTGACAACGCCCTGCCTGTTGAGGTTGTTCTCCCTGAATATGCGCGAGAGGGCTGAAGCAACCGGCTCGTTTATCTGGGCTAGCTTCGTTAGGTTCACCTTCGAGATGACCCTGCCCGGCGCGGACGGCGAGTTCTCGGCGATCTTGAGCCAATCGTTGCCGATCTCTATGACCGTCACGGGCTTCTTGAAGGTTACGCTGCTCAATCGGATCTCCATCGTTTTATTACGTCGTTACGGTTGAACGTGAACGTTATGCCGTAGGTCTTGTTGCCGGACTCCCCGTCGGACCTGCCGGTAAAATTATCCGAACGCACGGTCATCGAGCCGGCGGCGACCAGGGCCGCCACCTGCGAAAGCTCCTGCGACGAGAAACCGCCGGACTTGCTCAACGCCGTAACAATGCCGGATACGCTGTCTAACACCTTGTCGTCGTCGGTGCCTTCCTCGCCGTCAAGACCTTTGCGGTACGCGACGATCTTTTTCGCGAGATCCTCGCTTGCGCCGAGTCCGCGCAACACCTGCGTACTGCAGGTATTTATGTTCACTGCGCCGATACCGTATACCGTAAGGTACTCTTTTGACGCGTCGAAGATCTGCTGCGTCATGCCCCGCACCTGCAGCAGCTCATCCAGCACCTGGAAATCCGCGTTCTTGCACGGATACGCGGGCTTCAGACCTGCATAGTATCCTGTTTCGGCGCCGTTTTCAAGCTGTTTGTCGTCCGCGTCCCTCCAGTCGATTATCGAGGCGGATATCTCCGCCGCAACGGGATCGTCCGCGGACAGGCCCGCGGAAACGGCGAATATGCCCTTCAATACCGCCTGCGGCGCCTTATTGATATTTATCTTTCTCTCCTCGTCCGCGACGGAGACGGTGAACGGAGTGTCCCTAAGTGACACGTCCCCTTCGTATACGCTGTACCACGGGTCCTTCAGCGAATCGAAACTCTTATCCTTGTCCTGTACCACCTGAGCTATGACGGCCTTCGCGCCGGCCTTTGCCGCGTACAGCGCCTTGGTCCTGTCCCTGAACTTCCCGGCGAAATTCAGCTGGGGCCATACGTATGAATTTATGGCTATCGCGAGGGCGCCCAGGATAAAGAGCGTCCAGAGCACGATTATCAGTATGCTTCCCTTACAACGAAACCGGTATGAGCACAATCCTTTTCACCCTCACAGTCTTCCCGCCGGAATCAAATGCCGCTTCCACTTTGACCGCTATCGGAGGTTCGAGGCCCGACCACTCCTCTTTCCACTCGCATGTTTCCTTGCCCTCGTCATAATAACAGTACGTGAACTTCAACTCTTGGAGCGGCGAGAGGTCCGCCGACGTTATCCCTTCGCTCTCCGACCTCGATATTGCGCCTGCATAAGACTGCTCTTTCCTTATGAGGTTGCCGGTGGCCGCATCGAGGCAGTATGTCACCTTGACTACCGGGCCTGACGCCGCGGCGGTATCCGGGAAACTTACGCTCGAAGCGCCTCCGGTGAACTCGATGCCGCTGATCGAGAAAGTGCTGCTTATATCCCTTTCGATCTTCTCCAGCGCGAGGAGCGCGTCGGTCTGCGATCCCGCGAAGTTCTTGATGCGTTTATACGCGTTCAGGCCCACGGACAGGACCGAATAGACGGCGAAAGCCATCATCGAAAATATGCAGGCTGCCACCAGCAGCTCTACCGCGGTAAACCCGCTATTTCTTTTTATCGACATATGTCGCCAGCTTAAATTGCCTTTGGCCTCCGGTTTTGTGGACCTCGACGTCGAGCTCGTTAAGCTCAGATGAGGCGATCTTCACCTCGCAATTCCACTCGTAGGCCGCGTTATCTCCTTCGAAAGCGCCGGACGATACGCCTGCCGCGAGGCCGTCGTTCTCTATTGCGGAAAATTCGAACTCCGACATCTTCTGCTTCAGCAGGCACAGCGCCTGCGTACTGTCACGCCCGATGCCGAGCGCGCCGACCGACGTCACGTATGCCCTGCTGACCGCGACTATGCCGGCGGCGAATATTACCGTCGCGACAAGCACTTCTACGAGGGTAAAACCCCTATTTCCAGTTATTGACATCGTCCGCGGTCCCCTCGATGCCGTCCTTGCCGTTGGACCAAAGGTCGTAGCCCGACGCGTTGTGGCTGCCGGGGCACTTATACTGGTACTGGCCTTTCCACGGGTCGACGGGCTTCTTTTCAAGGTACGGGCCGTTCCAATTGCCCGGCGCCGGGTTCGACGACGGCTTGGAGAGCAGGGCGTTGAGGCCCTGTTCCGTCGTCGGGTAATTCCCGTTATCGAGCTCGTAAAGCTTGAGGCCCGTCGCGATACTGGAGCTGACATCCGCCTCGGCTATGGACGTCCTCGCCTGTTCGGTGCGGCCCGTAAGCCGCGGCACTACCATCGAAGCGAGCGCCGCGATAATAATTACCACTATCATTATCTCGATCAGCGTGAAACCTCTCCTCATTTTATCCTCCCTATTTTGCGCCCAGTCCGATACTGAAGATCGGAAGGAGCATCGCGAAAACTAT
>JBAYMW010000093.1:0-6263 GCA_041663405.1 Candidatus Omnitrophota bacterium | reverse complement strand
GGGTCCGAGGTCGAGATCAGCCCGTCGCGGTCCATCTTTATCCCGTAACGCGTGCCGTTGATGTAATATTTTATTATCTCCTCAAGGCAGCCGAGAAGGTTCGATTCGACGAAATCGTAATCGTTCGTATACTCGAGGAACTTATGGACCGCCCAGAAATACCAGAGCGAGGCGTCGACGCTGTTGTATTCCGGCTCCTTCGACTTTTCCGGGAACCTGTTTGGTATCATCCCCTCGTCGCAATACTTCGCGAACGTGAGCAGTATATCCCTCGCCTCGTCGTACCTGCCGAGCGTGAGCGTGAGCCCCGGCAGCGACACCAGCGCGTCCCTGCCCCAGTCCCAGAACCAGTGGTAGCCGGCGACTATCGTCGGAAGCCCGTCCGCCCTCTTGACGAAGAACGAGTCGGCGCTGTTCGCGAGGCGTATCGCGATGTCATCATGCATGCCCACGGCCTCCGCTATCTCGTTATGGCGAAGGACCTCGCTCGATTCAAGGACTTCCACCGAACGCATCTTCCGCCCCTCGGTCGACGCGACTATATATGCCTTATCGCCTTCCTTGACCAGGAAGCCGAGCTCTCCCGGGCTGTAGAGGTCCTCGTGGAACTCGAGGCCCCTCTCCTTCTCGCGCTGGTACTCGAACGACTTGTACCAGTAGCCGGCCTGTTCGAAACGGTCCGCGTTGTTCGCGAGGTAAATTATCGGGGACTCGCTGTAAGGTTTCATCTTTATGTAACCGTCAAGACGGTCCACACCCTTGTTGAAGCTCGAATTTTCGATAGAGAGCCAATGGTAATCGCGCGCGGCAATGAGTGGCCTGACCAGGAGCTCGAGGTAACCGGGCGAACTTAATATCTTGTAGGTGATGACCGTCGTATTCTCGCCGCGCACCATGAATACGGCCTTCTCTATCGTTATATCGCCGGCCTTGTAGGTGAATACCGGGAACGGGTCCAGGCGGAACTCATCGAGGTACCTGTGCCCCTCGGGATGTATTATGCCGGGATATTTATTGCAGGAAAGGTTGTAACGGCTGCCATCTTTCAGGACAAGCGTCTCCTCGAGCTTCGAGAGCATGACCATGCGCGAAAGCGACGGCCTTGCGGACGCGACGAGAAGGCCGTGGTAACGCCGCGTATTCGTGCCGATTATCGTCGACGACGCGTACCCTCCGAGGCCGTTCGTCTCTATCCATTCCTTCGATGTCGCGGCCTGGAAGTCGCCGCAGACGTCTCTCCCGAAACGGATCACATCTCCCGTTTTAGGGGGTGATTCCTTTAATTCATCATTCACGACGGCCATATCACTCCAATCCGCCCTTTGTCTTTCCGCCTTCCTCGTCCAACCTCTTGAAGAATTCGTCGGGGTGCAGCTTCTCCAGTTCCTTCTCGAACGTCTTGACCTCATCCGCGGTTATCGGCTTGTTGATGACCGGGCACATATCCAGCACCTTGTCTTCAATGAATATCGGGGAATTCGTCCTGACCGCCAACGCCATCGCATCGGACGGGCGGGAGTCTATCTCGAGGGCCTTATCCGCCTGCCTGACCACGATCTTCGCGTAGTACGCGTTATCGCGAAGGTCCGATATGACGACTTTCTCTATCGAACCGCCCAATGACTTTATAAGGCTTACCGTGAGGTCATGCGTCAGCGGACGGGCGAACTTCTCGCCTTCGAGGACCGTCGCTATCGCCGCCCCCTCGCTTATCCCGACCCATATCGGAACAAGCCTCGAACCGTCCACCTCTTCGAGCGTGACGACATATTGGGCCAGCGGAGGTATGAATATCAGCGAGTATATCCTGGCGACTTTCACATCTCTCCTTCAGTCAGGGACGGTTCTCAAGCTAATCGGGGAAGTGTCCCCGATTAATTATGAAAGAAAAACCCGAGAAGCGCAAGGATCATTTTAGACAACTCTTGCTATCATATTATAGCAAGAGGGAACCAAAAACAAGATGTTTTCTTCGATGAAAAAGCATGGTTATCCAGAAAGATGAATATCTTGTCGGATGCGTTAACTACATCGAGGCTAATCCTGTTAGAGCAAAAATAGTTAACAATCCGCTGCATTACCCGTGGAGCAGCTACAAAGATTGAGGAGGGACACTTCTAGCTTTAGCTCAAGAACCGTCCCTATACTATAGCATCTCCAGCACGAAGCATTTAAGGTAGTTAGATTCGGGGAAGTTTAGCAAAAAAGGATGGTCGGAGGGCTGGAGGCGTTTTTCAACCAGTTTCGCGCGGCGGCGGGATTCCCAGAGCGACTCGTCGACGATATCCAGGAATTGGCCTTCCGAGAGGTTGTAGGAGCATGAGCAGGTCATCAGGTGCCCGCCCCTCTTCAGCAGCTTCATCGCCCTGAAATTTATGTCTATATATCCGCGCGCGGCGGCCTGCAGGTCCTTCTTGGACCTCGCGTATGCGGGAGGGTCCAGTATTATCAGGTCGAACTGCCTGCCCTCGGCCTGGTAAGCCCTCAGGATCTCGGGGACTTTCCCCTCCTTCGTTACTATATTCTTAAGCCCGTTCAGGGCCGCGTTCTCTTTCAATTTTTCAAGCGCCTGCCCCGACGAGTCGACGGCCGTAACATCCCCGGCCGAAAGGGCGGCATGCATCGAGAAGAGCCCCTGGTATGAAAAACAGTCGAGCACGGACCCCCTCGAGTATTTTTCAACGGCTATATGGTTCTCGCGCTGGTCGAGGTATGCGCCCGTCTTCTGGCCGTTCATTATATCGACAGCATATTTTATCTTTCCCTCCCTTACTTCGATCGTTTCGGGCGGTTTTCCGTAGAGCACCTCCTTCGACTCATCCAGCCCCTCAAGCTTGCGGGTCGCGGAATCATTGCGCGCGATTATGGACTTCGGCTTCAGAAGGTCGACTAAAACCTCGGTGATCACATTCTTTATCTTATCCATACCCAGGCAGAGCGTCTGGACGGAGAGGTGTTGGGCATACTTGTCGATTATGAGCGACGGCAGGCCGTCGGCCTCGGAATGGGCCAGCCGGTAGGCGTCCGCGTCCTTTATGCCGCTCCTCGCCTCTATGCTTTCGGATATCCTCTTGCGCCAGAACGCCGCGTCGACGGCAATATCCTCGCCCGTGATCAGGCGCAGGGCGATCTTCGACTTCTCGTTGAAGAAAGCTTTCCCGAGAAAATCCCCGCGGTTATCGGTGACTGCCACAATATTCCCCGAAAGCCCGGAGGGGTCGTATTTTTCGATGTCATCCTTATAGACCCACGGATGGCCGGTCCTGTTCCAGGCGGTCCCCTTCTTGGTAAGCTTGATCGAGGTATTATCCATGCGTTGATTCTAACAGCGCATCGAAGATATGTCAATGCCGGCGGGTTATGCTATAATATCGGCGTTATGGACAAAAAGGGAAAGATCAGGCAGAGTTTAAGGAATTCCTTCATAGACGGCGCTTTCTGCGCGGCGTTCACGGGTTTTACCGAACAGTATATAACTCCGTTCGCGGTCGCGCTGAAGGCCTCCTCGGAACAAATTGGCATGCTGACCGCCTTCCCTAACTTAATAGCTTCACTCATACAGCTGAAATCCGCAGATGTCACCGAACATCTGAAGAGCCGCATGCGCATAATAACTATATCCGTCTTCTTCCACGCGCTGATGTTCCTGCCGATAGCTCTGATACCGCTGCTGTTCAGGACACACAGGGTCTTCTGGCTCGTCGCGTTCGTGACGATGGCGGCATCGTTCAACGCGTTCCCGGGCCCCGCGTGGACAAGCCTGATGTCGGACCATATCCCCCGCCGCAGCAGGGGCAGGTATTTCGGCTGGCGCAACAGGCTCCTCGGGATAATAACGATAACCTGCGCGTTCCTTGCCGGGTTTATACTGAATATCTTCGGCAAGGACAATCTGACCGGCTTCATGGTTATTTTGGGCCTCGCGCTCGTCGCGAGATTCACATCCTGGTCTTTCCTTAAGAGGATGTATGAGCCTCCGATAAAGATAACCAGGGAGCACTACTTCACTTTTTGGGATTTCGTCAGCAGGGTCAGGGAATCCAATTTCGCGAAGTTCGTCTTCTATGTCGCGAGCATAAGTTTCGCCGTGAACATGTCGGGGCCTTTCTTCGCGGTCTATATGCTCAGGGACCTGAACTTAAGCTACGCGACCTATACCGTAATAGTGATAAGCCCTACGATAGCCACGCTGCTCACGATGGGCATATGGGGAAGGCACGCGGATGTCGTCGGGAACATGAAGATAATACGCCTTGCATCGTTCTTTATCCCGCTGATCCCGGTGCTGTGGCTGTTCGGCCACAGCGTCGCGTACCTTATAATAATACAGGTCTTCTCCGGGTTCGTCTGGGCGGGATATAACCTCTCAATATTCAATTTCGTTTACGACGCGGTAATGCCCGAGAAGAGGACGAGGTGCGTCGCTTACCTGAACGTCATCAACGGCACTTCCATATGCGCGGGAGCGCTCCTCGGCGGCTTCCTGGCCGTGAACCTGCCTCCGTTGTTCGGGCACAGGATCCTGACGCTCTTCGCGCTATCGGGATTGCTGCGCGCGGTATTTTGCCTGTCGATACTTCCGCATATAAAAGAAGTCAGGAGGGTCGAGAGGATAAAAAGCCTGGACTTGTTCTTCAGCGTGATGCGCATCCGCCCGATGGAGATCGAGGGCGAGAAGGATATCTAGGGACGGTCCCTGTAGGGGTCGTGGATCTCCAGCAGGAATTCCCACACAGCGCGCGCCCTCTGGTACTGTTCGGGCTTGGACGGCCTCGGGGTGTGCCCGCCGTTATGCCACGCTTCGGGAGTGTTGAACCAATAGGCGCTCTTCTCGTGCCCGTAAACCATGTAATAGCATCCGTAAGCCGTCTTCAGGGCCTCTTCCTTCAGGCCCATGCGGTACATCGTGGCGGCCAGGAAATACGTGGAGCCGGGCCATATCTCCTTGGCCATGTTTATGTCTATCTCGGTGCCGTCCGCGTTCTTGCTGTTCATCGCGCCGCAGTCGCCGACGCCGTCGCCGTTATAATCATCCAGCGGGACGACGCACATCTCGTAGACTTTCTTCAGGTATTTGACCATCCTCTCGCGCGGCAGTATATCGTCGAGCCCCATCACCTCGCAGTACCTCTGGCCGTTCAGGCCGTCGGCCATTATAGCGTCCGAATGCTTCCCGGCGGTATCGATGCGGTAATACTGCTTCTGCTCCGACCAGAGCTGCTTATCGAGGTTCGGCTTCGCCTTGTCGAGAGTGGCGATGACTTCCTTTATGATATCATCCTTCTCGACATACGCGAGCTTCTCCATCGCCTCAAGCGCGCCGACCCAGAGGCCGCCGCATAACAGGCTTGTCCCGTAGAGCCCCCACGCGTCGTACGTATTGTCGGAGCCGCTGTTGTTCGGCAGGCAGTCGCCGTCGGTATCCTGCGATCTCATGTATTCATAGGTCATCTTGGCCGCCGGCCAGCAGTAATCGAGGAACTCCCTGTCCTCATGCACATAATAATACCTCGCCACCTGCTGTATGAACTTCGCGTGAAGGTCCTTCCAGTGCAGCTTGTTCGTTCCGTATGTGTCGAACTTGAAGAACGGGTCCTCGGTAGGCACGCCAAAGTCATGCGGCGTCTGGTGCAGCGCGTCGAAATGCGTTATGCCGTCGGCTACGCACCTGAGGATATCCCTCTCTATCTGCGGCCAGAACTTAAGGGTAAGGACCTGGCAATAGTGGCGTACGTCGAACGTCTCGCAATAAGGATATCCGATCGATTCCATCACGAAGAACTTATGGTCATCCTCGTGCAGGCCCATGTATTCCCTGTCATGGCCGGACTTCAGGCCCGATTCATAAAAGGTCCCGCCGAACTGCGTATAATATAATTCGTTGAAAGCGGCGGTCTTCAGCCACTCCGGGTATTTATCGCTGTTAATGACCGGGGCCATCCATTTATCGACCTGCCTCTCCCATTCAACGTAATTTAGCAATGCCTCCTTTGCTATCTCAAAAGAGCCGGAAGAGTTGCGTCCGAAATATTCCGTGTATTTCCTCCACCATTCCGTCCCGGTCTTGTACGGGTCGCCGAACTTAACCACCGGGAAATCCCACGCGATGACTATCGGCACGGTCCTCGATTCTCCGGGTTCGAGCGACATCTCCACCGCTATCATAGCCTCAGAACCGGGGGCCTCCTTAGCCCAATCGGCCGCCCTTATAACCTTGGCCCCTTCCGAGCTTCTTGCCGCGATGCACCATTCCGAACCCTGGG